>NZ_RAWI01000046.1 GCF_003612125.1 Corallococcus praedator
GCGCATCAGCTCGGTGAAGCCCGCGCGGACCTCGCACATCACGGCCGCGCCGGTCCGGACCGCGCAGCGCGCGGGCTCCGGAGGCGGGTTCCGTCCCGTCGTCGTGGGCCTGCTCGTGGTGGTGCTGTTCCTGGTGGACGCGGCCGGCAAGGAGACGCCCCTGCCGGTGGATGAGAAGTCGTCCTGGAAGCGCGACGGCGACGGTCCGCTGAACGCGCCGGTGACGCTGCCCCAGGTGCCGGACGGGGACTACCGGCTGCGCGCGCGCATCACCACGCCGCTGGGCACCGACACGGTGGACGCGCCCCTGCCGCTGTACGCGCCCGCGCGGGTGCGCGTGCTGACCGACCGTCCCCTCTATGAGCCCGGGCACCGGGTGAGGTTCCGCGCGGTGGCGCTCCGGGCGAAGGACCTGTCGCCGCTCGACGGGCGGCCGGGGACTTGGATGGTGAAGGACCCCACCGGGGAGGTGGTGCTGGAGGAGCGCGCGCCCGCGGGGCCCTGGGGCGTGGTGGCCGGGGAGCTGCCGCTGGACCGGGGCGCGCCCACGGGCGACTGGACGGTGGCGTGGACCAGCGGCGGCGCGTCCGGCGAGGTCCACTTCACGGTGGAGCCCTTCACCCTGCCGCGCCTGCGACTGGAGGCCCGCAGCCCGAGGCCCTTCTGGCGCGCCAACGAAACGCCGGAGGTGACGGGCGAGGTGGCGTACGCGTCCGGGGCGCCGGTGGCGGACACGGACGTGGCGCTGGAGTGGAGCCATGCCGGCGCGTGGCCGCCCCCCACGGAGTGGCTCAAGGGCGAGCTGCCGAAGAAGGCGCGCACGGACGCCGCGGGCCGCTTCAAGGTGACGCTGCCGCGCGTGCCCGCGGACCTGCGCGGACAGTCCACGCTGAGCGCGCGCGTGGAGGCGCGCGATGCCACCGGTGAGCCGGTGCGGGGCGCGGTGTCGCTCCTGCTGTCCGAGGACGCGCTGGCCGTGTCGTCGGTGACGGAGCTGGAGGACGGGCTGGTCGCGGGCTTCAACAACCGCGTCTACCTGCGCGCCACCACCGCCGCGGGCCGGGTGCTGCCGGGCGCGGAGGTGACGGTGACGCGCGCGTGGGACCCCAAGGACCCCGGTGTGAGCGCGGTGGCGGACGAGGACGGCGTGGCCGCCTTCCAACTGGACCCCGGCCCCGCGGTGAACGTGGTGGTGCCGCCCCTGCCGGTCCGGCCCATCCCGCGTCCGCCGCCGGTGTCGCTGGCCTCCTCCCAGGACCTGCTGAATGACCGGGGAGGACAGCAGCCGTCGCTTCAGGATCAGCTCGCGCTGGAGCGCCTGCTGCCCGCCTTCCATCCCTGCGCCCGCTTCGTCAGCGCGGCCACCGGGGGCGACATGGTGTCGCTCGCGGCGCGGGTGGGCGCGTCGGGACAGGTGCTGGACGTGGCGGGCGCGGACGAAGGGGCGGGCGCGTGCATGGCCTCCGTGCTGCGGGCCCGGGGCCTGCCGTCCGGCGCGGAGCGGATGCTCGCGCTGCGCTTCCGCGTCACGGACCCCGGCCTGCCCATGCTGCAACCCCAGGTCCAGACGGCCACCGGGAACACGCAGGAGTTGGAGGCGGCCCTGGCCCGCCCCGCGCTGGATGCGCGCGCGTGTCTGCCTTCGGAGCTGCCCGGGGTGTCCACGCTGCCCGCGGTGCTGACGTGGCGGCAGGTGCCCGGGAAGCGGGACGTGGCGCTGTCGTGGCTGCCGCTGCCTTCGTCCGGCAGCGCGGTTCCCGCGTCGGTGCTGCCGTGCCTGAAGGAGCGCTTCTCCCGGCTGCGCCTGCCGTTGGCGGCGTCGGATGAGGCGGACGGCTCGCCGGTCGGGGGCGCCATGGGCGTGGTGCGCTTCTCCGTGCAGCCCGCGTGGAGCGAGGGTCGCACCTACCAGGCCCGGGCCACCACGTTCCTGGGCTACGAGCTGAAGGTGAAGGCGAAGTGGGACGGCCAGGACGTGGGCGACACGAAGCTGGTGCTGCGTCCCGCGAGGCTGCCGCCCCTGCGCCTGCGCGCGACGCCGGTGCTGGCGAAGGCGGGCGAAGCCGTGAAGGTGGAGCTGCTGCGCGGCCCGGGCTTCGAGGGTGAGCTGCCCCGGACGCTGGAGCTGGTGGCGGGGAAGGCCCGGCTGAAGGAGGTGGTGGACGCGCCCACGCGCTCGGCGCGCTTCACGCTGCCCGCGGACTTCGAGGGCTGGGCCCACGTGGAGGGCGTGGCCGCGCAGGCGCGCGTGTACGTGGCGCCGCGCGCGCAACTGGCGGTGGAGGTGTCGCCGGACAAGCCCGCGTACGCGCCCGGTGAGCTGGCCCACCTGCAGGTGCACACGGTGGTGGACGGAAAGGACGGCGCGGCGGCGGTGGGCCTGTTCGGCGTGGATGAGACGCTGTCACAGCTCGCGCCGCTGCCGGGCGCGGACGCGCTGGAGGGCCTGCGGCCCGCGCCCACGGTGTCGTTGCCGGCCTTCGGGGTGCTGGATGGACAGGCGCTGGCGATGGGCCGCATCCGGGGCGCGAACGCGGCGGCGGCGGCGCTGCTGCGCGTGACGGAGGTGCCGAAGCCGGAGGAGCTGGAGGCGCGCGTGACGGCGAACGCGACCAGCCCCTTCTCGCCGGACGCGGAGCTGACGGAGCCCTTCTACGCGGTGCTGACGGAGCTGCACACGCGCACGCGCAAGTGGGAGGAGACGGCGCCCAAGGGGGAGACGTTGGATCCAGAAGGGCTCGCCCGGCTGTGGAAGGAGTCGCTCGCTGCTTGCGAGCAGCGCGGGCAGAAGGTGACGGACGCGTTCGGACGCAGGCTGCGGCTGTCGCGCCTGCCCGAGGACCTGTTGTCGCTGACGGATCCTCGCGCGGTGGTGGTGAGTGGCACGCGGTTGCCGGAAGACGTCGTGAACTGGGGCGCGTGGGTCGCCCGGGAGTCGCCATGATTTCGCGCGGGATGAAGGGTGGGGTCCTGGGCTTCGTGCTGGGCGTGGGGGCCATGGTGGCCCTGGCGGCCGTGGGCGACAGCGTGAGGAGGCTCTTCGGGTCGTCCGCCGCCGCGCTCTCCGGGAGCGCGGAGGAGGCGCCCTCCATGGAGGTGGCGGTCGCGCAGGGCCTGAACAAGAAGAGCATGAAGTCCTTCGGCTCGGCGTCCTTCGACGAGGGAGGTCTGGGCGCGCGAGGGACGGGGCCGGGTGGCGGTGGCATGGCGATGCCCCCGCCGGCCGCGGCGCCCGTGATGGCGGAGCGGGACTCCGATGACGCGTTCGCGGAGCAGGAGCAGGCCGAACCCTCCGAGCCGGGCACGGACGGGGCGCCAGTGCCCACCCGCGCGTGGTTCCCGGAGACGTTCCTCTTCGAGCCCCTGGTGGTGACGGACGGAAGCGGCCAGGCGACGGTGCCCGTGCGCGTGCCGGACCGGCTGACGCAGTGGCGGGTGCTGGCGCTCGCGCACTCGCGCTCCGGCGCGCAGGCGGGGGCGGTGACGTCCTTCGCGGGCACGCTGCCCACGTACGTGGATCCGGTGCTGCCGCCCTTCCTGCGCTCGGGCGACACGGTGCGCTTGCCGGTGCAGGTGGTGAACACCACCGACAAGGAGGTGGTGGCCGCGCTGAAGGTGGACGTGCGCGGCGCGCAGGTGGAGGCCGGCTCGCGCACGGTGAAGGTGCCCGCGCGGGGCAGCGCGGTGGAGCTGGTGACGGTGCGCGCTCAGGGCGCGGGGCCGGTGACGGTGCGGGCCACGCTGGGTGAGGCCGACGCGGTGGTGCGCGACTTCGACGTGTGGGCCACCGGTCAGCCCGTGGTCCAGACGCGGGGCGGCTCGCTGGCTGCGCCGCGCACGCTGTCCCTGACGGGGCCGGCGGACGCGCAGGCCGGCAGCGAACGGGTGCGGTTGCAGGTGTACCCGGGCGCGCTGGGCGTGGTCCGCTCGGAGCTGGCGGCGGTGGAGCGCAGGCCCGGGGACGTGGCCGCGGATGCGTACACGCTGCTGCTCGCGGGGCAGGCGCCCACGCTGCTCCAGGCGCTGGGCGAGACGCCGGACGCGGCCGCGCTGAAGACCCTGGCGCAGGTGGCGGGGCAGCGGGTGCTCCGGGCCGCGAGAGCGCCGTCGGTGGACGTGGCGACGCGGCTCGCGGAAGGGGCGCTGGCCCACCCGGACAACCCGGTGCTCGCGCGGCTGGGCGAGCGGCTCGTGGACCAGGTGGCGAAGGCGCAGCGGCCGGACGGCACCTGCCAGGGCGGTGAGGGCTGGCAGCTCCAGCGCCTGCTGGTGGCGACGGCGGACTGCGCGCGCACGGTGCGCGCTTCGGTGGGCACCGACGCGGGCAAGCAGCGCGCCGCGGCCTTCACCGCGCGCTCCGCGGGCGTCTTCGAGCGCTACCTGCCGCAGGTGAAGGACGGCTACACGGCGGCGGTGTTGCTGGCGGAGGGCGCGGTGACGGGCAGCGTGGCGGACGCGCTGCGCACCCGCGTGCGCGAAGCGGTGAAGCCGGGCGCGGACGGCACCGCGTCGCTGTCGGTGGAGCCGGGCACGGTGCGCGCGGACGGCCAGGAGCCCTCCGTCGCGGAGGCCACGGCGATGGCGGTGCTCGCCCTGCAGGGCGATGCGAAGGCGCCGCTGGCGGACCTGGGCGCCTTCCTGCTGGCGCGCTACTCGCCCGGCCAGGGCTGGGGGGATGGGCAGGCGAACCGCGTGGGCCTGCGCGCGGCGCTGGCGCTCTTCAAGGACCCGCTGCCGTCCCAGGTGCGCGTGACGCTGGAGCGCGACGGGAAGACGGTCACGGAGGGCACCTACGACGCGAAGGCGCTGCGCGAGGTGCTGTCATTGGAGGCCGCGGCGCCGGGCTCGGCGGGGACGCACGCGTGGACGGTGCGCGCGGAGCCCGCGGTGCCGGGGCTGGGCTTCTCGCTGGCGCTGGCCGCGGCGGTGCCCTGGAAGAACGAGGCGAAGGGCGGCCTGGAGTTGACGGTGGACGCGCCGAAGGAGGCGCGCGTGGGCCAGCTCGCGGACGTGCGGGTGGTGGTGGGCGCGCCCGCGTCCCTGCCGCTGCTGTTCCAGCAGGAGCTGCCCGCGGGTGTGCAGGTGGACGCCGCGAGCCTGGATGCGCTGGTGGCGTCGTCCCGGGTCGCGTCGTGGGAGGTGCAGGACGGGCTGCTGTCGCTGCGCATCGCCCCGAGGACCGAGGGCGCGGCGCCGGTGCAGGTGTCCTTCCGCGTGCTGCCCACGCTCGCCGGGACGCTCCAGGCGGGCGCCTCGCGGCTGGACGTGCCCGGTCAGCCAGGCATCACCTCGTTGCTGCCGCCCACCACCTGGGCGGTGCGCTGAACCGGAGCGGGGCGCAGGCACCCCTCCCTGGAGTCCGTGGGAGGGGGACCCGGGTCCCCAGGTTCAGGGTCATTCCCCACTCACGGAGCGCGAGCGGCCCCTGTCCGCCCGGTGGTGGGCGGAAGGTGGAGGCGGCGTGGGGGCCCGCCCGGCGAGCGCTCCGGTCTCAGTGCAATCGTGGCCCGCATGCGTACACTGCAAGGCACACGGCAGGAGTGAGCCAGGCGGCCGCGAGAGGACACGGATGGAGCTTGAAGGCTCCGAGCGGGAGGAACTCACCCACGCCCTACTGGGCGCATTCTCCTCGGTGGAGGAGCTCCACCGGATGGTCACGGTGAAGTGCGGTCGGGACTTCGTGCCTTCCATGGAGCGGGAGGGCGCGGCCCGGGCCCGGGCGCTCGTGCACACCGCGGAGACGGAAGGGTGGACGGACGTGCTCGTGCGCGGCGCGCAGGCGGCGGCGCCGGGCCATCCGCGCATCCGGCGCTTCCTCCAGTCGTATTTCTCCTCCGTGCAGCGCAGCATCTCCGGCAGCGCGTTGGCGCGCATCGTCCAGGCGGCGAAGCAGCCGATGACGCCGGAGGCCTGGAGGGACCGGCTGACCCTCCTGTCGCGGCGCGTGTGCCGGGTGGAGCTGGACGGAGGCCGCGCGCTGGGCACGGGCTTCTTGGTGGCGCCGGACGTGGTGCTCACCAACTCGCACGTCATCGAGCACCGGCTGGTGGAGGCGCTGCGCGTGCGCTTCGATTTGAAGGTGCTGCCCGACCGCATCGCGGTGCACCCCGGCCGCGTGTACGCGGTGACGGCGTGCCTGGCGCAGAGTCCGCACAGCCCCGCGGACCTGATGCATCCGCGCCCGCGTGAAGCCACGCGCGACGAACTGGACTACGCCTTCCTGCAGATCCAGGACGCCCCCGGCGAGGACCGGCTGGGGGACCGTCCGCGCGGCTTCATCCCGTTGCCCCCGTCGCCCGCGCCCTTCACCACCGGCGCGCTGGCGCTCGTCGTGCAGCACCCCAAGGGCCGGCCGATGCAGGTGGCGCTGGACACGTTCCAGGCGCTCAACCGTTCACACACGCGCATCACGTACTGCACCAACACGCATCCGGGTTCGTCCGGTTCGCCGTGCTTCACGCAGGACCTGGAGCTGGTCGCGCTGCACCACAGCGGCGACCCGCGCCCCGGCCACGAATCCGCCGAGGACGACGAGGGCATCCCCCTGGAGACCATCCGTGCCAGCCTGCCGCCGGGCGTGTTGCGCCGCCTGGGTTGGGACTGAACGGCGCGCGTGCACGGACGTGCGGGGCCGGGGGAGGGGACTGCTATCGTCGGTCGCATGGGCCTTCCCGCTCGAAGTCGCACGACCGTGACCGTCTTCCCGCGCGCCAGCGTGGGCCTGACGTGGGCGGTGCTCTGCCTGTTGCCGACGCTCGCGCTCGCGGCGCCGCGCTTCAACGTCGCGGGGCTGAACGCCAACAACGAGGTGCGGCTGCGCACGTCCACCGCCCACGTGGAGACGGTGCTGCGCGTGGACCTGCTGCCTGGTTCTCCGGAAGCCGGAGGCGAAGCGCCTCCGGTCGGGGAACCGGCGGACACGCGGGTGACGGTGCTGGTGGATCCGCTGCTGTCCACGGACGGCACGCAGGTGCCCGTCACGGTGCGCGTGGGGACGGCGACGGACGGCGCGACGGAGGCGCCCATCTCCGTGCGGCAGCCGGTGACGGTGGCGCTGTCGGCGGACCTGCCCGCGCCCGGTGAGTACCGGGGCCGCGTCGTGCTGCTGGGCGACGGCGTGCGGGAGGTGGCCTCGCTCCTCATCCAGCGCGTAGCGGTGGCCCCGACGGTGCAGTTCTACCCGGTGGCGCCCGCGCGTGGCTGGACGCTGGGGCCGTTCTCCGGGAAGGCCACGGTGCGGCTGACCTTCAAGGAGACGGCGGGCGTGGGCGGCGAGGTGGGGCCCGCGGCGGTGGTGCAGCTGGACCGCAAGGAGGGCGGGGCGGGCAACGGCGCCGCGCCGGTGCAGGCGCAGGACGCGCACTGGTCCTTTCGCGGACAGGCCGCGTCGGGCGACGACGCCAGCGCGGACGGAGGCATGGGCCCGGGGGGCGTGTTCCAGGTGCCCGCGAACGGCACGGGCCTCCTGAGCCTGGACGTGGACGGCCTGCCGGAGTCCGGCGAGTACACCGGCACGGTGCGGCTGCTCGTGCCCCAGGGCGCGCCGGTGGAGCAGACCTTCACCGTCTGGGTGAAGACGCCCGCCCTGTGGGGTGCGTTCCTCATCTTCCTGGGCGTGGTGACGTCCGCGGCGGTGCGCTTCTACGTGCAGCGCGTGCGTCCGCGCGTGACGCTGCGCAGCCGGGCGGAGGCGGCGCGCCAGAAGTTGCAGGAGCTGGTGCCCGCCCGTCCGCTGGAGCGCGAGGCGGCGGTGGCCTCGGCGCTGCGGCGGCAGGTGGACGCGCTGCTGGAGAACATCCAGCGGCCGCTGAGCGGGCTCGTGGTGCAGGACTCGGTGCTGGCGCTCTTCGAGGCGCGCCTCCAGTTGTTCTCGCTCTGGTCCGTCCTCCTGCGCCAGTTGGAGGGGCTCAAGGGCATGGCCCTGCTGGACGCGGAGAAGAAGCTCAAGTCGGTGGAGACGCTGCTCCAGAACGACCAGGCCACGTCCGCGGACTTCACGGAGCAGGCGCAATACCTGCGCACGCTCGACCTGGAAGGCGTGGCCCGCGCGGTGCTGGAGTCACGGCTGGAGGAGCTGGAGCAGCAATCCCAGACACTGGTCTCCCAGCGCGGAGACGACGCGGTGAGCCGCCGGCTCCAGGGTGAGCTGCCCATGTATGTGTTGAAGGCGCGGCAGCAGCTTCCGGGCACCGACCTGGAGACGTCGCGCCGGCTGGTGGACACCGCGCGCGAGGCGTTCCTCGAAATCCTCCTGTCGGACCTGGAGGGCTCCCTCTCCGGCAGGGAACTGCCGGGCGGCTTCACGCCGGAGGAGTGGACGGAGCTGCGCACGCGCGTGGCGGAGCAGCTCGCGAGGGCGCGCGCCCGCAAGTCGGCCAGCGTGGACGAAGCCTTCCTGTACTACCAGTCCGCGCAATCGCTGTACCTGCGCGCGCTGGTGGACAACCTGGAGGAGGCCCTGGCCGCGGCCCGGCTGCAAGGAGGCGGGGACCTGAGCGCCCAGTTCGACTGGGAGGCGGACGTGGATGCTCGACTGAAGTCGGCGCGAGCGCACCTGAACCAGGGGGAGACGAACCTGGCCACGCCCGACTACCGCGCGGCCCGCGAGGCCTTCGAGCGCCACGCGACGCTGCGACAGAAGGCCGCGTCCATCGGCACCCGGCAGACGGCGCTGGAGGCGTTCCCGGACGTGACGCTGGACCCCTTCTCCCAGAAGCCCGCGGAGGCCCCACCGCCGCTGCCCGGCGCGCCCGCGGGCGGCAACATCACGCCCCTGCCTCCGCCGGGAACCACGAAGACGGGCACCGAGGCGCTGGTGAACCTGGACTGGATCCCCCTGCCGCGCTCGGGCGACCTGTGGAAGGTGGAACTCGCGGTGCTGGGGATGATGTCCATCATCGCGGTGCTGCTGGGGCTCCAGTTGCTGGACGTCTTCTCCCCCACGTGGGGCGGCTCCGGCGCGTGGATGTCCGCCTTCCTCTGGGGCTTCGGCCTGCACCAGGTGGGCAACGCCACCTTCGATGGCCTGTGGGGCATGGTGTCCAGGATGGAGAAGTAGCCCCAGGCCCGCTCAGGCCTTCCTGCCCCGGATGGCGCGCGCGGCCAGCGTGTCCAGCAGCCCCGGGGCCACGAGCTTGAGCACCATCCCCACGCGGCCGGTGAGCGTCATCACGACCTCGCGCTGGCGGCGCTCCATGGCGCGCAGGATGAGGCCCACGCAGGTGTCCACGTCCATGGTGGCGCCCTCCTCGTCGCGGGGGCTCTGTCCCAGGGGCCGGCCTTCGGCGCCCAGCGCGTTCGCGCGGATGCCGGTGGCCACGAAGCCCGGCGACACCACGAGCACGTCGGTGCCGGTGCCCATCAGCTCGATGCGCAGCGAATCGAAGAAGCCCTGCATGGCGTGCTTGCTCGCGGCGTAGCCGGTGCGCGTGGGCACGCCCGTCTTGCCCGTGAGCGAGGAGATGGCGACGAGCAATCCCTTGCGCGCCTTGAGGTGCGGCAGCGCGTGGAAGGTGCAGTACACCGCGCCCAGGTAGTTGATGCGCATCAGCCGCTCGAAGAGGCCCAGGTCCTTCACGTCCTCGAACCGCGCGTGCATGGTGATGCCCGCGTTGTTGACGAGCACGTCCACGCCGCCGAACTCGGCGACCGCACGCTCCACGAGCACGCGGCACGCCTCCGGGTCCCCCACGTCGGTGGGCACCGCCAGGGCCTTGCCTCCGGCGGCCTCGCAGCGGGCCTTCACCCGCTCCAGCGCCGCGCCGTCGCGCGCGGCCAGCGTCACGTTCGCACCCCGGGCCGCCAGGGCCACCGCCAGCGCCTCTCCGATGCCGGAGGAGGCACCGGTGACAATCACGGACTTTGCTTGCATGGGCCGCATCCTCGCTCAGCGGTGGCCGCCGAGGAATCGCTCCAGGAAGTGGAGGCCGCCAATGAGGAGCAGCCCACACAGGAAGCCCACCACGCGCTGGCGCGAGTCCGGGCCCCGGCGCAGCTCCGGCAGGAGGTCCACCGCGCCGATGTAGAGGAATGAGCCTCCGGCGATGGCCAGCACGGTGCCCTGGAGCGAGGGCAGGTACCGGGTGCCCACCAGCACGGCCCCGGCGCCCACCGCGGCGGTGAGCTGCACCGCGCCCAGCGCGACGAGCGATTTCGCCCGGGACCAGCCCGCGGCGCGCAAGAGCGCGTAGTCACCCACCTCCTGAGGCAGCTCGTGGATGATGACGGCGAACGCGGTGGCGAAGCCCGCGTTGGGGGACACGAGGAAGGCAGCCGCCACGGCCGCGCCATCTCCGATGTTGTGCAGCGCATCCGACGCGAGCAGCGCCGCCGGCAGCGTGGGCGCGCCGTGCGCATGGGTGTGCCCATGCGCATGGCCATGCACGTGTCCCGCGGCGGCCTCCGCGTGGTGGTGGTGATGGCCCAGCGCCCACTCCAGGAGGGCCAGGGCGACGAAGCTGCCAAAGGCCCACGTGAAGGCGGAATCCCCGAGCGTGGCCACGGCCTCCGGCAGCACCTCCAGGAAGACGGCGCACAGCAGGGTGCCGGCGGCGAAGGCCACCAGTGCGGGCAGCCGGCGCTGCAACCAGCGCTCGGACAGCACGCCGCCCGCGAGTCCGGCGACACCGTCCAGCCCGACGGCGATGAACACGAGCAGGACGGTCTGGGAATCCATCAGGCCATCAGCCAGGCCAGCACGGCCTGGGCACTGTCCACGTGGACGAAGTGGCCCGCGTCCGGGAGGAAGGTCACGGGGCAGTCGGCGGCCTCCAGGCGCGCGACGGCGGCGTCCGGCACGTACCGGCTGCGCCCGCCCCGGATGCAGCGCAGGGGCGGGTGGACGGGGCGCTCCACGGCGGGCCAGAGGTCCTCGACGTTGACGCGCTTGTGCAGGCGGAAGAGGGCGTCGCGGTCGAATCTCCAGCGCACGCCGTCGCCGTCGGGCACCAGGTTCATGAGCAGCCAGTCGGACAGGCCTTCGGACAGGCCGCGTCCTGTGAGGTCCGCGCGCAGGGCCCGGCGGTTGTCGGCGCGGGGCGGGGCCTGCATGAGGATGTCCAGGACGAAGCCGCTCTCCGACAGGTCCAGGGGCACTGGACCGGGGGCGATGTCCAGCAGGCTGACGCTGCCCACGCGGTCGGAGGCGTGGAGGCTCGCGGAGAGTGACACGCGGCCGCCCAGCGAGTGGCCCACCCAGTCGATGGCGCCGGTGAAGCCCTGGGCGTCCAGCGTGTCCACGACGTCGCGGGCGAGCGTGGACAGGTCCGCGTCCGCGGGCAGGGCGGGGGACTGGCCGTGGCCGGTGAGGTCGGGCAGGAGGATGCGGCGGCGCGGGTCGGCCTGCGTCCACGCGACCGCGAGCGAGCGCAGGTTGCGACCGCTGCCAAGGAAGCCATGCAGCAGCACCGTGGGCACGTCGCCCGTGCCGACCTGAAAACTTTCGAGCACCACGCCACCACCACCTTGTCCGCGTGCCTTGACCCAGGGCACGTCGTGCCGCTTCATACCGCGAACACCCATCCCGTCGAGGTGAACCCGGTGCCTTCCGTCTCCTTGTTGTTGCTGACGCTCGCCGCCAACCCCGCCGCGCCCGTGCCTCCTGCCCCCGCCGACCCGAAGGTGGCGGTGGCCACGGTGCTGGACGACTGGCACCGCGCGGCGGCTGCGGCGAACGAAGCGCGCTACTTCGCGCTCTTCACGCCGGACGCGGTCTTCATGGGCACGGACGGGACGGAGCGCTGGACGGTGGACCAGTTCCGCGTGTGGTCCAAGCCGTTCTTCTCCAAGGGCAAGGCCTGGAGCTTCAAGTCGGTGTCGCGCAACGTCTTCCTGTCGAAGGACGGCCAGACGGCGTGGTTCGACGAAGCGCTGGACACGCCCAACCTGGGCCCGGCGCGTGGCAGCGGTGTGTTGGTGAAGGAGCCCGCCGGGTGGCGCATCGCCCAGTACAACCTCTCCGTCCCCATCCCCAACGACCTGATGGGCGAAGTCACCAACCGCGTGGCCGCGTACACCAAGGCGAAGGCGGCCCAGACCACCACCCCGGCGACGCCCGCGCCGAAGACGACGCCCGCGCCAAAGCCGTGAGGGGCTGGCTTCAGCGCCAGTGATACAGGAAGGAAGCGCTGGGAACGAAGGCGGGCACGTCCTGTCCCTGCAATTGCATTCCGGCGAGGACCCCCAGGTCCACGGACCACCGTGGACCCATGAGCCGTGCGCCCGCCGTCGCGAAGGCGAAGGCATCGGCGATTCCTCGCGCCGGTGAGATGGCGGCTTCGCCCGCGAGGCCCCAGTGCTCGCCCATGCGCAGGAAGCCCCCCAGCATGGGCAGCACCATCAGGCCCCCCTCTTCGTCAGTGGCCCAGGCGTAGATGGGCTGGACCGTGAGGGAGAGGTTCGCGTCGCCCGTCCCGTAGGTGAGGGTGCCGTAGGCGGCGACGGCGTTGTAGAGCCCCCACGAGCCCGGGAAGTCGCTGTCGTAGGAGCCTCCCTGGACACCGAAGGCCAGATGCAGCTTCTCGGTCAGGGGCGTGGTCAGCTTGATGCCACCGAGGAGGCTGAAGGAGGTGTCACGGAACATCACCTGGAAGGGGATGGCCGAGGCAAGGTGCACGGACACGCGCTCGCTCAGGCCCACCTCCGCGACGGTGGCGAAGAGCGCCTGCTGTCCGATGAAACCCTCTCCCGCGTGAAGCGGAAGCGCCGTGGATCCGGTGAGGCCGCGCGTGCGGGAGGGATTCTCGAACCAGCCGCTGGATGAGGATGGAAGTGGCGCCTCGCCCGGCTCCTGGGCGCTGGCGGAAGCGCCGGGGAGGGCCAGCCACAACATGAACAGACAGATGCAACGTGGTGTCATTGTTTCCCCCTCGTGGTGGCGCGCCCCATACGCAACCCCCATGCCAGGGAAGGCTGTCTCAGGATGCGGTGGGGATTTCGCCCCACCGCGTTCAACGGGTTCCTGACAGCCACGTCATGCCGCCACGGATTCCTAGCGAGGCATCATCCAGCCGGTGCTTCGTTGGCTCAGCGCCAGTGAAACAGGAATGAGCCTCCGGGCAGCACGGAGGGTCGGTCCGCGTCCTTCCATTTCTGTTCGGCGAGGACCCCCAGGTCCAGCGACCAGTGCCGTCCCATGAACCGCGCGCCCGCCGTCGCGAAGCCGAACGCGCCGCTGACGCCATCGACCGGGGAGAGCGCGACCTCTCCCGCGAGGCCCCAGTGCTCCCCCAGCCGGACGAAGCCTCCCAGCATGGGCAGCACCATCACGCTCCCGGAGTGGAAGCTTCCCCAGGCGACGAAGGGCTGGACCGTGAGCGATACATGGGCGTCACCCGTTCCGTACGTGAGGATGCCGTAGACCGCGACGGCGTTGAGCGTCTGCAATTCGTAGAGGTCGCTGTCGAAGCTGCCTCCCTGGACGCCGAACGCCAGATGCAGCCGCTCGGTCAGCGGACGCGTCACCTTGATGCCCCCCATGAGGCTGAAGGGCACGTCGCTGAAGGTCCGGGCCAGTGCGACGACGGGGACGGCCGAGGCCACGCTCACGGATACGCGCTCGCTCAGGCCCACCTCCGCGACGGTGGCGAAGAGCGCCTGCTGCCCGATGAAGCCCTCTCCCTCATGCAGCGGAAGCGCGGTCGAACCGAGCAGCCCGCGCGTGCGGGCGGGATTCTCGAACCAGGCGCTGGACGAAGACGGCACAGGCTCCCCGGCGCTCGCGGACGCGCCAGGGAGGAGCCACCACAACAGCATCAGACAACCGAAACGCAGCATCTTCACTTCTCCCCCTCGTGGTGGCGCGCCTCCAAGGCAACCCCCATGCCACGGGGCACGAGCGCAGGGGCCACGAGGGAGTTCGCTCCGCCGCGCCCTCCTGGATCCGGACACGCGCGTCATGGCGCCATGGATTCACCACGGCCCTGACGCCGAGGAGACGCTCAGACCGCGGTCCAACCACCGTCGATGTCGATGACCTGCCCGGTGGCGTAGGAGCACGTCGCGAGGAAGCAGGCCGCGTCCGCCATGTCCCGGACGGTGCCCGGACGCTTGAGGGGGATGTTGCTCACGAGCGCGTCCATGAACGCGCCCAACTGCTCGGGCGGAACACCCCAGTCGATGTCCGTGTCGCGGGTCAGCCCCGGAGACAGGACGTTGACGCGGATGCCCTTGGGCGCGAGCTCGACCGCGAGCGAGCGGCCCATGGCATTGACCGCGCCGCACAGGCCCGCGCCACCGGAGTAGTTCACCAGGGCGGCGTGCCCGGCGATGCCGGAGCAGAGGATGATGGCGCTGCCCGCGGCCATCTTCGGCACCGCGTAGTGACAGGCGGAGAGCTGGCCGAAGAACCGGTCGTTGAACAGGTCCCTCCACGCCTTCGAAGGCACGGCCTCCACCGGCCCGAACACGGCGCCCCCGGCGCACGTCACCAACAGGTCCACGCGCGGCACGGAGTCGATGAGCCGCTTCACCTGCGCGTCGTCCCCCACGTCCGTCACCACGCCCCGGACGCCATGCCCCAACTGCGCCGCCGCATCCTCCAGGCGTTGCTGGCGGCGTCCGGCGATGACCACCTCCGCGCCTTCTCGCGCGAAGCGCTCCGCGATCGCCAGCCCGATGCCCGTGCCGCCGCCCGTGATGACCGCGATCTTCCCGTCCAATGCTCCCATCACTGCCTCCCATGAAAGGAAAACACTGACAGCAAAGCATGACGGTCCCAACGGACACAGCGGGTTTGTCTTCACCCGGCCGCAATCCCAGGCGCCCACGCGGCATGGTGGATGCAATCGCTTTCCCGCGCAGCATCCCCCTCTCCTCGGAGCAACGCGCATGGCCATGCGATGGAAGAACCGCGGTTCAATCGTTCGTAACGCACTCGGACTCGGACTGGGAGTCGGACTCCTGCTCGCCGCGACGCCGGGCATCGCCAGCGACGCGAAGGGCGAGGGCTGCGCGTGGTTCTCCGGCATCGAGCACTGCCCGCTCGACGCCTCGGAGCTGTACGCCTCGGATGAAGGGCTCGTGGTCAAGAGCACGGATGGCAAGCAGAGCGGCGTGACGCTGGACCTGAAGGACGCCTCCGGGTGGGATGCCTGGCTGAGCCCGCTGGAGCCGGACTGGGACAGCCGCATGGTGCTGACCTTCACCGGGACCCAGCCGGACGGCGCCCCGGAGCTGCTCGAGCGGGTGGTCGTCGCGCGCTCGAAGGAAGAGGACCTGGGCGCCCTCTACGTGGACCCCTCGGTCCACGGCGCGTCCACCTACACCGTGAGGGGCTACAACGGCGGGAAGCTGGCCTTCGAACGCTTCGGCGTGGTGCCCGTCCAGGAGAAGCTCGCGGGTCCGGGCGGTATCGCGCAGGCCTCCCGGCTGGTGGCCTTCCCAGGCAAGTGGAGCAGCGGCCACAGTGTCATCGAGGGCCCCAACGGGGAGACCTGCACGCCGGGCCTGGACTTCCCGAACCCCCGCCCTGTCCGCTTCCCCGACCGCACCTTCTCGGTCGCGGTGGACCTCGTCACCGTCCAGCCCGAGGGCGTCGCGCTCAAGTCCCGCACGCTCCGTGAAGTCAGCCTCCAGGGGTTCGGCCTGGAGAGCTTCACCCTCCAGAAGGAAGTGCGCACGCCCTGATGTCCGGCACGGGCTGGATTCAGGGCCTTCCGCGTGTAGCGGGATGCGCTACGAATCCGGCGCTGTGTGTGGCCATTCCTGTCACAGCCCGCGGGCCCTGGAAGCAGCGTCGTCCCTGAGCTGTGATTGGCATCTGGGATGCACTGGTCCCGAAACGACGAGTGGCGTTCCCGTGTCCCCCACGGGAACGCCTTTCCCTCCTCGTCATTTCCCAGAAGGTGCCCCCATGACTCGAAAGTTCGTCCAGGCGTTCTCCCTTGTCGCGGCGCTGGTCCTGACCTCCACCACGGCCATCGCCGGTGAGCGGCTGGCGGCGTACCTGCCGCGCCTCGACGCCCCGAAGGCTCCCACGCTGGAGTGCACGGACCCCCGCGCCCAGTTGCATGCAGCGGCCAAAGAGGCCGGCGTGGACATCAACCCCGAAGAGACCGTCGTCGTGTCGAAGGACGGCATGACGTTCGCTGGCAGCAGCATCGCCGGCTTCGAGCAGGTCCCCGCCTCCGCGCTGCCCGAAGGCGCGGACTTCGGCTTCACCTACCTGGACGCGCCGCAGGCGGGCATCCCCGCCGGCTACTACAAGCTGCGCGCGCGTGCGGCCGCCGAGGACATCCAGGTGGGCGAGTACCGCGGTGAGGTGGACGTCATCGACGCGTCCGGCAAGGCCGTGGCCCGCCTGCCCGCGACGATGCAGACCTCCTCCGTGGAGGTGCCGCAGCCGCTGCCCTTCGCGCGCACCACGGTGGACGCGCAGTTCCGGCAGACGAACCTCATGGGTGGGCGGCCTGATCAGCTCTCCCGCTACCACCACTCGCTGATCATCATCTACCACTGCCCCAACGGCACCACGATCATCATCTTCATCGACTACTGGGATTGGTACTGAACCGCCCTTCGCGGCCCGTCTGAATGAGTGAACCCCGGCCCCGGAAGCGCGAATCCCACGCGCCTTCGGGGCCGAGGTGTTTCCAGTCCCGTCACTTCACGGCTCCGGCTTCAACAGCTCACGCAGGCGCGCTGACTTGTCGGCGCTCCAGCCCTTGGGTTGCAACAGCGCGACCCAGCCATCCACGTGCTCGCCGGTGTAGACGTGGCCGTAGCCGGGAGGCACCTTCATCCCCAGGGGCAGGTCGGCCGTCACCTGCCAGAACGTGACGAAGGGAATCCACACCATCGCGCCCAGCACGTCGGGGCCTCGGGGCTCGCGCAGCCAGTCCGGCCGCTTCACCATGAGCCCGGGACTCCACCAGATGATGGGGTCGGAGGGATGAATCAGATACAGCACGCGGGAGGGCCCCCAGGGTGCGTTCGCGGGAGGGATGGCTTCGCCCGGCCGGCGACTGAAGCGGACGGTGCGACCGTTCCGGTAGAGGGGCTCCACCTCGGGGCTGCCGGGGTCACGCTGGTCGGTGAACTCGCGATACAGCGTGTTGAAGTGGGGCGGTCCCACGAACAGCACCCCGTCGGTGCGGTTGGCCAGGTCCCGCTCGCCGCTGAACGCGGTCTCCCCGCCGTAGGAGCCCAGGCTCTCGCCAAACACCTGTAGCTTCGGGCGCTGACCTTCGGGAAGCCGCGACCAGCGCTCGTACACCGCATCGAAGAGCGCGCGGCCCTCCTCGCGGGCCTTCTTCTGGTCCACCAGCACGGAGAGCCACGACCACAGGTGTGAGTACTGCGTGGCGACGATGGCGGAGTCGCCGCCCGTCACGTACTCGAAGGCATTCACGGCTTCAGGCACCACCCAGCCGCTGCCCGTGGTGGTCACGACCAGCAGGTGCGCGCGCTGGAAGGCGCCGGTCCGCTCCAGCTCCTGGACCGCCAGCTCGGCCCGGCCCTCCGCATCCGGAGCGGACGCATAGCCCGCGTACACGCGGATGGGCTCCTTCGCGTCCGTTCCGCTGAACCGGGAGAGTTCGTCCACGGTGGGGCCGCGTCCCACGAAGTTGCGTCCCTCCCGTCCCAATGACTCCCACTCCACCCGCGAGCCGGGGCCACCGGAGCGCAGCGCGGTGTCGGGCTGGAACACCCCCTGCTCGGTCGTCGTGTCCTGCAGCGCCAGCGTGCGGTCCGCCATGGAGATGAGGCCGTCCTTCAAGAGGCCGCTGGCCACCAGGAAGGTGAGGGCCACCACCGCCAGCACGCTCATCGCGCGGGCCGCGCGAGGCCCGATGTGCCGCGCGAGCCGCGCATCCAGCCCGCGATACACCGCGCGCAGGCCGCGTCCCACGAAGAGCAGCAGGAAGAACACGAACGCCGCGATGGCCGGCGCGAACAGGTAGCCCACGCTGCCCGGGTGGGGCATCCCCATGAGCTCCCGGATGTGCCTCTGCCATTGCCAGCCCAGCAGCAGCGCGGCGACCAGCGCCACGCCGCCCGCCACGAAGAAGCCCTGCCATGCCCGGGGACGCGGCGTCCTCGCGGGGCGGTGGGCGAACTCACGCCACAGCCATGCGCCCATCACCCCCAGCCCGTAGCCGATGGCCGCGCTCATGCCGCTGACGAAGCCCTGGAAGGGTCCGGTGCGCGGCAGCAGGGAAGGGGTGAAGGACAGACACGCGAAGAGGAGCGCGACCCAGGCTCCTGGCAGCGTGCCGTGGAGCCACCGGGGAGCAGCGCGACTGCCATGCCAGACACCCCGTGCCGGTGCCATCCGCGCATCGCGGGTGAGAAGGCGCTCCATGCGAACCCCCGGTTTCCAATGCCTTCGCAGGCAGCGCCTGGGGGGGCTTGCTCCCACCCCGAAGCGCACACCAGAGGGTAGGCCCTCGGCCCACGCACGGCAGCGGACGCTCGGCACGCTCGCAGGCCGGTGCGGGCCTTGTCGTCCCGCGGGGCCGGGCAGGGAAGCCTCCTTTGGGCCGTCTCTTGAAGGCCCTGGAGCACCTCCCAGATTTCCTGCATGGAACTCCTGGTGGTCCCCCTCCAACCCCGCTTCGAGCAGCTCCTCAGGGAGCAGCTGCGCCGGTTGGCGATGACGATGACGCGCGAGCAGTTGGTCCAGCTCCGGCTGGAGCAACTGTATGACTGGGAGAAGGTGGAGGACCCCGTCACGCGCCGCTTCTTCCGTGCGTCCACCCTGGCGTGGACCCCGGAGGAATTGAAGGCACTCGTCGAGGCCACCCTCCGTGCGTACCTGCCCGAAGAGGAACGGGAGGAGGTCCACTGATGGGCTATCCCAACCTCGGAAATTTCGCGGACATGCTCCACCTGGACCCGGAGTTCGACCCCAACGCCCTGCCAGGCGACAGCACGTCCATCGACCTGTTCGACTTCGGCGACCCCTACGCGCCCACCAGCCCCGAGGACCAGGCCCTGCGGGACTTCGAACGGATGCTCCAACTGCTGCTCGAGGAAGCGGGCAGCATGTAGCGAGGACGTCCCCCATGCCCATGCCCCCCACATACGAACGGCTGGAAGCCATCGAGGATTTGCTGGAGGAGCACCGCCTGCTCATCCACGAACAGCTCGCGACGCTCTCCTGGCAGGAGGTGGCGCTGGTCTTCCAGGCCGAACAGGAGGCGAAGGCGAAGACCCCTTCGGAGAAGGAGGCGGCGCCACGGGTCTCCCTGGCGCTGGCGGCGTACCAGGACTTCACGCGCCGGTTGCTCCTCACCTACCGACACTATGAGCAGGGATTGCGGGAGCGGCTGGCGACCGTGACCGCGGAGGCGCCATGAGCTTCGAGGCCTTTCCCGTGTCTGAAGGCACGCTGCTCCACGACGGGGACTACGCGCCCTTCGCGGCGAGCTGGTTCGCGCTGGCGCGCAAGCGGCTCTGGGTGTCTGTCTTCATCATCGACACGCGGGTGTTGAGGGATCCGCTGCGGTCGGTGCGGGGCCTGGTGGAGCAACTGGCCCAGGCGCGGTGGCGCAACGTGGACGTACGGGTGCTGGTGGGGGTGTCGGACACGCCGGAGGTCCACATCGCCAACACCACCTCCGCGCTCTACATGCGGGAGCTGGGCTTGCCGGTGCGGCTCTTCCACTCCGAACGTCACGTGAGCACCCACAGCAAGTTCGTCATCGTGGATGACCGGGTGTTGCTGGGCAGTCACAACTGGACGCACTCCGCCTTCCACGTGAGCCATGAGGATTCCCTGGCGGTGAGCTCCCCGCAGCTCGCGATGGGGCTGGGGCAGGACTTCGAGCGGCTCTGGACCGAGGGTGCGCGCAAAGCGGAGGCAACCCATGCGTCCTGAGTGGTTCGTGCCGATGGTGCGTGGCTGGTCGGAGCAGGTGCGGTGGGAGCCGGGCGAGCTGGAGCGGGCCACCGGGCTGCTGGTGGAACTCAGCCGCGCGCGTGGCGGGGAGCTCGTCTTGGATGAGGCCTCCGACGAGGACATCGCGCGCCAGTTCGCCCTGCGCCGGGCCCGGGAGGTGCTGCAACGGCGGATGAGCCGCTACGCCCGTGCGCTGGAGGAAGGCGCCGCGTCCGCCCGCTACAGCAGGCCCGTGCGCGAGGAGGCTGACACGTCCGCGCTGCCCTTCGTGACACCGCACGAGTGGGTGGATGCCCTGGATGTGAACGCGGCCAGCGCGGAGGAGCTGGAAGGGCTGCCGGGCCTGGGGCGGGTGCTGGCGGAGCGCATCGTGAGCTACCGCCGCGCGCACGGCCCCTTCCTTACGCTGGAGTCCCTGCTGCGGGTGGAGGGCCTGGGCGTGAAGGGGCTGGAGCAGCTTCGCGGGCGGCTCCTCCTGGAGGAGCGCCCGCCGGTGTTCCGGAGCGAGGCGCTGGAGGCGTTCGTCCAGGAGCCCTCCTTCGCCCGGTACGTGCAATGGGTGGCCGCCAGCGGTGGCTCGTTCCAGTGGCGTCGCGCGCGGGGACAGGGCCCGGTGGCGCAGGTGCTGATGGAACTGGAGGAGGCCCTGCGGGATGCGCGGGAGCACCCCTACGGAGTGGCACGGCGTCTGGGGGACACGCGGGCGAGCGTGGCGCGGACCGAACAGGAACGGCTGGAGCAGGCCCGTGCCCACGCCGAGGACACCTCCGGCACGGTCCGGGCGGGTGTGCTGTTGAGGCACGGCCAGTACCCGGAGTTCGTGGAGAGTCTGCTCTCAGAAGCGGCGCGCTCCGTGCGGGTCGTCCTCTTCTTCTTCCGGTACGTGGATGCGAAATACCCCACACATGGCCTGCTGCAAAAGCTCATCGCGGCGCATGAGCGCGGCGTGGACGTCAAGGTCATCCTGGACCAGGACGCGAAGGGGGATGTCTATCATTCCCGCATCATCAACCTGCCGGCCTTCCAGGCGCTGACGGCCCGCAAGGTGCCGGTGCGCTACGACACGGCGAGCCGACTCACGCACTCCAAGCTGGTGCTGGTGGACAACAGGCACCTGGTGATGGGCAGCCACAACTGGACGTTGAGCTCGTTCACCCGCTACGACGAGACGAGCCTGTATCTGGACTCGGAGCCGCTGGGCGCGCGGATGGAAGAGCGCTTCCGGGCGCTGTGGACGGAGAAGGCGCAGCGGGAAGCCGCTGCCTCCCCCCTGGCCGCGGAGTCCGCGGTGGCCGAACCCTGAAGCCACTTCCGGCGCCAGCACTCCCTCGGGGTGCACGAAGGACCTCCGACGGAGTAGACACGGGGCATGTCCGCCCCGCTCGACAGCGGCGTGCGCCGGGGCGCCGAGGTGCGCTGCCCCGGATGCATCCGCTTCATCCCGTCCGACGTCGCCTGCCCGCACTGCTTCTGTGGCCCCGTCCCGCCAGAGCGCTACGGCGCCGCGCGCGAGTTGTTGAAGTCCGGGGTGGACCGCTTCGCCCTGGCGGCCCGCACCGCCGCGCTGGACCCTTCCCAGGTGGAAGCCCTGGCGGCCCGCTATGCACGGCAATGGGGCGTGGCGCTGCGGCTCATCGAGGACGCGCGGCGCATCGAGTCCCGGCTGGTGCAACGCGGCTTCTCGCTCGACATGGAGGATGCCTGGGCGGCCGCCCTGCCCATGGACGAAGTCCTCCTCACCGAGCGCATCGCCCCGTTCAGTCCCCTGCCGGACTCCCTCGCGTACCTGTCCAACAAGGCGCCGGACGCGGACCTGCGCAACCTGGCGGCGCTCGCGTGGGTGCACGAAGGCACGGCCTCCCAGGACGCGCGCGCCACGGTGCGCTACCTGCTGCACCAGGACGGGCGCATGGCGGTGGAGGCGATGCTGGCCCTGACGCGCTGGCGCAACGCCTTCCCCGTCCGGCTCACCCCCGACGAGCGCGAGCGGATCCGCCTGCTGGCCCTGGGCGTGCTGGACGTGCCCGGAATCGGCGCGCGCGCCGCCGTCGCCTGGACGCGGGTGTCGCGAGAGGCGCCCCCCTCCGTCGTGTCGGCCGCGCTGCACCAGGGCCTTTATGGCACCGACCTGGACGTGCGCTTCGAATGCGCGCTGGCCCTGCGGGACGAGGTGGAGGTGGCGCAGGCGTTGGACTCGCCGGACGCGGACACCGTCACCTTCGTCCGGCGCACGCTGAGCGGGTGGGGCTCACCGCTGCTCTTCCCCCGGCTGAAGCGCGAGGGCAACGAGCGCTTCGTGCAGGAGGTGCTCAGGGACCTGCCCTTCCCCCCGCCCGAAGGGGCCCTGGACGCGCTGCTCACCGTGTCCGTGCGCACCGTCGGTTCCCTCGCGGATGAACTCCTGCGCCTCGCGAAGCGGCAGTCCTTCCACGCCTGGGGGCTGGAGAACCAGCAGCGCTGGGCCCGCTGGGCGCGCTCGGTGCTGCGCGACCTGCCCGCGGAGACCGCGCTGCACTTCTTCGGCTGGGCCGCCACCCCCGGCGACACCGCCGAGCCTCCCGAGGAGGAGGAGACGGAGGCGATGTGGTGCTTCCTGGAGGAGACGGTGCATGCGATTGAGCGCGGCGCGGAGAAGGACCGCATCGCGTGCTTCAAGGACTTCCTCTTCGTGCACTTCCTCCACCACGCGGGGGTGGATGAACAGCGGCGGCTGAACGACTGGGCTCGCGACCCATACAGCGGTGAGGCCCTGCTGGAGGCCCTGGTGATGTTCCCCTCGCGGCGCGAGCAGGCGCGCCTTCCCGCCTCCGGCGTCGAACACGCGGCCCGGCTGTTGATGGCGGTCTGGGAGGGACCGGATCAGCACCTCCTGGTGGCCCCCATGTCCCGCGTGGCGCGGCAGTGGAGCGCGTACTCCGGACGCGAGGTCCTGGTGGAGGCCGTCTGGCAGCGCTTCCAATCCCATCCCTTCGAACGCGGCCCGTTGCTCGCCGCCTTCGCCGGCTGGCGCGACCGCCTGTGGGAGAAGCAGCGCGAGGCGGAGCCCGACGCCCTGGTGCGCTTCCAGGCGTGGTGGCGCCTGGACCCCGTGGGGCTCTATCCCCACGCGGAGCAACTGCTGGCGGAGGTGACGCTGGACGTGCTGCCCCGCAGGCTGCGAGCCCTCTGGGCCGCGGCGGAGGAGACCGTGGGCACGCGCCCGCGCACCGCGTCCCTCTCCGTGTCCAAGGGGGCCTGGGCGCTGCTCCACGGGGTGGAGTCAGAAGACCCGCGCCACCTCCAGGAGATGGAGGCGGAGCTGGCGTACTTCGAGTCGCGCCTCCCCGCCTTCGAGCAGCGCGTGCGCACCACGCCGTCGCCGCCGGAGGAGTCCAACATCCACCGCGACTTCCTGGACGACACGCACGACGCGCTGCGGATGATGCGCGAGCGTCGCGACCGCCGCCGCGCGCACGAGGAGCGCGAGCGCGAACGTGAAATCGAACGCCAGGTGGCCGAGTCCCGCCGCCGCGACCAGGAGCGCCGGGCCGAGGAGGAGCGCCGCGCCGCCGAAGCCCGCGAGGCCGCCCGGCTGGTGGAGCACGGGAAGGAGCAGGCCCGGGCCCTGGCCAATGCCCGCATGTTGATGACGGACCTCCAGCCCCAGGTGCCCGCGCGCCCGCTGGACCGGGAGGTGCTCTTCCCCGGCACGTCCCTGCCCACGCTCCTGCAATACGCGCGGATGCTCAAGGCGCTGCAGGGGGGCGCGGACGTGCTGAAGCTCTTCGAGGTCGTGGGACTGACGCCCGCCACCTGGGCCACGCAGGCGAACGCCTGGGGCCAGGCGATGGTGGGCCGGCCGGAGCTGGCCATCCGCTTCTCCGAACTGCTCCAGGCGCCCTGGGCGTGAGCCGGGCGCCCGCGCCCCGCGTTACTGCGCGGTGGCGCCGCCGTCGAGGATGACCTCGGCGCCGGTCATCACCTTGGACTCGTCCGACGCGAGGTAGAGCACCGCGTTCGCCACGTCGTCGGGCTCACCGAAGCTGCCCAGGGGGATGCCCTTGAGCATGCGCGCGCGCGTCTTCTCCGCCTGACCGCCGGCCTGTGCCAGCGCCTCCACCATGGCGGTCTCCACGTAGCCCGGGTGCACGGAGTTGCACCGGATGCCGTAGCCCTTGGCCGCGCAGTGCAGCGCCACGGACTTGGACAGGAGGCGCACGCCGCCCTTGCTGGAGCTGTACGCGGGGAACTGCCCCACGCCCACGATGCCGGCGATGGAGGAGATGTTGATGATGGAGCCCTTCGCGTTGCTCTTGCGCATCGC
The DNA here is from genome assembly GCF_003612125.1 of Corallococcus praedator. Classification (GTDB taxonomy): domain Bacteria; phylum Myxococcota; class Myxococcia; order Myxococcales; family Myxococcaceae; genus Corallococcus; species Corallococcus praedator. The sequence goes on from NZ_RAWI01000046.1 coordinate 24,144, forward strand.
GGCGATGCCGTGCTTGCAGCCCAGGAAGACGCCGTCCAGGTTGACCGCGTGCACCAGCCGCCACTCGTCCAGCGACATGGTCTCGATGTCCTTCACGATGCCCATGCCCGCGTTGTTCACGAGCACGTCCAGCCGCCCGAACTTCTCCAGGGTGCGCGCCATGGCGTTCTCCCACTGGGCCTCCTGGGTGACGTCCAGCGCGACGAACAGCCCCGCGTCGCCCAGCGACTCCGCCACCGCGCGCGCTTCAGCCTCGCGCCGGTCGGTCACCACCACCTTCGCGCCCTCGCGCGCGAGCATCCGCGCGGACGCGGCGCCCAGGCCTCCCGCGCCGCCGGTCACCAGTGCCACCTTGCCTTCGACTCGCTTCATGGTCGTTGCTCCTTCAATGCCGTGGGGGAGGGGGCGGCCCTTCAAGCTTTCAGGCCGAGGGGTTGGGGGTCAGGATGATCTTCCCGTTGCGGCCCGGCTCCTGGGCGCGCTTCACCGCGTCGTGGATGCGCTCCAGCGGGAAGGTGCCGTCCACGGGCGCCTGCAGCGTGCCCACGGACATCAGCTCCGCGAGCCGCGCGAAGGTGGCGTTCTGCTCCTCGCGCGGGGCGTTGCGCATCCAGCGCACCAGCCAGAAGCCGCGCAGGGTGACGTCCTTGAAGATGGTGGCCGCCGCGGACAGCTTGGGGCCCTTGCCGCTCATCGCGCCGTAGTTCACCAGCACGCCGCCGGTGGAAAGACAGTCGCCCAGCCGCCGGGACGACTCCCCACCCACCGCGTCGATGCCCAGCCGCACCTTCGCGCCGCCCGTCGCGTCGCGCACCTGCTTGGGCAATTCATCCGTGTCCAGCAGCACCACGTCCGCGCCCTGGGCCTTCAACTCGCCGGCCAGGTCCTGGCGGCGCACCACGTTGACGGTCTTCAAGCCCATCACCTGCGCCAGGGTGATGAGGTAGCGGCCCACGGCGGAGTTGGCGGCGTTCTGCACCACCCACTCGCCGGGCTGGAGCGTCACGAACTGGCGCAGCATCAGGTACGCGGTGGGCGGATTCACGAGCAGCATGCTCGCCTGGAGCAGGTCCAACCCCGGCGGCACGGGCAGCAATTGCGCGGCGGGCGCGGTGAGGTGGGTGCGCCAGGTGCCCGCGCCCAGCGGCAGGAACACCAGGTCGCCCACCGCCACGGCGTCGGAGCCCGCTACCTCCACCACGCGGCCCACGCCCTCGTTGCCCGGGGTGGCGGGCAGCTTGGGCAGCACGCCGTATTCACCGGAGAGGGTGAGCAGGTCAGAGGGGTTGATGGGCGTGGCGAGGACGGCCAGTCGCGCCTCGCCGGGTTGGAGCGGCGCGGGGGATTCCTCCACCACCTGGGCGACGTCCGAGGGCGGACCGAAGGCCGAGAAGCGCACTGCTTTCATTGCATGCTCCCGCGTGAAGCCTGACTGAAGGCGGCGCCACCCTAACCGCCTTCGGCCCTGCTGCCGAGCGTGCAAAGCAGGCCCACGGGCGGTGTGGACGGGCCGTCGCGTGGATCCACGAAGGCTCCATTCCGACCCTGGGGAGACGCGGGTCTGTCCACCCCCGAACGCGAGCCATGGGGGGGCTGCCAGCCGTCGACAGTCAGGCCTCGCCATGGCGGCGAGGGCTGCACAGCTTCAGAAATGGACCCCTCGGTGGGGCACGTGGGGATGGGCGAGGGGGGCGAGTGTGAACAGCGTGCACCACGAAGTGGCCCTGGCTGGACCGTTGGCGGTCGTTCCAGAAGGGCGGGCAGCCGAACCGTGCGTCTGGAAGCGCAGGCTGCTGACGGTGCTCAAGCCCGTCTTCGCGCTCGGCGGCCTGGGCATGCTGACGGCGATGGTGAACAAGGCGGGCGCCGGTGAGCTGAAGACCACGCTCCTGACCGCGATGCCGCTGTTGCCCTGGGTGGTGCTCATCGAGCTGGGACGTCAGGGGTGCGACGCGACGGCGACGCGCCTGTCCTACGGTGCCCGCGCGGGGCAGGTGCCGCTGTCGGTGTTGGTGCGCGCGCAGTTGATTGGCACGGCGGTGTCGAGCATGGCGCCCGCGGGCCGCGCGGCGGCGGAGGCGACGAAGGCGACGCTGCTGACGCCCTACGCGGGGGGCGCGGCGGCGACGGCGGCGGCGGCCACGTCCCAGTCCGCGTCGCTGGGGGCCGGAGGGCTCATCTCCTTTCCGTGCGCGGTGGCGTCCTACCTGATGACGGGCTGGTCCGCGTTCACGGTGGCGATGCTGGTGCACGGCTTCGTGTTGCTGCTGGCGTCCCTGGGCGTGCGCGCGGGCCTGCGCGCGAAGCGGCTGGGCGCGTGGATGCAGCGCCGGTGCGGGAAGTGGGGCGCGCACGCGCAGTCGTTCCAGGCCTCACTGTGCGCCGGAGGGCTGTGTCCGTGGCGGCCGATGCTGGCGTTCCTGGGCAGCCGCGTGTTGCAGGTGATGCAGTACGCGGTGCTGGCGCACGCGGTGGGTATCGACGCGACGGTGGTGCAGGCGCTCTTCACGCAGGGGCTCTACCTGGTGGCGCTGGCCCTGGGCTCGCTGGTGCCGGGGCAGGTGGGCGTGACGGACAGCGTGTTCTCGCTGGCGGCGGGGGCGATGGGGACCTCCGCGGCGAAGGCCATGTCCATCGCGGTGCTCGCGCACGCGGTGCAGGCGGTGTTCGTGCTGGTGGGGGCGCTCACGCCGCTGGTGTGGCGGACCCGGAAGGTGACGGCGGCGCAGGTGGTTGCGCCGGCCGTCCCAGCGGCGGCTTGAGCTGACGGGCCTCCGTTACGGGCCCGCGAAGAGATGCGAGGCGTGCATGAAGTTGAAGACCTTCTCGTAGTTCGCCGCGGCGTTCACCGGCGTCGGAGCGGACTTCTCGGAGTAGATGATCGTGCCACGGGAGCCGTCGGGCGGCCGCTTGACGACCAGGTCGGTGATCCCCACATCCTCCCTCGGGCTGCTCCTCGAATAGAGGGCGCCCCCGGCGTCCAGGATTCCGTAGCTGACCCTGTCGGCTTCCGCCGGGCCCTCACCGTACGTGCCCAGGACGGTGGCAGCGCCGCTGTTGTCGACATGCCACAACTCCTGGATTCCGGAGGTCCGGTTCATGGCCAACATGAACCCTGTCGGATGCGCACGCGCATCGATGGTGTCCAGATGGTCGCCCGGCAGCCCGGTGATGGGAATGACCTGCTGATCCGGGGCCAGCACGAACAGCTCGTAGCCGCTGCCGACGCCGAGCAGGTAGCCGGCGGCGTTCCACGCGAGCAGGCGATGCCCGGTCGCCACGACGTCCCCAGCACTGTTGTAATACGTGTTGCCCCCATGGGAGCAGTTGTAGGCAACGGCGCCCGTGCCCGCCCGCATGACGAAGCTCCCGATGTCCTGGGTGGCGGAGCATGCCGGTGACGGAACCTGTGTATCGTTCCGGGGTCCATCCACGGGGTACGAGCGGATCTTGTCCTTGAGCGTGAAGGACTCCGGAACCATGATCTTGATCCGATCGGGGTTGCCGCCCCTGCCGATGTAATAGACGCGGCCGTTGGGGGCGACCACCGCCTCACTGAAGGCGGAGGAGGTGTCGCAGTCGAAGCCCACCTGCACGCGCGTGGGCGTCAGGATGCCGGAGATCGCGTCAGCGCCGCAGAGGCCCTCCTGGAGCGTGCCCCAGAGCAGCACGTCGTTCCCTCCCGTGCTCGTGCCGCCGCACCGGTTGTCCTGCCCGCATGTCGGCGTCCAGAGTCCCCCGCCACAGTCGTCAGCGGTGGTGCACCGGTCCGCCTGGGGGACGCACTTGCGCGTCAGGCCGCTGCACTCCTCGTAGTCCTTGCAGTCCGCGGACGACTGGCAGGAGCCCGCCACCAACTGGCAGGTGTGGCTGGCCCCGCACTCCTCCCACGTCCTGCAATCCTTCTGGGTCGCGCACATCCCCGGACGCAGCGCGCACCGCCGGCTCGACGTGCAGGCCTGCCAGGCTTCGCACCCGTCATCGTCGGCGCACCCGGTACAGACCCCCTGCTCGCAGCGCAGCCCCGGCAGACAGCCGGAGTCGTCGTCGCACAGCCCCTCGGAGGTGCTCGTGCACGCGAGCAACAGCACCGAACCCCACACCAAGAACGAACGAATCACCAGCGCCCCCTCACGTAGACGTTCCCGCCGCCATCGCCATCCGAGTCGAACGACACACCCGACAGTCCCCACAGGGTGAGACCGGTGAGCGCGACGACGCCGCCGCCAATCATCAGGGTGTTCGCGAGCGTGCTGGACGTCTTCGCCTGGTCGTACTTCGCGCGGTCCGCCGGGACCAGGCGGCCGTCGTTGTAGCGTTGCGACAGGTCCTTGTTCAGGCTCTTGCTGCGCAGCCCGAAGACTCCACCGGCGCCGGCCACGAGCGCGCCGCCAATCGAAGCGTAGATGCCCGTCTTGCGCATCCACCCGGACGAAGTCGGGCGGGCCTTGTCGTGGAGCGACACCGGGTCCTGTTCGGCCAGCGGTTCCACCTCCGCGGGGGCCGCAGATGCGACCGGCGGCGGCTCGGGGCGGATATCAGGCGCGGGCGCGGGCTCGGCGGATGCGACGCCCTGTGCCGCATCCTCCGCGACCGGCTGCGATGTCGGCTCGGTGAGGGCCTTCTCGAGCTGCTCGACGGCATAGTGCACCGGCCGCAGATCCAGGAACCCGGGGATGAAACGGAATTTGACGGGGGCCGTCCGGTGCTGCCTCTCGGTGATGGCCGACATCGAGACGGAAGCCACCCCGTCCACCACGGTCGCCTCGGCGTAGATGATGGCGCCTCCACGCGCGAGCCCCGCCAGACACTCCGTGGTCGGCTTGGGCTCACACGACGCCTTCAACGGCACGGGACCGCGCAGGACCAGCGACCCCTGTCGCCGGTTGCTGGCCCGGACCCCGGAGGCGATGAGCCCTTCCGCATCCGCGCGGACCCCTGGCTCGATTTTTCCCTGTACCGGATAGAGGCCGACCACGATCTGCGCGCGGGCAATTCCAGGCACCGCGAGGATCGCCGCCAGCACGAACAAACCAACGACTCGCGCACGCAGCATTGCGCGGGACCCTAATGGAAGGCTGTTTGCCTGTAAACAGGCCGCCAGTGCCGCCATGTATGCCAATGAGTCGCGGCGCACCCCATGGCCTCCGGGACGTCGTGAGGCCACCCATGACTGCAAGTCTTCAGGAAAATCCTGATGACAAGACTTTTCAGGGTTTGTCCTGGAGAGAGCGATTACACGGCTGGTGTGGCGGAGTCGGACGGTGAGGGAAGCGCTGGCCGTATCCGCACCGGCGTGCCGCTGAAGGCGGCGTTGCCGCTGACGGCATCCAGGGCCTGCTCATCCGTGAGGTCGTTGATGCTGGCGCCCGCGTGCGCGCCCGCCACCTGCATGCGGATGCCGGAGCGCTGATGGCCGTAGCCGTGCGGCAGGCTGACGACACCGGGCATGACGTCGGCGGTGACGGCGACAGGCACGGTGACCTCTCCCACGCGAGAGCGGATGGTGGCGTCCACGCCGTCGGCGAGGCCCAGGCGCGAAGCATCGTCCGGATGAATCATGAGGGTGCAGCGCGGGCGGCCCTTCATCAGTCCCGGCACGTTGTGCATCCAGGAGTTGTTGTCGCGAAGGTGCCGCCGGCCAATGAGCAGCAATTCGTTCTCGCGAGGCGCGGAGTCGTCCGTGAAGGTCGCGCGGAGCCGGGCGACATCCGCGACGAGCAGCTCCGGAGCCAGTTGGATGCGTTTGGAGCGGTGGCGGAGGCGGCCTGGGAGGGAAGGCTTCAAGGGGCCCAGGTCGATGCCGTGGGGCGAAGCGCGCAGCTTCGCGAGCGACAGGCCGTCCTTCTTGAGCGGATGGAAGCGCGAGCCATACGGCCCCATGCGCAGGCCCAGGTCGAGCAGGCGCTCTGGCCCCAGACGCTTGAGGGCCTGGTACTGGAAGGTGGCGCGGGCGGTGCGGCCCTTTCGCAGTGTCTCCAGGCGGTGCTGGAGCTCCAGGAGGATCTCCCAATCCTGGCGGGACTCCGGAGCGGCGGCGAACACGGGCGGTGAGTACTTGGCCGTGTTGCGCACGGCGAGCACGTGGAAGACGAGGTCGTAGTGCCCGCGCTCCAGCAGGGACGCGGGGGGCAGGATGTAGTGGGCGTGCCGGGTGGTCTCGTTGAGGTACGGATCCACGCTCACCATGAGGTCCAACTGTGACAGCGCCGTGTCCAGCTGGGTGCCATTGGGCGTGGACAGCACGGGGTTGCCGGCCACGGTGATGAGGGCGCGGATGCGTCCCTCTCCCGGCGTGAGGATCTCCTCCGCGAGCACGGCCACGGGCAGCTCGCCGGAGGACTCCGGCAGGCCGCGCACCCGGCTCTTCCAGCGGCCATGGCTGCCGGGGCTGACGCCCAGCGCGCGTGGCCCACCGATGAGGTCGAACGCGGGCTGCGTGAAGAGCGCGCCGCCTTCGCGGTCCAGGTTGCCGGTGACGATGTTGAGGACGTTGATGAGCCATTGGCAGAGGGAGCCAAAGGGCTGCGTGGACACGCCGACGCGGCCGTAGCAGACGGCGCCCTCCGCCGCGAGGAAGTCCCGGGCGATGCCGCGCAGCACGTCCGGCGCGATGCCGGTGTGCGGTGCCGTGCGCTCCGGAGGGAAGTCGCGGACCAGGGACACGATGGTGTCCAGCCCGTCCACGAACGCGGCGAGCCGGCCCATGCGCTGGGTGCCTTCTCCCAGGGCGATGTGCAGCAGGGAGAGCAGGGCGAGCGCATCGGTGCCGGGGCGGACGAAGACGTGCTGGTCGGCGATGCCGGCCGTCTCCGTGCGGCGCGGGTCGATGACGACGACCCTGCCTCCGCGCTCCTGGATGGCGCGGAGGCGGGCGCGGACATCGGGCGTGGTCATCAGACTGCCATTGGATGCCAGGGGATTGGCGCCCAGCATGAGCATGTACCGGGTGCGGTCGATGTCCGGGATGGGGACGAGCAACTGGTGGCCGAACATGAAGTGGGCCACGAGCTGGTGGGGAAGCTGGTCCACGGAGGTGGCGGAGAACCGGTTGCGCGAGCGCAGCGCACGAAGCAGGCCGGGGCCGAACATCATCGCGCCCAGGTTGTGGACGTTGGGATTGCCCAGGTAGGCGCCCACGGTGTGGGGACCGTGCTCCTGCTGGAGGGCATGGAGTCGCCGGGTGATGTCGCCGAGCGCGTCCTCCCAGGACACGCGCTCCCAACCGGACGCGGTGCGCTTCATGGGATGGCGCAGGCGGTCCGGATCTTCATGCAGATCGCGCAGCGCCACGGCCTTGGGACAGATGTGGCCCCGGCTGAACGGGTCCGCGTCGTCGCCCTTGATGGACGTGATGCGACCGTCGGCCACTTCGATGCGCACCCCGCACATCGCTTCGCAGAGGTTGCAGGTGCGGAAGTGGACCTGGGGCGGGGCGGAAGCGCTCATGGGCGGAGAGTCTACGCCCGCCCTGGGGCGGGAGGCAGGACCGCCTGTCTGGTGGCCTGGCGCTGTCAGGCCGGGTCTGTCCCGGGCGCGGGTTCAATGCGCGACAGTTCAACTCCGCGAAGTACCAACGCCATCCTTGTGACGTCGTACCCGCGTACGTATACCTTCAGCAGGATGAGCGCCCTTCCCAGGAAGCTGGAGTGGCTCGCGGGTGGGGGCGAAATGTCCACGCTCATCGCGTCACTCGACTGGTCGAAGTCCCCGCTGGGGCCCATCGAGTCGTGGCCGCAGAGCCTGCGCACGACCGTGAGCCTCTGCCTCGCGTCGAACTTCCCCATCAACATCATCTGGGGGGACGGCCACAGCCAGATCTACAACGATGGCTACCGCGGGGTCTGCGGCGCGGTGCACCCGCGCGCGCTGGGGGAGAGCTACCGGGTCACCTGGGCCTCCGCGTGGCCCGCCATTGGTGAACCCTTCGAGCGGGCGCTCGCGGGCGAGACCTCTTACCTCGAGAACCAGCGGATGTTCCTCGAGCGCAACGGCTACCCGGAGGAGACCTTCTTCACCTTCTCGTCCAGCCCCATCCGTGACGAGTTCGGCAAGGTGGTGGGCATCTTCCACCCGGTGACGGAGACCACCTCCACGATGCTCGCCCAGCGGCGGACGCGGGCGCTGCGCGACGTGGCGGATCGCGCGGGGCAGGCCCTGGTGTTCGACGAGGCGTGCGACCTGCTTCTCGCGACGCTGGGGGAGTACGCCTTCGACCTGCCGTTCGCGCTCCTCTACGTGACGACGCCCGACGGCACCCAGGCCCGGCTGCGTGGGACGCGCGGAACCCAGGCGGGAGGTGCGCTCGCGCCGGAAGTCCTCCGTCTCGTGGATGGAGACGGGGAGTCGGGGTGGCCGCTCGCGCGCGCGGCTCGCAGTGGACGGGTGGAGCCGGTGACGGACCTGGAGGCGCGGTTCGGTCGTGTCCCCGCGGGCCCGTACCCGGAGCCGCTGGGCACGGCCTTCGTGTTGCCGGTCCGGGTCGCGGGCGTGGAGGTCCCGCTCGGTTTCCTCGTCGTCGGGACGAGCCAGCGGCTTCCGCTCGATGAGTCCTACCGGACCTTCGTGGAGATGCTGGGTGGGGCGGCGAGCGCGGCCCTTGGGAACGCGCGCGCCTATGAAGCGGAGCGGCGCAGGGCCGAGGCGCTGGCGGAGATCGATCAGGCGAAGACCGCGTTCTTCAGCAACGTGAGCCACGAGTTCCGCACGCCGCTCACGCTGCTGCTCGGGCCCCTGGAGGATCTGCTGGCCGGGCGGCAGGGCGGACTGCCAGGAAGCGTGCAGGACGAGCTGCGGGTCGTGCACCGCAATGCGCTGCGACTGCTCAAGCTGGTGAATGCGCTGCTCGACTTCTCGCGCATCGAGGCGGGCCGTGCCCGGGCCTCGGCGGAGCCCACCGACCTGTCCTCGCTCACCCGCGACCTCGCGAGCGCCTTCCGTTCCGCCGTGGAGCGCGCGGGCATGCGCCTGGTGGTGGACGCGGAGCCGCTCGGGGAGCCGGTGCTCGTCGACCGCGAGATGTGGGAGAAGATCGTCCTCAACCTCGTGTCGAACGCGTTCAAGTTCACCCACGCTGGGGAGATCCGCGTCGAGTTGAAGCGGGAGGGCGGCTTCGCGCGGCTGTCGGTGCAGGACACGGGCATTGGCATCCCGGAGAGCGAGCTGGGCCGCGTGTTCCAGCGCTTCCACCGTGTGCAGGAGGCGAAGGGGAGGACCCACGAGGGCAGCGGCATCGGGCTCGCGCTCGTGCAGGACCTGGCGAAGCTTCATGGCGGTTCGGTGGAGGTGCGCAGCGCCGTCGGGGAAGGCTCCACGTTCTTCGTCCGCGTGCCGCTCGGGAACGCCTACTGGAAGGGGGCGCCGGCTTCGGATCCGGGAGCGCAGCCCCCCGCCAACCCGATGCGCGTGGATGCCTTTGTCGAGGAGTCGCTGCGCTGGGTGGAGGAGCCCGCGCCGGGAGCGCCCACCCCGCAGGCCCCGCTCCATGATGCCTCCGAGAATGGGCCGCGAGCCGACGCCCCGGTGGCGGCGCGCCTTCCCCACGAAGAGGTGGTGGGAGGCGTCCGCCCTCGGGTCCTGCTGGCCGACGACAACGCGGACATGCGCGACTATGTCCGTCGCCTCCTGGAGCGGCGCTACCGGGTGACGGCGGTCCCGAACGGCGCGGAGGCGCTGCGCTCGGCGCGGGAGTCGAGGCCGGATCTCATCCTGTCGGACGTGATGATGCCGGTGATGGATGGCATCGAGCTGGTGCGGCAGCTGCGGGCGGACGAAGCGCTGCGCACGCTGCCCGTCATCCTGCTGTCCGCCCGCGCGGGCGAGGAGGCCACGGCGAGCGGGCTGGAGCTGGGCGCGGACGACTACCTGACCAAGCCCTTCGCGGCCCGGGAGCTGCTGGCCCGGGTGCAGGCGCAGCTCACCATGGCGGCCATGCGGATGCGGGCGGCGGAGCAGGAGGCGCACGCGGAGGACCTCGCGCAGCAGCAGCAATGGCTGGAGGCGGTGTTGGATCGCCTCCCGACGCCCACGCTGCTCGTCAACCCGGACTCGCGCCAGTTCACCTTCGCGAACCACGCGGCGCAGGAGCTGGCGGACGGCGACTTTCCCAGCAGGCTGGATGACACGGAACACGGCCGCGCCTTCCGGCTCACCGACGAGGCCGAGGCGCCGTTCAACCTGGCGCGTGCCCTGGATGCGCCGGTCCGCGACCTGGAGGCCGTCGGGCACGCCCCCGGTGGACGTCTCCACCTCGTGGTGGACTCGGACTTCGTGCCGGCCATCGGGCAGCAGCCGTCGCGGACCATCCTCACGCTGCGGGACATCTCCCGGCTCAAGCAGGTGGAGCGCGAGCTGAAGGTGTTGCTCGGCGCGCGCGACGAATTCCTCTCCATCGCCTCGCACGAGCTGAAGACACCCATCACGTCGCTGCGGATGCAATTGCAGATGACCGAGCGGAGCGTGAAGCCAGACGAGGGCCGCATGCCGAGCCCGGAGAAGCTGGCGAAGGCGATGCGTGTGTCATTGCTCCAGGTGGACCGGCTGACGGGCCTCGTCGACGATCTGCTCGACGTGGCGCGCATCCGGACGGGCACGCTCGACCTGTTGTTCCAGGAGGTGGACCTCACGCAGCTCATCTCCGACGTGCTGGAGCGCCTCTCCGGACAACTGGCGCAGGCAGGCTGTCAGGTGCGGCTGGAGGTTCCGCCCGTGCTCGTGGGGACGTGGGATGGGCGTCGGCTGGAGCAGGTGCTGACGAACCTGCTGTCCAACGCGGTGAAGTACGCGCCGGGCACGCCGCTGGAAGTGCGTCTGGAGGAGCAGGGGGACCAGGTCCGCCTGGAGGTGAGTGACCAGGGGCCCGGGGTTCCCCAGGCGCAGCGTGAGAGCATCTTCGACCGCTTCGACCGGGGGCTCGCGTCGCGCAACGCGGGAGGACTGGGGCTGGGGCTCTTCATCTCCAAGCAGATCGTCGTGGCCCACGGCGGGAGGATCTCGGTGGAGGCGGGGCCGGAAGGGGGCGCATGTTTCGTGGTACTCCTGCCCCGTGACGCCGCGAGTGCCCGTCCTCCTGAACGGGCCACGGCGCGGGAGAGCCGGGCATGAGCCGTTGCATCCTCGTGGTGGAGGACGACTTCTACATCCGGGAATCCATCCGTGAGCTGTTGGAAGAAGAAGGGCACACGGTGGTGTGCGCGGATCATGGGGCGCACGCGCTCACCCTGCTGGAGACGCTGCGACCGCCGCCCGACCTCATCCTCCTGGACCTGATGATGCCGGTGAAGGACGGGTTCCAGTTCCGCACCGAGCAGCGGGCTGACGCGCGCTTCGCCCACATCCCGGTGGTGGTGATGAGCGCCGATCCGCAGCTCGACAGCCGCCGAGAAGTCCTCGCCGCCCGCTCCTACCTGCGCAAGCCCGTGGACATCGACCTGCTGCTCGCCGCGGCGGCCGCCCCCGCCGCGTAGCGGGGAATGGCAGGTGTGAGGCTTCACCCGTGGCTGCGGCGTGGAAGAGGGGTGTGGTAATTTCCACGCATTCCGCAGGGGGGAATGATGGCCAAGTCGAGCGGCGAGAAATCCGGCAGGACCGAACCCGCGTCCAACGCGCCCATCGTGACGGTCGTTCCTCCCATCCCCTCCGTTGCCCCGAGTGGTCTGTCGGTCGAACCGATGCCCACGGTGCTCGCCTCGCTGCGGGCCATGGGGCTCTTCTTCGTCCAGCGGGTGTCGGAAGGAATGACGCTCTGCCTGCTGCTCTTGAGCGCGGTCCTGGCGATTGCCTCCATCGCGGAAATCTCTTCGCGGCAGCAGGCCCGGGCGGAGGTGGACATGCTGGAGCGGGAGGAGACCGCGCTGCTGATGAGCCAGATCTCCTCCCCACCCATGCCTCTGGGCGCGGCTCAAGACACGGACATGAAGTCAGGCGCGGTGCTGCTCGCGGCGCAGGAGGCGCGGAACCACTCCACACAACGGCATCTGCTGGGGGTGGCCTGGATTCATGGCTACGCCATGGAGTCGCGAAGCCAGATTGATTCCCTGTCGGTCCGCGGCGCGGGCGCATCGAGAAAGGGCGCTGCGCTCATCCTGGAGGAGATGCGGTCGAACGTGAGGAAGGTGAGAGCACGGCTGACGTTCCCTGACGGGATGGATCCGCAGTCAGGCGCTTCCGCGCAGCCTCCCCCTGGAAATGAAGCGACCGCGGCCCTGCCCGAGCCCCCCTGGGTCGAAAGCCTGGGGCGCCAGCTCCAGAACTTCTGGGCCCAGATTCCCCTGGAGCATGCGCGAACCGACTACCTGCTGGCGCTCGTCGTGGCGTGCTGCGCGCTGGTCGGCGCCATCATCGCGATGCTGCGGGAGGGAGGCGCTCGGTTCGCGACGAAGCAGGTGGTCCTGGGATTGGCGTCGGGGTTCGTCGCGTTCCTGTCGCTGCGCGGCGGTCGCAGTGTCTTCATGATGGAGTTGAGCGGGGACGTTCCCCACTTCAACCCCTACAGCATGGCCTTCGCGGGCCTGCTCGTCGGCCTCTTCACGCGCAAGGCCTACGAACTGCTGGGCATCCTGGTCCAGGAACTCGACGGGCGGCTGCGCGCGGCGATGCAGGGACCCCCGGTCGCTCGGGCCACTCCCCCGAACGAACCGAAGCAGAACCCCGAGCCGTGACGCCGCCGGGTCCCCTCCCGGCTCCCGCGCTGTTGACGCCCCGCGCCAATCATTGGTTTGTGCACCATTGGACGGCAACAGGAACCTTCTGGCAAGGAC
>NZ_RAWI01000470.1 GCF_003612125.1 Corallococcus praedator
GTACAGCGCATGCGGCCCCAGGTTGAAGCGGAAGCCCTCCACGTCCGAAGTCTGGGCCCGTCCGCCCAGGTGCTTCGAGCGCTCGAACAGCGTCACCTCGCAGCCACCGCGCGCCAGCAGCGCCGCGGCGGTCAGCCCGCCCAGCCCTCCGCCAATCACCGCCACCTTCATCGCCTGCATGCCCGTCCTCCGTCCGCGCACCCGGGAAATTCCAGGGGCTTCACGGGCACCACGACGGAGGACGGCGAAAGGTTACAGCGCCCTGATTCAGCGTGATTCAGAGGGATGGGTGGTCGCGGCCCACTGCTTGCCGTCGAGCAGGTAGACCCACGTGGCGTTGCCCTCGCCCCAGTCGACCAGTCCCTGGCGCTCGGTCGCGGGTTCGCCGTGGGGGCCGGGTGTGGACCGGGGAGCGTAGAGCTGGAGGCAGCTCACCTCGCGCGACAGGGCGAGCACGTCCCGGACCTGTCCGTCCTTCGTGAAGAGCACCCGCACCGGAACGGGCTGGTTGCACGAGTAGCCCTTGCCCGGGAAGGCGTAGTCCGGCTGGCCATCCTCGTCGAAGTCGCCCTGGACGCAGGGCACCCCGCCCGTCTTCAGGGCGTTCAGATCCACGCCAATCTCCTCAAGCTGGAGAGCCGCCGCGCCGGGCGTCCCCACGCAGAGACACTGCGTGCTCTTCTCCGTCGAACACGCCGGATCCACGGAGGCAAGCGTCACCCGCGCCCCCTCTGCCTCGGGCCGGGTCGAGGCCCCAGCGCATCCCAGGCTCACCAGCGAAAGCGCCAGGGGTCCCATCCACCGCATCCACGTCAGTCTTCGTTCCTGTCCGTTCATCCGCGGAGCCTTAGCAGAAGGGCTGGGAGGCTAACTCATGAGGTTCCCCCAACGTGACAGCGCCCACGGCGGGAAGATGCGCAGGTAGGTGTCGTAGTGGATGGCGCAGGTGCGGTTGAACACGCCCGCCAGGGGCTCGGGAGGCCACCGGCCATCCGCGCCCTGCCGCGCGCGAAGCCACGCCACACCCCGGCGGGCGGCCTCTGACTCCCCGTCACCCGTGGCCGCGAGCGCCATCAACGCCCACGACGTCGTCACCGCGTGCCCCATGGGCCCCTCCACCCAGCGACGCTCGCGACAGCTCTGGAGGGTCTCGCTCCAGGAGCCATCCTCGCGCTGGTGGGCCTTCAGGAACGCGGAGGCCCGGCGCAGCACCGGGTCTCCTGGCTTCAAGCCGCCAGCCACCAGCCCCGTCACCGCGAACCACGTGCCGTAGCTGAAGCACACGCCCCACGACCCCTCCCAGCCTCCATCCGGGCGCTGTGTGCGGCGCAGGAAGTCCACGCCTCGCGCGATGGCTCGTCCCACCGGCGCCTCCGGCCGCGCCTTCCGCCAGGCCACCAGCGCCTGCACGCACGCAGACGTGCACTCCACGTAGCTGGCGTCCACCATGATGCCGGCGAACACATCCGAGGGGTTGAACCGCTCCAGCCAGCGCGGCCCCCGCTGTTGCTCGTAGGTGGCCCAGCCCCCGTCCCGGTTCTGCAGCGACAGGATGAACTCCACCGCCTGCGCCAGCCGCTCGCGAGGCACGCGGTTGAGCCCGAGCGGCTCCAACAGCAGACACGCCTTCAGCCCCTCCGCGGTGCAGTCGCTGATGGGCCAACCGTGGGCGCGGGTGCTGAACGGCCAGCCGCCCCGACTCGGATGCCGGTGGTGGCGCGCGGCTTGATGCGAGTCCTCCAGCACCTGCTCCGCCTCCAGGAAGCGACCCGCGCGCTCCAGGGTGTCCCGCGCCCCTGCCGCCTGTCCCGAGGCCACCAGCGCCTGCACCGCGAACGCGGTGTCCCAGAGCTGAGAGGAATTGTAGCCGTTGACCTTCGTGCCATCCGCGGAGTGCTGGAGATAGTCCGGCAGGCGCTCCAGGTGGGCCCGAACCTCCGGACCGTCCGGCCGGGCCAGATGCCACACCACGGTGTTGAGCACCTTGTTGATGGGCCCGATGCAGAGGTGATGCGTGGCTTCATCCTCCCCGCGAATCAACGCCAGACACTCCTCCAGCGCACGGGCGCGCAGCCGCTTCGGGTGGACCCGCTCGTAGAGGCCCAGCGCCCGGTTCACGGCGCGAAGCCACCCACTCCGGGGGGTGTAGGCATCGGACGCGGCCACCCGGTTGCGCGCTTCCTTCCAGTCCACGGCGGCGTAGGACTGGGGATACAGCTCGCGGCGCACCTGGGCCAACAGGGGCGTCTCCACCGCGCGGGCCCGGCGGCCATACAGCCAGCCCATGGGCAGGTACACCATGCGGCAGTGACACCACAGCCGCGACGGATGGAATGGCAGCCATCGCGGCAGCAGCCACGGCTCCGGAGGAATGGGGGTCAACCCGTCGTAGTCATAGAGCCCCAGGAGGGCGAGGACGAACTTCCCCCAGGAACCACTGCCCAGCGGACCGCCCCGGGGCAGGAACCACGCCCGCGCGCGCACGAGGTCCGGGTCGGTGGCATCGACGCCCATCAACCGCTGGGCCACGTAGTTGAGCACCGTCGTGAAGACGAGGCTTCGCGACTCCACGTCCAGCCCCCAGCCCCCATCGTCGTTCTGGTGGGCCCGCAGGTGGGCGAGCATCCCCTCGCGGGTGCGCGCGTCCGGGGCCCGCCCCATCACATACAGCCCGGCCACATACACCGGGGTCAGGAAGAGCGGGCCGCCGTAGTCGCCCTTCCAGGAGCCATCCGCCTCCTGGGTCCGGGCCAGCACGTCGCGGGCCCGCTGCATCACCACATCGCCTCCGCCCCCTGGGATGCTCGCGAACATTCGGCATAGAGCGCCCGCAGCGCGGCATCCGACGCCACCCGCTCCTGCGTGAGCTGCATCAACAGTCCCACCGACTCCCGGCGCATCTTCACCGGCTCGGGGTCGAACACCGCGGGATTGCCCTCCACCGCGTTGAGCGTCATCACCGCGAAGAAGAGGGGATACAGGCAGAACAGCCGCAGTCCCGGCTCTTCGGGGGGGAGCGCCAGGGAGTATTCAAGCGCGACGTCCAGCTCCCGGCGCGCCACCGCCACCAGCTCATGCATCAGCGCGACCGCCCGCGCGCGGTCGGCCGGCCGGGTGAGCGTTTCGGGTGAAAGCCCGTGCGCCGCCATCCGGTCCCTTGGCAGCCAGCAGCTTCCGCGGTCCAGGTCCTCGCGCACGTCCTTCAGGATGTTGGTGAGTTGCAGGGCCCTGCCAAAAGCGAGGGCTCGCTGCGTGAGCCGGGCCCGCCGCTCGGCGACCCACGGTGAGTGGTCGATGAAGAGGCCGGTCAGCATCTCGCCCACGACGCCCGCGACGTAATAACAATACATGAACGTCGCCTGGAGGTCGGGCAACCCCTCGATGTGACCGCTGCCCCCGTGCATGCGTTGGATGGATTTCATCCCGCCCGTCATCGTGCGCACGCACCGGGAAATGTGTGGGTGGACCCAGGAGGGGAGCGACGCCAGGGTCTCCAGCACCGTGGGCGTCCCCGCGAGCAGCGCTGCTTCCGCCACGGGGGCTTCGTCTCGCAGCGCGCCCCCCGCCCGCCGCGCGAAGGCCCGGGCACGCGCTTCCCAGTCCGGTCCCAGCTCCACGAGGTCCGCCAGCGCGTCGAGCAATCCCCCCTGGAGCGGCCCCGGGGCCTCGTCCTCCAGCGTGTCCGCGATGCGGCACAGCAGGTAGGCCACCGTCACCGCCAGGTCCAGGGGCTCGGGCAGCAGCGGGATATTCAGCGCGAACGTCCGGGACACCCGGGGGAGCTGCGTACGGCAAAACGACTCTCCTGGCGCAACCATGCCTGCCTCCTCTGCGTGCGTCGTCTTGCTTCAATGGCTAAGTCATCAATCACAGACAGGTGGATCCAGAATCGGGTGAGGGCCGCGTGGGGGACGTCGATGTGGTGATTGCCGGAGGTGGGCCCGCGGGGTGCGCGGTGGCGGCCGCGCTCGCCGAGCTGGGGCTGTCCGTCCTGCTGGTGGACGCGGGCGTGGACCGCCACAAACAGCTCGCGGGGGAGCTGCTCCACCCCACCGGCGTGCGGGACCTGCGAGCGCTGGGCTTCGGGGACGTCGTGGACGCCTGGCAGTCCCAGCCCGTGCGCGGGTTCGCCGTGCGCTTCCAGGCCCCCGCGCGCACCCTCATCCTGCCCTATGGGAGCGGGGTCACCGGACTGTCGCTGGACCATGCCACCCTGACCAACTCCCTCCTGGAATCGGTGGCCCGGCGCCCCGGCGTCACCCTGCTCGGCCGGGCCCGGGTGACGGCCGTGGAGCACAACGACGCGAGAGGTGTCCGCCTGCGCTTCTCCCAACAGGGCATCGAGCACACCCTCCACGCCCGGCTGCTCGTGGCCGCGGACGGACGCGCGTCGCCCGTGCGGCGGATGCTGGGCATCGCCGAGCACCATGCCCGCATCTCCACCATGCTGGGCGTCACCGTGGACAGCGCCTGCCTGACCCACCCCGGACACGGTCACCAGTTCGTGGGAGGCCCCCTGCACGTGCTGGCCTATGCCATCCAGCCCGGCGTGGCGCGGGTGATGGTCGATCTCCCCCTGGGCAGCACCGCCCAGACCTTGAAGGGCCACCCGGAGCTGCTGCACACCCTGCCCTCCGGTCTGAAGGCCGAAGTCTGGCGGGCGCTGGAGGAAGGGCCCGCCCCGCGCATGGCCTCCAACGACGACTGGCTGGCGGAGACCGTCTGGGTGGAGAGCGCGGTGCTCGTGGGCGACGCCGCCGCGTGCTGCCATCCGCTCACCGCCAGTGGCATGGCGTCGTGCTTCCACGATGCCCGCGCCCTTCAAGAAGCGCTGCGACGCCATCCAGGGCCCGTCCACCGCGCGCTCGAACACTACGCGCGCGAGCGACGGCCGGCGCAGCGCACCCGCGTGGCGCTCGCCTCCGCGCTCTACAGCGCCTTCGCCCGACATGACGAGGGCATGCGGGCGTTGCGCCAGGGCCTCCTGCACTACTGGGAGCACAGCCCGCGCGGCGCGCGCGCCTCCATGGCCCTGCTCTCCTCCGAGGAGCCGCGCATGCGGGTGATGACCCGCGAGTACCTGAGGGTCGTCGGCCATGCCCTCATCGCCATGCTGTCGCCGCAGGCCCAGGCCGGCCGGCTGCGGTCCGCCGCGCCGTTGCTGCGCGCCTCCGGGCCTCCCCTGCGGGACGCCGTGGCGAGCGCGGTGGAACAGATGGGCAGCTGGCTGCATCGTCGTGTCCGCCGTCCCGTCTACAGGCTGGCCCGGGCCGGCTGGGCCTCCCCCAGGCGCGCCTTCGCATCCAGCCGGTAGCCCCGGCCACGCCACTCCACCTCGCGCGACAGTCGCGCGGACAGCACCACCCCCGCGCCCAGCAGCGGCAGCACCGCCGGCACCCAGTAGTGACGAAGCGCGACGCGCGGCCCGTGATGGGCCCGCTGGAGCCCCAGCTGGCTCCACACGGAGAAGCCGATTGGCAGCGCCGCCACGGCCGCGCGCCCCCAGGCCCTGCGCGCCACCGCCACCGCCAGGCCTCCCCACGCAATCCAGCTCACCATCCCTCGCACCCAGTTGGGTCGCGCGAAGCCCCAGGGCAGGCCCGATTCCGAGAAGAGGATCCACCGCCGGAAGATGCGCAGGAACGCGCGCAGCTCCAGCTGTCCGGTGACGATGCGCAGGGGCGTGTGGATGACGCGGTTCTTCCACCCGGCCTCGTGCAACCTGCGCCCCAGGTACATGTCATCCACGAGCTGACCGGCGGCGCAGCGCACGCCGCCAATGGCCGCGAGCGCCTCGCGGCGGAAGACCATCAACTGCCCCATGATGAAGGGCAGCGCGCCGTCCGCTTGCGCCGTGCGCGCCACCAACGCGCCGTACCACGCATTCACCAGCAGCCCGTAGCCCACGTCGCCCGCCAGGGGCGCGTCCGCCACCGCGTAGACGGGCGCGAACGTGGCGCCCGTGCGCGCGTCCTCCAGCAGCGCTCCCACCAGCGCCGTGAGCACCCCGGGCGCGGGCCGCGTATCTGAATCACTGAAGGCCACCAGCGTGCACCGCGACCGCTCCACCCCCACCTGCATGGCATTGAGCTTGCCCGTCAGGCCTTCGGGGGGCTCGCCCGCCACCAGAAGTTCCACCCGCCTCGCGCGCGTCGGATGCCGGAGGACCTCCTCCCGGGTGGGAGCGAACGCCGGGTCCTCCTCGCTGTCGAAGACGAACAGCACCTCCCACTCGCCGGGATAGTCCAGCTCCAGCAGCGCGCGCACGTTCTGCCGCGCCTCCACGTCCAGGCCCCGGATGGGGCGGATGAGGGTCACCGAAGGCGGCTCGAACGGCTTCGCGGCCGGTGCCGGGCGCCGTCGCAGGCCCGCCATCAGCCCCAGGTGTCCATGGACCAGCAGCCCCAGCGCCTGTCCCTTATACCCATCTCCGAGCCCACGAGACCGGAGCCTATCTCGT
>NZ_RAWI01000471.1 GCF_003612125.1 Corallococcus praedator
GTGGGGATCCACGCGGGGACGGGGAGGGCGGCCCGGGGCACTCCATCCGCTGTGAGATGACGCGCCGGCCGTACACGCGCGGCGTCGTGGGCATGGCGCTGTCGGGCAAGGACACCGGCGGCAGCCAGTTCTTCTTCACCCACGCACCACAGCCACACCTGGACGGCCGCTACACGGTGTTCGGCGAGGTCGTCGCCGGCATGGACACGGTGGATGCGCTGCTGGAGGGCACGGTCATCGACGACGTCATCGTCGGCACGCACGCCCCGTAGGACGAAACTTCAGGCCCCGCTGGCGCGCGCGGGCTCCGTCTCGCCCTTCGCGTTGAGCTGCCCGCCGTTCCACCGGCGGTTCTCCGCCTCCTCCATCACCTCCACCTCGCGGCGGATGCGGGCCCACTCCGTCTCCGGCAGGTTGAGGAAGGCCTCCGCGAGCGCCGGATCGAACTGCGTGCCCGCGCAGCGGCGCACCTCGTCGCGCGCCACGCTCATGGGGCGGCCCTTGCGATAGGGGCGGTCGGAGGTGATGGCGTCCAGCGTGTCCACGAGACAGAAGATGCGCGCGCCCACGACGATGTCCGCGCCCTTGAGCCCCAACGGATAGCCCTTGCCGTCCCAGCGCTCCTGGTGCTGCAGGACGATGAGCGCCGCCTCGTGCAGATAGGGCATCTTCGCCAGCATCCGGTAGCCGAACTCCGGGTGCTGCTTCATCTCCACCCACTCGTCCGGCGTCAGCGGGCCGGGCTTGAGCAGGATGGAGTCGCGCACGCCAATCTTCCCGATGTCGTGCAACAGCGCGCCCTGTTCCACCACGTCCAGCGCCGGTCCGGAGAGGCCGATCTCCTGCGCCAGCCGCCGCGCGTACAGCGACACGCGCCGCGAGTGCCACTGCGTCTCCGTGTCCCGGTAGTCCAGCGCGCTGATGAGCCCGTCCAGCAGCCCCGCGGTGCGCTCGATGACCCGGCGCTCCAGGTCCTGGTTGATCTCCAGCAGCTCCTCGTTCTTGTCCGCCACCTCGCGCGTCAGCCGCTCGTTGGCCTCCACCAGCCGGCGATGCTCCACCGCCTGCCGCACGCTGCTCGTCAGCTCGCTCAACGCCCACGGCTTGCCCAGCAGGCGGAACACCTCACCCCGGTTCACCGCCTCCGACGCTATCTTGAAGTCCGCCGCCGCGGTCAGCATCAGCCGCACCGCCTTGGGGTTCTTCTCCCGGAGCGCGGACAGCAGCTCGACGCCGTTGAGGTACGGCATCATGAAGTCCGTCAGCACCACGTCGAAGCCCTGCTCTCGCGCCGCCAGCACCGGGTCGCTGTGCGTCACGACCTGGTAACCCTCGGCCTGGAGGATGCGGGACAGCGCGGCGAGGATCAGCACGTCGTCGTCCACCACGAGGATTCGAGCCATGGATCCGCACGCTCCGAGCGAGTCAGCTGCGTTATTCTCAGAGTCTTATAGCCGGTTCGAAGGCAGCCAGACAGGCCCCCCCAAGCTTTCCAGTGCCGCTAAACCACCGGAATTCTTGAAGATTCACTGAAACCCGTGGTCTCCGGACTCCACGTCACGCTTGCCTGCCTGCGGAAGCGTGTTCTATGGTGCATGCCTACCCGCCGTAAATGCTTGTAACCCCTTGGAATTCGGGAGCAATTTCCGATGGCTAAAGCCCCTGATGGGCCAGTGCCGGTCGTGGTGATGGGGCTGGGGTTCATCGGGCAGGAGATTGCCAAGGCGGCCCTGTCATCCCAGGAAGTGGAGCTCATCGGGGCGGTGGATCCGCAGCCGACGCTGGTGGGGCGCCCGCTGGGTGACGTGCTGGGGCAGGCGGGTCCGCGCTTCAAGATCTCCGAGTCGCTGGAGCGCGCGGTGGGGCGCCGCAAGGGCGTGGTGGTGCTGCACGCCACCAGCTCGCGGCTCGCGCAGGTGATGGACCAGCTGATGGAGGCGCTGAAGCTGGGCCTTCCGGTGGCGAGCACCTGCGAGGAGCTGGCGTTCCCGTACCTCAAGTACCCGGAGCTGGCGGAGAAGCTGGAGCGCGCGGCGCAGAAGGCGGGCGTCGCCATCGTGGGCACCGGTGTCAATCCGGGCTTCGTGCTCGACCGGCTGGTGGCCACCGCGGGGCAGGTGTGCGGCCCGGTGCGCAAGGCGACGGTGAGCCGGGTGGTGGACGCGCGCACGCGGCGTGAAGCCCTGCAGCGCAAGGTGGGCGCGGGCCTGTCGGAGGAGGAGTTCTTCGACCTGGTGGACCGCGAGGAGCTGGGCCACGTGGGCCTGATTGAGTCCGCGGCGCTGGCCGCGCTGGGCCTGGGCCTGGACTGCGACGACTTCGAGGAGGAGGTCGCGCCCGTGTTCGCCGAGGAGGACATCACCGGCGGCGCATTTGTGGTGAAGAAAGGCCGCGTCGCGGGCATGTTCCAGTCCGTGGTGGGTTTGGAGGAGGGTCAGGAGCGGGTGCGCCTGGAGCTGACCATCGCGGTGGGGGCGGAAGATCCAAGGGACCGCATCGAAATCGACGCGGACCCCAGACTGGTGCTGGAAATCCCGGGGGGAGTGGCGGGCGACCGGGCCACCGCGAACGCGCTGGTGAATGCCGCGCCACGATTGACGGCCGCGGAAGCAGGGCTCCTGACGGTGCTCGAGCTTCCGGCAGGCCGCTGAAGACTCATCAGGAGAGGGAAATGCTGGACAAGAATGCGATTGGCCGCGCCTCGCCGCCGACGCTCAACGAGGTGGAGAAGGGCGCCATCCGGCGCTTCGCCGAGGCGATTGGCGACTACAATCCCATCTACTACGACGAGGAGTACGCTCGCGCGTCGGGCTACCCCACCATCGTCGCGCCGCCCACGTTTCCCGCGTCGTTCCATTCCGCCGCGGACCTGCGGGAGCTCCTGGGGGTGGGCATCAAGAGCCTGCTGCACGCCGAACAGGGGTTCGACTACGAGCGGCCCATCTTCGCGGGGGACCGCATCTACGTGTCCACCCGCGTCTCGGATGTCTTCGAGCGGCCCAACATGTCCGGGAAGATGGACATCGCGGTCATCGAGGACGAAGGCCGTGACGAGGAGGGCAACCTCGTCTTCCGCGCCCGCCGCACGCTCGTCGTCCGGGCCGCCAAGGAGAACGTTTGATGCCCGCGCGCAAGCTCTACTTCGAATCCATCCGCGTCGGTGACGAGCTTCCGGCGCTGGCCAAGGCCCCGGTGGACCGCGTGCAGCTGTCCCGGTACGCGGGCGCCTCCGGCGACTACAACCCGGTGCACGTGGACGAGCTGTACGCCAAGAGCGTGGGCATGCCGTCCGTCTACGCCCCGGGCATGCTCGTCATGGGCATGCTCGGCCAGCTCATCAGCGACTGGGCGCGCGGCGGCCAGCTGCGCCGCTACAACGTCCGCTTCATCAAGATGGTGTGGCCGGGCGACACCGTGGTCTGCAAGGGCCGGGTGAGCGACCGCCACGGCTCCGGCGGCCGGTACTTCGTCGAAATCGACCTCTGGGCGGAGAACCAGAAGGGCGAGCTCGTCATGAAGGGCGGCTCGCAGATCCAGCTCTTCTACTCCCTGGAGGACGAGAACCGGCAGCGCTCCGGCCAGTCCCCCATCGTGGTGGAGGTGCCTCGCGAAAGCCTGGTCGTCCCGGCCCCCCAGGCCTCGACTTCGGAAGCCGCCACCTCCAGCGCCCCCTCCGCCCCTGAAGAAGAGGACGACGAGGACGAGGACTCGGACGAGCCCAGGACTGGCGCCTCGTCCAAGAAGACGGCCCCCCGGGAGAAGCCCGCCGCCAAGACGGCCTCTCTCCCGGTCGCGAAAAAGGCCAAGAAGTAGGCGTTTACAGCGCAGGTCCCGCGTCCGAGAAGGGCGGCTTCGACCGCTGCTCAACGCGGGGTGTCATTCAGGGTTGACTCAAAAATCAGCCGACGCCACACTTCCTGAGTTAGATGGGCCGCTGACCCCTTCCCGCCAAACGGGAGGGGCAGCGAGCCCCCACGCAGGAGTGGCCATGTCCGCCGGCATCAACACCTACAAGACCGACCTTCGAGAGATCTTCTTCACGCTGTTCGAGCAGTTCGGCTTCGGCCAGGTCGCGGGTCAGGCACCCTTCGACGCCTGGGGTTCGGACGAGGCGAAGGCGGTGCTCACGGAGACGTACCGCTTCGCGCGCGAGGTGCTGGGGCCCCTCAACTCGGTGGGTGACCGCGAGGGTTGCCGGGTGGAGAACGGCGCCGTCTTCACGCCGACGGGCTTCAAGGACGCGTGGGTGAAGCTCTACGAGCAGGGCTTCAAGACGGTGGGCGTGAGCCCGGACCACGGCGGCCAGGGCGCGCCGATGATGCTCCAGGTGACGGTGGAGGAGATCCTCTCCGGCGCCAACTCCGCCTTCAACATGTACCCGGGCCTGGCGTTCGGCGCGGCGGAAGTCATCGCGGAGTGCGGCACGCCCGCGCAGCAGAAGCAGTTCGTGGAGCGCATGCTCAACGGCACGTGGGGCGGCACCATGTGCCTCACCGAGCCGCACGCCGGCTCCGACGTGGGCGCGGCCAAGTCCACCGCGCGCCGCAACGCGGACGGCACGTACAGCATCCGGGGCACGAAGATCTTCATCTCCGGCGGCGACCACGACATGGCCGGCAACATCATCCACCTGGTGCTCGCGCGCGTGGACGGCGCTCCGGCCGGCACCAAGGGCCTGTCGCTGTTCATCGTCCCCAAGCTGCGCATCAACGAGGACGGCTCCGCGGGCAAGTCCAACGACGTGGCGGTGGCGTCCATCGAGCACAAGATGGGCATCAACGGCTCGGCCACCTGTGTCCTCAACTTCGGTGAGAACGACGCGTGTCTGGGCGAGCTCGTCGGCACCGTCGAGCACGTCGGCATGAGCCAGATGTTCAAGATGATGAACGGCGCGCGCATCGCCGTGGGCATCCAGGGCGTGAGCCTCGCGTCGGCCGCGTACTACAACGCGCTGGACTACGCGAAGGACCGCAAGCAGGGCTCGCACTTCACCAAGTGGAAGGACCCGTCCGCGCCCCGCGCCGCCATCATCGAGCACCCGGACGTCCGCCGCATGCTGCTGGAGATCAAGGCGCACGTGGAGGGCATCCGTTCGCTGATCATCAAGCTGGCCATGCACCTGGACAAGGCGCGGCAGCTGGCTGGCAAGGACGACGACGCGGCCAGCTACCACCGGGGCCAGGTGGAGGTGCTGACGCCGCTGGTGAAGTCCTACGGCTCCGACCAGGCCTTCCGCCTGTGCGCGCAGGCCATCCAGGTGTACGGCGGCGCCGGCTACATCCAGGACTACCCGGTGGAGCAGTACACTCGCGACTCGAAGATCTTCTCCATCTACGAGGGCACCAACCACATCCAGGCCATGGACCTGGTGGGCCGCAAGATGGGCCAGGCGGGTGGCGCGCACTTCCAGCAGTTCATGGGCGACGTCGGCAGCTTCGTGGAAGCGCACCGCGAGCACCCGGTGCTGGGCGAGGCCGTGAAGACGCTGGCCGGCGCGCAGGAAGGCCTGATGTCCAGCGCGATGGCGCTGTTCGGCTGGTCGCAGGACCAGGGCCGCTTCCCGCTCATCCCGCTGTCCGCCAACCGCTTCCTCAACATGATGTCGGAAGTGGCCGTGGGCTGGCTGCTGCTGGACGCGGCCGTCATCGCGGAGAAGGCGTCCGCCTCCGTGGCCGCGGACCACCCGGACAAGGCGTTCTACGACGGCAAGAAGTTCAGCGCCCTCTGGTACGCGCGCAACGTGCTGCCCAACGTGGAGTACGCCGCGCGCCTCATCGCCACCGAGGACACGTCCCCCATGGACATCACCGACGCGGCGTTCGCGTCCGTCTAGTCCTCACCGTTCCCGGCTGAAAATCGAAAGGCCCTCCGGCATCCGTGCCGGGGGGCCTTTTTCTTTCGAGCGGAGGGGGGAGGGACGGAGGCTAGTTGCCTTCGCGCACGCCGATGGCGAGCTGTCCCAGGCCGGCCTGCTTCGCCAGCTCCATCACCTGCACCACCGTGCCGTGGGACACGCCCTCATCCGCCTGCACGATGACCACGGTGTCGGGGTTCAGCTCCTTGGCCTTGTCGAAGGCCTGCTTCAACTCCGCCTCCGCGACGACGTTGCCCGCGAGCACGAAGCGGCCGTCCGACAGCACCGCCACGGAGATGTCCGTGGTGCGCGCGGTGACGTCCGCGGCGCCGCCCTTGGGCAGGTTCACCTTCAGGCCCGTCTTGGTGCCGCCGCCCGGCCCCTGCTGGGTGATGACGGTGCTGGTCACCATGAAGATGATGAGCAGCACCAGCATCACGTCCGTCAGCGGCGTGATGTTGATCTCCGCGAAGCCCGCGCCGTCGCCTTCATCGTCGGAGGAGCCCGGCGTCTTTCCCATGGCCATGGTGGACGTTCTCTCCTGCTACGACGAGGCGGGCTGCGGATCCGGGCGGGGCGGCGCGGGCTT
>NZ_RAWI01000472.1 GCF_003612125.1 Corallococcus praedator
CACCCCCACCACCGCCTCGCCGTGGCAGCGCGCCCGCGTCGGCGACCGCGTGGAGTACGCCTTCTCCGCCCACCGGGGTCGCCCCGGTGGCCAGCGCGTCGCGGGGCCTCCCGGACCTGGCACCGCCGTGGCCGGCCACGTCGCCCTGGAGGTCGTCGCCGTGCAGGCTCCGTGGGCGTGGCTCACCGTCACCTTCACCGATGATCAGGGCAAGCCCCTGTCCCACCCGCGCCTCTCCCAGAACCGCGTGCTGCCCATGCGCATGGAAGAGACCCAGCCCTGGAAGGCCGAACACCGCGGCCAGCGCTCCGCCGAGCAGACCACCGCCGCCGGCCGCTCGTGGGACGCCCAGCGCTACCTGCACGACAGCCGCCCCAGCGACGGCCCCCTCCAGAACCGCCTCTATGCCTCGAAGCCCGGACCGCTGTACCTCACCCACGGCCTGCTCGACGCCAGCACCACCCTGTCCGGCTTCGGCGCCAGCGGCAGCCAGCAGCTCACGCTCGTGTCCTTCCGCCAGGGCACCGACGCTGGCGGCACCCTCCCCGCCCTCGAGCGGCCCTGGGGCCCGGGCACCTGGTTCGACGTGCGCCAGGACATCTCCGGCACGCCCTCCGTGCGCCGCGTCTGCATGGGCGCCGAACGCGGCTTCCTCCTGCGCAAGGACCTGACCGGCCCCACCGGCGACGCGCCCTGCGCGGACTTCCAGGAGGCCGAAGCCACGCCCGTGGAAGAGGCCCTCCTCGCGCTCGTCAGCGAAGCCGTCAGCCTGCCGCAGCAGTGGCCGCCCGTCACCGCCGGCACCGCGCCCTCGCGCCGGGAGACCCTCACCGTCGCCCAGCACTCCATCCCCGCCGTCGTCTTCGAAACACCGCTGGGTGAGGGCGCCGAGCGCCGCGTGCAGGTCGCCTCCTACGCCGCGGATCCATGGGGCGCCGCGCTCCACGGGCTCGCGGACGAGGCCCGCTTCGGAACGCTGTCGGACGGCATCTTCCGCGCCCCGCTCAAGGGCAAGCGCGTCGCCGAGGACAGCGGCACGCTCGCGGACTGGGGCGCCTGGGTGAAGGACGGCGGGAAGTAGTCCCGCCTTCAGTCACACGTGCGGCGCTCCGGCTTGTCCTTGCGGCACTGCGCCACGGACGGGAGCGCCTCGCGCGCCTCGTCCGTCACCTCCACCAACTGGCGTGCGCACTCCCGGGCCGCCAGCGTGCCCTGGATGTCGAAGAGGCCCAGCACCTCCGTGCACCGCTTCTGGAGCGACTCCACCCCGGCCACGAAGAGCGGCTGCATCACCTCCGGCGTGAACGAATAGCCGCTCGCCGTCGCCAGCCCCGTCTCCGGCTTGAACATCCAGGCCGTGCGCCAGCTGGTCGCCACCTGGTCGAAGCGCGCCGAGCCCATCCACACCGCCTGCCCCGCCGCCGGCGCCACCGTCCGGGCCGACTCGAAGCCCGTGCCCTTGCGGCGGCAGAAGTCCTCGCCCGCGCCCCGCAGCATGCAGACGTTGTACTCGCCCAGCCGGCGCGCCACCGCGAGCAGCTCCGCCTGCTGCACCTCGCCCACGCGCGGCTGCGCGACGAACAGGTCGATGGTGCGCATGAGCACGCTCATCGCGTTCTTCGGATCCTTCTCCGGCCCCGGGTTCACCCCGCCCGTCGAAATCACCAGCACCCGCTCCGCCCCGCGCTGCACCGCCTGGAGGAGCGGCAGCCCGGAGCGCACCCCGCCGTCGTAGTACGTCCCGTTCCGGTTCCCGGAGGCCGACGGCAGCAACTTCACCGGATCCGACAGCACCGGCTCCACGATGGACGCCACGATGGCCCGCGTCATCCCCCGCTTGCGCTCCGCGTCCGTCCCCCCGGCCTTGAAGTCCGCCGGGTCCTGGTCGCTCACGCCGAAGACATCCCCCGTCTGGAAGTCCACCGACACCGACACCAGCTCCGTGCCATTGTGGAACATGGCCGGCTCGATGAACTGATCCAGCTTCGAGTACACGCCATCGAACTGCACCAGCCCCCGCGTGTCGTCCGCCAGGTTCCACAGCCACGTGGAGTTCACGCAGTACAGGTCCGACTCCACCGTGCACGTGTAGTTGCCCATGAGCAGCTGGCGCGCCTTCGCCTCCTGCCCCGGCGTGTGGAACAGGTCCACCAGCGTGCTGATGAGCGCCCCGGTGCTCGTCCCCGCCGCCAGGTCGATGCGCGCATCCCCACACCCCTCCGGCGCGGGCTTGCCCCGGCACTGCTCCAGGATGCCCAGGAGCCGCCAGATGGCGCCCGCGCTGAACGCCCCGTTGGCCCCGCCACCGCTCAGCACCACCGCGTTGGTGGGCCGCTTCAGGTCCCGGCGCCACGCGCGCGCCCGCACGTAGCCGGCCGCGGACGCCGCGCCCTCGCGGATGCCCTGCGCCAGCGCTTCGCGCGTCAGCGGCACCTCCAGCGACTGCTGCAACGCCGCCAGCGACGGCGCGAGCCCCAGCGTGTTCGCGAGGAAGCGCTCCGCGTCCACCTCCGCCTCCGACGGCGTCGCCACGGAGAGCGACTGCGCGGGCAGCGGCACGCCCCACGCCGACGCCTTCACCGCCCGGTCGATGAAGCCCATGCGCGTGTCGTTCTCATAACAGGTTGCGGTGTCGGCCCCCGCGCGCTGGAGCAGACAGGCCGTCATGTCCAGCACGACCTCCGGCGATGCCCCCAGCGCGTCCATCCACCCACCCGCGCGCTCGGCATCCACATACGCGTCCATGAGCTGCGCGCGCGTGAGCCCCGCCACGCGCTCCACCGCCGGCACCCGAGGCGGCGCGTCCTGGGGCGCGGAGGACTCCGGCGCGTTCAGCGTGTCCAGCAGGACGTCCGTGCGCAGGGCACTGCAACCCCCCAGCGGTGCGGCGAGGAGGACCAGCAGCGGGAGCGTGACGTGACGGCGCATGGGGACGTCTCCTTGGAAGCGGGCCTCCCTCCTCCTTAGCCGAAGGGCTGTCGGACAGGCCACGGCCCGGAGCGTCGTGCATCCGCAATCCTGCAAAAGCCCTCCTCGCGACGCGGCGCGGTGCGGTTAGCATGCGCGCCCCCCAACGGGAGGCTCGAGGACCCATGGTTGAGTATGATCCGCATCGATGGTGGAGCTACTTCCACTACCTGCGCGGTTCGATGGTGAAGCAGATCGTCGGCCGTGTGTTGTTGTTCGTCCTCTGGTCCGCGGGCGTGGTGGCCTTCTCGCTGCACGTGACCCACGTGGGCGTGCCCCTCACGGTGCACACGCTGGCCGGCATGAGCTTGAGCCTGCTGCTCGTGTTCCGCACCAACGCCTCCTATGACCGCTTCTGGGAGGGCCGCAAGCTGTGGGGCGGCATCGTCAACGAGACGCGCAACCTGGCACGTGCGTCGGAGGTGTTCCTGGGCCGCACGCCCCTGTACGCCCCGCTGGTGCGCTGGACGGCCGCGTTCCCCTTCGCCGCCGCCGCGTGGCTGCGCGGCCAGCGTCAACTGGGCCCCAGGGTGGCGGAGCTGCCCCAGGCCTTCGTGCAGGAAGTGTTGAGCGCGCAGCATGTCCCGCTCAGCGTGGCGCGGCGGATGACGGCCGTGCTGGACGAAGGGCGCCGCTCGGGGCTGTATCCGGAGTACGTCCAGATGCAGCTCGACCAGAACGTGCAGTTGCTCATCGACTACCTGGGCGGCTGCGAGCGCATCCACCGCACGCCCATGCCGTTCGCGTACATGGTGCACCTGCGCCGCGCCCTCATCCTCTACTGCGCCACCCTGCCCTTCTCGCTGGTGGACACCTTCGGGTGGGTGACGGTGCCCGCCACCTTCGTCGTCACGTATGTCTTCTTCGGCATCGAGGAGATCGGCGTCGAAATCGAGGACCCCTTCGGCACCGACGACAACGACCTGCCGCTCGACGCCATCTGCGAGAACATCCAGAACAACCTGCTGGCCTTCCTGCCAGCGCCTGGCACGCCCCCACATGACCACTCCGCGCCCTGACGCCGTGGCCCCTCACGTCAACTCCGTCCTCTTCCAGATGAAGTGGAAGGCCGAGCTGCGCGCCAGCGGCGCGATGACGCCGCGAGTACCGGTGCAGTTCGTGGCTGAACAGGGGCGCGCGCTGCGCGTCATCGACATCCGGGAGAAGGAGGAGCTCACCGGCCTGATGGGCCACATCCCCGGCTCCCTCTGGGTGCCGCTGGAGCGCATCGCGGAGGTGTCCCAGCAGCTGGGTCCGGACATGCCCGTGGTGCTGGTGTCCCACAGCGGCCGGCGCGCGGGGCTGGCGACGCAGTTCCTCCAGGCGCTGGGCATGCGGTACGTGGCGGCGCTGTCGGGCGGGATGCTCGCGTGGCGCAACGCGGGCTATTCCGCCACCCGGCATTCGCACATCTTCGAGCGCGGCCTCACCACGCCCACCTTCGTGGAGGAAGGCCCCAGCGACGGGCCGCTGACGAAGGCGCACATCGAGCAGCACGTGGGCGACCCCAGCCAGGTGCGGTGGGCCCGGCTGTCCGCGCTCTTGATGAGCGGCCGGCGCTCGTGCGTGGACGGCCGCGACGAGCAGGGCGTCATCGGCACGCCGGGCGGCGACGCGGGCGAGTTCCTGCTGGCGCTCGCCAGCGTGGAGCGCATCACCGGCAAGACGCTCGACCTCCGCACGGTGGAGGAGATCCTCCTCCAGGAGCTGGAGGTATTCGGCCGCTTCTACATGCACACCGACACGCTCGCGTGGGGCAAGCTGGTGGCGTCCATCTCCAGCGACCGGCGCCTGTCCAACCGGCCCCTGCCGCCCCTGAACGACGAGGCGGGGTGGCATGCCTTCCTGGGGCACCCGGCGCCGGAGTCGCGCTCCGCGCTGATGGAGCACCTGCTGGAGCCCGCGCACCTGGGCTGCGGCCACCTGAAGCTGATGCTCACGAAGCCGGAGGACTACGGCGTGCGGCCGGAGCTGGTGCGCTCGTTCCTGCGCGCGTACCACGACCTGCGCTGGCAGGGCATGCCGGACCTGGAGTTCGTCACGCTCGAGGGCGTGCACGACGAGGCGGCGGTGCTGTCCGTGTACGTGGAGCAGGAGCTCTGGGACATGTCCTCCATCCCGCTCGTGTCTCCGTCCGTGGGGCCCAAGCAGGTGTTCGTCGCGCACCCGCAGGTGGCGGCCAAACACCGCGACCACTACGTGGAGTTCTTCCGCCGCCTGCCGCACCTGGTGACGCTGGAGCCCCACCACGTCGAGCCGCTGCGCACGGAGATGAACGCCATCGCGAACACCCAGTTGGGCCACACGCTCCAGCACCTGGCCAAGGGGCTGCCTCTCTTCGAGGCGCGCTTCGAGGGCGGCGACAAGGTGCGCGTGGTGGAAGCGGGCAAGGTGTAACAGCCCGCGCCTCCCGGGCTTCCCGTGCGACGCGCGGGAGCCCGGGTGAAGCGCTGCGTGCTACTCGGCGACGGAGACCTTCACCTCGATGTTGCCGCGCGTGGCGTTGGAGTACGGGCACACCTGGTGGGCCGCCTCCATCAGCTTCTGCGCCTCCTCCTGGGGGATGCCGGGCAGGATGCCCTGGAGCTCCACCGCGAGGCCGAAGCCGCCCTCGGGCGTCTTGCCGATGGTGACGGTGGCCTTCACGCCCGCCTTCTCATCCAGCTTCTTGCCCATCTTGCCCGCCACGAGGCGCAGGGCGCTCTCGAAGCAGGAGGAGAAGCCCGCGGCGAAGAGCTGCTCGGGGTTGGTGGCCGTCGTCTTGCCGGAGCCGCCCAGCGTCTTGGGCATCGCCAGCTCCAGGTTGTCCAGGGGGCTGTCGTTCAGCGAGATCCGACCGTTGCGGCCGCCGTGCGTGGTGGCGGTGGTGGAGTAGAGCTTCTCGGCGAGGGTGACCTGGGCCATGGGGTGCTCCTTCGTGAACTGCGTTTGGGTTTGCGAACTACCGTGAAACCGATTCGAACAGGCGCTGGACGTCCCGGCGCAGCCGGGCCAGCTCTTCCATCGACAGGCCGGTGCGGCAGGCGATGGCCTCCGGGATGGACGCGGCCTTGCGGCGCAAGCCGCGCCCCTGCGCCGTGAGCGACACGCGCACCGACCGCGCGTCCTCGGTGGAGCGCTCCCGGCGCACGAAGGCCAGCGTCTCCAGCCGCTTGAGCAGGGGCGTGAGCGTGCCTGAGTCCAGGTACAGCTTCTCCCCCAGCTCCTTCACCGACACCCCGTCCGTCTCCCACAGCACCAGCATCACCAGGTACTGCGGGTACGTCAGCCCCAG
Organism: Corallococcus praedator; assembly: GCF_003612125.1. GTDB lineage: Bacteria > Myxococcota > Myxococcia > Myxococcales > Myxococcaceae > Corallococcus > Corallococcus praedator. Next base: position 6,242 of record NZ_RAWI01000472.1, read on the forward strand.
CTTCGACAAGAGCGGCGTGTAGGCCTGCACCATCGCCCGCGACGCCGCGTAGAGCGGAAAGCAGAGCTGGAGGTCCAGGCGGAGGAAGTCTTCCGGCGACATGGGAGATAGATAGCGCGCAATTAAATTGCGCGCAATCGAATTGGTGGCGGGGAAGTCCGGGTGGGGGCAGGTG
>NZ_RAWI01000473.1 GCF_003612125.1 Corallococcus praedator
CCTCCTCGTCGTCCCAGGGATGCGAGGGAGGAGCGGCCGGCGGTGGGCGGGCACTGTCGGCCCGGGAGGGCGCGGACGCGCGGGCCTTGGGCGTCGCGGGGCCTGGATCTCGTGATGCGGCCGGGGTGGAGGCGGCGGCCTTGCGCGAGACGGCGGAAGGCGTGGGAGGCGCGGCCAGAACCTGTGAGGGCACAGGCTCGGAATCGGGCTCGATGGGGGCGCCGAAGGCCGTCGTCCGCTCTCGGGGAGGAGCGGCGGGAACGCGCGGATTGCGACCGGTGGCGCCCCCCGGAGCTTCATCCTCCCGCATCGGCGCTGGACCACGGACGGGCAGCCCCGTGTCCGACGCCTGCCCCGAACTTGTCGCGGCTCCGCGCGCGGACTTCGAAGAGGAGGCACGGGCCGAAGTGCTCGGCCCAGGTGCGGCATCCGCAAGCGAGGGAGGGCTTTCCGTTGGGGCCTTCACGGCGCTGGACTTGCGTCCCGCCGTGGAAGCTTCGACCGGTGCGTGACTTCCCAACGGGACTTTTGCGGCGCCGGGCTTGCTCGCCGCCGTGGAAGCTTCAACCGGTGCATGACTTCCGGATGGGGCCTTCTCTGCACTGGACTTACGTCCCGCTGTGGAAGCTCCGACCGGTGCGTGACTTCCCGAAGGTGCCTTCACGGCGCCGGGCTTGCGCCCCTTCGCCGCGGCATCATCGCCAGGCGTGGGACTTCCCGAAGAGGACTTGAGGGGCACCTCCGCGTTCGGTGACGTGTCCGCTGCCGAAGCAGCGCTGCCAGACGCGGCCTTCGCGGACGTGGGACGACGGAAGCTGTCCTCGCCCGGAGCGGCACCCGACACCGAGGCGTGACTCCCGGAGGGTGCCTTCACGACGCCCGACTTGCGCGCCCCTGCCCCTGCCTCCGCGACCGGCGCGTGGCTTCCCGCCGAGGCCTTCGCGGACGCCGCGCGGGACACCTCCGCCGCATCCTCCGCCCCTGGGGTTCCCCGGTCCGACTTCGAGGAAGACGACTTCGCGCCAGACGCCGCGGACTTCCGGGCCGCACCGTCCTTCGCCTGGACCGGGCGCTGCTCGGCGGCGGGCGAGGACTGCTCGGCCGCGACCAGCGAGCCGACGTCGGTGTTGGACGTCACCTCGTCGGACAGGTCCTTGCTCTTGACCGGGACGCGGCCCGTGGGAACCGGAGGCGCCACGAGCACCGAGGGCGGCGGCACTCCAAGCGCCGGCGCGGGCGCGGTGCGCGGAGGTTCCGGCGGAGGCGGACGGGCGCGCGCATCGCGGGACTTGCGCAGGCTTTCAGCGCGGCGGGCGTAGGTGCGGGCCCGCTCGGTGTTGTGCAGCACTTCGCGGCAGAAGAGCGCGAGCCGCTCCCACATGCGCTGGCGCTCTTCGTCGTCTTCCGTCGCGGTGGCCGCGTTCTCCAGCGCCCAGGCGGCTTCGCCCATCTGCTCGCGCTCGGTGCAGCGGTCCGCGAGCAACAACCACGCTTCCTTGTGGCCCGGCTCGAAGCGCACCGCCTGGCGAAGCTCCGCCAGCGCCGCGCCCGCGTCGCCCATGGCCTCCAGCGTGGCCACTCGCTCCAGGTGCGCCTTGCGAGCGGCGGGCCCGCGGGGTTCGCGGGCGAGCTGCGCGTGCAGGAGCTGACTGAGCGCGGGTAGGTCCCCCAGCCGACGCGCGAGCGCCAACAGGTGCTCCCGAGGCTGTTCGCTGTCCGGGCTCTCCGCGAGCACTTCGGCCCAGGCCCACTGCGCGATGCGCAGATCCCCGAGCGATTCCTCCGCCGTCTGCGCGAGCACCCTTAGCGCATCCAGGCGATCCGGAGCGCGGCGGGGCGCAGCGGCACAAGCGGCGCGCAGACGTTCGGTATGGGCGGGGCGCTCCTCGTCGGAGACACAGCGCACGAGCCCCGCGAGCACCGGCAGCAGGCCCGACACGAGCGCCTCCGCCGCCTCCAGGTCCTCGCGCGCCTTCGCGGGAGCGCCCATGTTCAGCTGTCGCTCTCCGCGCGTCAGCAGGGCGATGGCCCGGGCCCGGGACGTCCGCGCCCGCTTGATCGCGTCGTCGAGCGCACGGCGCACGAGCGACGCGTCCTCGCGCAGGGACAACAGCCGCACCTGTTCACGCAGGGCGGTGCGCTCACCGGTCAGCTCGACGATCTCCCGGTACATGCGAGCCGCGCCCGCGGAGTCCTGGAGTTCGTTCTCCATCACCTCCGCGAGCCGCGTCAGGGCTTCGGCGCGCGCGGGGGCGTCCTTCGCGCGGTCGGCACGCTTGAGGTACAGCTGGGCCAGTTCACGCCACGCACGGCGCGCGATGAGCTGGGATTCCTCACGTTGCGAACGGACCAGCTCCGCGCCCTCTTCCGGCGAGGGCACGGAGGAAGACGCGGCGGCATCCCCACCCGGAGCCGCGTCGGCGCCACTTCCGGAGGGCTTCACCGCAGGGAAGCGGCCGGAGTCGCGCGCTGGCGTGGCTGACGACGGCGCGGCATCCCCTGGAGGAGGGATCACTTCCGAGGTCGACTCCTCCGCATCGAAAGCGGGATTCGATGCGGCGGGCACCAGCACAGTGGTCCGTCGAGGTGACGAAGCTGGTGGCTGCGCTCGCGATTTCTCATCACGCGCCTGGGGTGACGACAGCGCGTCCTTCTCCGCATCGGCCTTCGCGGGAGGGATGATCTCCGAGGTCGGTTCCTCCTCGTCGAACGCCATCGCCGGGGCGCCGGGCACCAGCACCGCGCTGAGCGGACGCGGCTTCGACTTGTCCGCATCGACCGCCTTTGAAGGCGCACCGGCCACGACCGGCTCGGGCGGACGTGGAAGGATCATCTCCGACGTCGACTCGTCCTCATCGAAGGCGTGCGATGGGGCGCCCTGCACCAGCACGGAGTCGAGCACCCGCGAAGGCTTGCGCCCTACGGCATCCTTGTCGGCAGCCGTCTTCTGCGAGGACTCCGACGTGCGTGGCGGGATGGACTCCGAAGCCGACGCACCTTCGAGCGACGTTGAAGGCCCCCCGGATACCGACGCCGCTCCGAGCGAAGCTGGAGTTCGCGCCGGTGGAGGCGTGGCCTCTGCATTCGAAGCGAGGGGCGACGGAGCATCCTCCCTGGCGTCGGAGTTCGTCAGTGAAGAGGCGTCGCGTTGCGAGGACGGAGGCGCTGCATCGGTCGACTTCGCGCCGGGGTGCTTTGACGGAACCTCCGCATCTGACAGTGGAGCGGACTGGGGCAGCGGGCGCGACTGCGCCGTCGGGTGTGCCTCCGCGGCCTTCGGAAGACCCTCTGTCTCCTGTGGCGCTTCGCCCTGAACCGACACACCAGTCGCCGCCGCCTGCGCATCCGGTGGCTGCGTGGTCTTGAACGACGATGCGCTCGACATCGCGACCGCTGCATCGGTGGCGGGCGCCATTTCGACCCGTGAGGGCACGCTGGACGCATCGGCCTTTTCGTCGAGCGCCTGGGTCCTTACTTCGACCTGCGAGGACGCAATCGGTGCCGCAGCGGGCTTCTCAGCGATCGCCTGCGGCACGTCGGCGGGTGAAGGCGCGTTTGATGCGACGCCCCCCTCATCGGACGCCTGCATCACATCGACGGGCGAGGCCACGGTCGGAGCGGCGGACTTCCCATCGGCGGGAGCCGGCATCACATCGACTGGGGAAGACGCGCTTGAGACAGGCGCTCCCGCATCCAGCGACGGCGTCACACCTGCCGGAGATTCCACGCGCTGAGCAGCGGACTTCTCATCGGACACCTGTGCCACGTCCAGCGGCGACAACTCACTCGATGGGGGTGCGGACTTCTCACCGAGTGATGGCGTCACATCCATCGGCGATGACACGCTCAGCGCAGCAGCGAGCTGCTCATCGGACGGCTGCGCCACGTCCGCCGATGACGATTGGCTCAACGTCGCAGCGGACTTCTCATCGGACGTCTGCGCCGCATCCATCGGCGAGGACACGCCCAGCGCCGCTGCGAGCTGATCATCGGACGTCTGCGCCACATCCGCTGGCGACGACACACCCAGCGCCACAGCGAGCTGCTCATCAGACGTCAGGGCCGCATCCGCTGGCGACGACACGCCCGGCGATGCCGACTTCTCGTCGGATGCGTGGGTGGAAACGCCCAACGTGAGGATGGCATCGGACTGAGAAGACAGCCCCTGCTCCAGCGTCGAATTCCCAGCGGCGGACGCCATCGCCTGGACGCCCACCGCAGGCTGTACTGGCGACTCCGACGACACATCCGTGCCTGCACCAGGGGAACGAAGCGAACCAGGCCCGGCAGCCGACGTCGATGAGGCTCCCGCCCCAGCGTTCACATCAGCGACCGCTGACGGAGCCACCTTTCCCTCGCGGGAATCCAGTGACGCCCCGGCCACGTCCACCGACGCACCACCCACCGGTGACGCCGGCTCACTCCCCGTCCAGCCTTCCCTCACGGGTCGGTCCGTATCCGCCGTCACGAATGGCAGATCCGTCGAACGGAACGACATCACAGCGTCAGCGTGTTCGGACTCCAGAGCCTCTGCTGACTCCAGCGAGTCGAGGGACGGCTCCTCGGACACCGCCGCCACCGGTCCCTCGACCACCGCCGCTTGCGGCCCTACAGCCGGAAGCACCGGCGCCGGCGCGCGCACCCTCTCGGCATCGCTCCCAGCGGAAGGCTGGCTCCCAGCCGAAGCCACCACAGGCGATATCCCTCGCGACCTCTCGGCATCCGCCGTCGACGGCAGCCGCGCCCCCTGCGGAGGCGTCACCACGCGCGCCTTGCCCGGTCCCTCATCCTCCCAGGGAAAGTCCGGCCCTCGCGCCGTCGCCCGTCCCAGCCCCGCCCATTCGCCCAGCGGGACCTGCACCGTGTCCGCTCGCGCGGCCCTCGACGATGCGCCCCGCGCTTCGACGGACACCGTCGGCAACTCCACCACGGTGTTCCCTCGCTCCGGATCCGACAGGGCCAGGGCGGACACCTCCACGGTCTTCGTCCGGGACTCCTCGTCCTCCTCGGCCGTCCGCCGCGACGTCGCGCCCTTCGCCTTCGCCTGCCGCTCGCGCAGCACGTCGAGCACGTACCGGGCCCGGGCGTCGTCGGGCGCATCCATCAGCAGCCCATTGAGCACGGCCGCGGCGCGCGCCTCCTGGCCCGTGCGGCGCAGCACCCTCGACAACTGTCGGCGCACCTCGCGGCGCACCGCGCCCCGCTCGGTCACCATCGCCGCGTCCAGCAGGGTGATGACAGCGCGCTCCGTGCCCGCCTTCAGCGCGCACCGCACCAGCGTGGCCGCCAGCCGGGGCGTCATCGACAGTGAACGGCTGGCCGCGACCAGCCCGGAGTACGCCCGGGCCGCCTGTCCCTCACGAAGCAGGCGGGCAGCGTCCCGGCAGACCGCGTCCGCCGCGCCGAGCACGTCTTCTCCGCGCTGGGCCAGTCCCGGCCCGCGAAGAGGAGGCTCCGGCGTCCCAGGACCCTTGCCGTTTGTCCCGCCACCCATGAAGTCCCCAGTCTACACACGATGCGCGGTGCGGTGGGGCCCCGTCCGCCCCCGCCGGGCAATCCGGGACTCGGGGTCAGACGGGATCGCCGTCCCCAAAGGGACCTTCGGGCATCCGGACCCCCGCCGCGACGAAGAAGGCCCGCAGGTCCTCCGGCACCGCCGCCTCCAACCGCAGCGGTTGGCCCGTGCGCGGATGGCCCAGCTCCAGCGCCTGCGCGTGCAGCAGGCAGCGCGGCGCCAGCAGTCCTCCCGCGCTTCCCGCCCCGCCATAGCGCGCATCCCCGAGGATGGGCGTGCCCAGCGCCGTCAGGTGCGCCCGGAGCTGGTGCGTGCGGCCCGTCCGGGGCAGCAGCTCCACCAGACAGAACGCCTCGTTCGCGAACAGCCTGCGGTAGTCCGTCCACGCGGGCACGCCATTGGCCGCGCGGGTCGCCCGCCAGCGCCCGGGACGCGACGGGTCCTTCGACAGGGGCAGGTCCACCGTGCCGCCTTCCGGAAGCCCCGGCCCGGTCGCCGCCAGATACCGCTTGCGCGCGGTGCCCTCCCGGAACGCCTCCGCCAGCGCGGACGTGGCCTGCGCGGACTTGCCGAACACCGTCACCCCGGACGTCTCCCGGTCCAGCCGATGCACGAGCCCCGCTGTCCGGCCCAGGTGCGCCCCCACGACGTCCACGAGGCTCGCACCCACGCGCCCTTCCGTGGGCTGCGCGTTCAGGCCCGCGGGCTTGTCCACCGCGAGCACGTCCTCGTCCTCGAACAGCACGCGCAGCGGCGCGGCCGGCCCGGAGGCCTCCAGCGGACTCTGGCCCGCCTCCTCCAGCACCACCGTCACCACCTGGGCGGCCTGGAGCCGCACGGCCCCGTCCCGCGCCCGCCGCCCCGCCACGTACCTGTCTCTTATACACACTG
>NZ_RAWI01000474.1 GCF_003612125.1 Corallococcus praedator
CCCGGCGAGCGCCCTGCCCCCGAGACGCCGCTGGACGCGTCCCCCCCGGGCAGGTCAGCCTGGACCACCCTGGAGGATGCAACCCGCATGGTCACCCCGTCGAACCCCGACTCCCACTTCCACATCGAGGTCATCAAGCTGCTGCTCCAGGTGGCGACCAGCGATGACCGCGTCACCCGCGAGGAGATCGAGCAGATCATCGATACCGCGCGCGGCTTCAGCGTCCCCCTGTCGGAGCTCACCGCCCTCACCCAGTGCCTCCAGGAGGGAAAGCCCCTGCCTCCCCCGAACGTGACCGTGCTGCGCGAGAACCCGACCGCCGTCCTCGAAGCCGTCCACGCGCTCATCGCCCGCGACGGCCACATCCACGAAGCCGAAATCGAGATGACCCGGCAGATCCGCGCGATGCTCGGCGTCACCCCGTAGGGCTCAGGCCGCCACGAACTGCCGCTCCACGAGGCGGCGGTAGAGCCCCTCCTGGGCCATCAGCGCCGCGTGGCTGCCGCTTTGCACCACGCGGCCGGACTCCAGCACCAGCACCCGGTGGGCATTGGCCACCGTGGACAGCCGGTGCGCGATGATGAGCGTCGTGCGCCCCTGCATCAGGCGCTCGAGCGCGTCCTTCACCAGGTGCTCGCTCTCCGCGTCCAACGCACTGGTCGCCTCGTCCAGCACCAGGATGCGAGGGTCCTTGAGCACCGCCCGTGCAATGGCCACGCGCTGCTTCTGCCCGCCGGACAGCTGCACGCCCCGCTCCCCCACCTCCGTGCGGTAGCCCTCCGGGAAGCGGCCAATGAAGTCATGCGCGTTCGCGGCCTTCGCGGCGGCCTCCACCTCCGCGTCGGTGGCCTCCGGTCGCCCGTAGCGGATGTTGTCCGCGATGGAGCAGGAGAACAGCAGCGGCTCCTGCGCCACCGCGCCCAGGTTCCGGCGCAGCCAGCCCGGATCCAACGTGGGCAGCGCATGGCCATCCACCCAGATGCCACCGCCCTGCGGGTCGTACATGCGCGCGAGCAGCGCCGCGATGGTGGACTTGCCCCCACCCGAAGGCCCCACCAGCGCCACCACCTCGCCGGGCGCCAGCTCCAGGTCCAGGCCCTGGAGCACCGGCACATCCAGCCGCGAGGGGTACGCGAAGCGCACGTCGCGGAACTCCACGCGTCCCTGCAAGGCAGGCAGCCGCGCGCCGCCCTCCAGCGGGATGGCGGGCACGCGGTCGATCATCTCGAACACGCGCTCGGCGGACCCCGACGCGCGCATGAAGTCCCCCCACAGGTCCGTCAGTCCGCTCAGCGCCGTGGACACGAGCAGCGTGTACGCGAGGAACGACGTCAGGCTGCCCATGGACAGCTCACCCCGGAGCATCAACCGGCTGCCGTACCAGACCACCAGCGCCGCGGCGAAGAGCCCTCCGAAGCCGCTGCCCGCCATGAAGGCCGCCGACAGGCGCGAGCGCTGGCGCATCAGCGACAGCACCTGCGACAGCCGCCCCCGGTAGCGCCCCACCTCGTGCCGCTCGGCGGCGAAGGCGCGCACCGTGCGGATGCCGGTGAAGACCTCGTCCGCGACGCCCGTGGCGTCCGCCAGCGCCGCCTGCACCTGCCGCGACGCCGTCCTTATCCGCCGCCCCACCACGACGCCCGCGATGGCCACCGGCGGCACCACCGCCAGCATCAACAGCGCCAGCGACGGCGACGTGTAGAAGAGCATCGTCATGCCGCCCACCGCCTGCGCGCCGCTGCGAAGCGCGGTGGCGATGTTGTTGCTGACCGCGTGCTGCAACACGGTGGTGTCCGCCGTCAGCCGGCTCGTCAGTTCCCCCGTGCGGCGCGTGTCGAAGAAGGCCACCTCCTGGTCCACCAGCCGCGCGAACAGGTCCTCGCGCAGGCGGGCCACGGTGCGCTCGCCCGCGGTGTTGAAGAAGTAGAAGCGCAGCGCGTCCGCCGCCGAGCGCACCGCGAAGACGACGGAGAGCCACACCGCCGTGCGGTCGATGAGCCCCTGGTCCTTCGCGCCCAGCGCCTCGTCCACGATGACGCGCAGGGCCTGGGGGAACACCAGCGACAGCACCGTGGCGACGATGAGGAAGACCAGCCCCACGCCCAGCGCGCGCCGCTCCTCCCAGGCCAGCCCCAGCAGGCGTCGCACCGACACGGGATTCCGGGCCCCCGGCGTTGGCACCGTCACCGGAGGAAGGACTCCGCCTGGCCGTAGGGCATGTCCGCGTCCACGCCCTGCTCCCTGCAGTACGCGAGCAGCTTGCGCGACTCCACCAGCTGCGGCGACTGCTCGTGGTAGCCCATCACCATCACGTGCCCCAGCCATGGCTCGCGCCCCATGGCGTAGATGCGCACCTGACGCGGCTTCAGCCGCTGGACGATGTCGATGGCGCGCGCCGCGTTGGAGCCGTTGAGCCGCCGCGACTGGTCCATCTTCCGGGACAGCGGCGCGGGCAGCAGCGGCCCGTACATCCAACTGAGCGGCCCGCCCTCCGACTCCATCCCCAGCCACAGCATGTCGATGGGGCCCGTGTGCGCCTGCACGTGCTCATACAGCCGGGGCTCCAGCGCGTTGGAGTCCGCCGCCATCAACAGCGCCTTGCCCTCCAGGCGCACCAGGTGCGCCAGCTTCCCACGCACGTCCAGGTCGCCGTGCTCGCCCAGGAAGGGCAAACCCATCAGCTCGCCCCCCGGCACCGGCAGCGACTCCAGCTCCGACAGCGTCACCACGTTGCGGAAACCCGCGTGCTGGAGCAACAGCTTCAGCGACGGATCCACCAGCGCGCCGCCGCCGCCCGCGGGCACCACCACCGTGCCGATGCGGTGGCGCAACTGGATGAGCGGCTCGAACATCAGGTGGTCCGCGTGGCCGTGCGTGAGCACCACGTAGTCGATGCGCTCCGGCAGGTCCGCGAAGGTGTAGCGCGGCAGGTCGCTGGGAAAGTCGTAGCTCACCACCGGGTCCGTGAGGACGCTGACGTGGCGCGACTCGATGAGCACGCACGCATGGCCGAAGTAGCGCACCCGCACCCCTTCCCCGTCATAGCGGGGCGCGGGCCGGGGCGGCTCGGGCGTGAAGAACGTGGCGAAGGTGTCCCCGTCCTGGGGCGCGATGCCCAGCGCGTCGTGCACGGCCCCCAGGGGCGCCGGCGTGCGGCGCATGGCGAACAGCGTGTCCCAGGCATCATGGCGGAAGGGCAGCCGCACCTGGAGGCTTCCGTCGCGCGTGTCGTCCAGCCGGGGCGTGCTGAAGACATACGGGCGCGCGTCCTCGTGGATGAGCCGCAGCGACAGGCTCTGTGAGGACTCGCGGTGGAAGGGGCTCTTGTAGAGCAGCGGCTCGAAGAAGCGCGGCGACGCGCGGTTCCTCAAGTCGTAGGTGAGCTCCACGTAGCCGCGCAGCAGCTCCGGCACGCGCGGGTACAGCTCCTCCATGGAGAAGCCCTCCGCGGAGGCGAGCAGCGCGTCCAGCTCCCGCATCGCGCCCGCGTACCGCAGCGCCAGCGACTCCTCCTCCAGCGTGCGCTCCAGCAGCGCCTTCACCTCCCCCACGCGGTCCACGCCGCAGTTCAGGTAGGGCCCACCGCGCAGCGCCGGGCTCTTGAGCGCCGCGACGTGGATGGCGGGGTTGGCGACGAAGGACTCCATGATCTTCACATGGAGGTTCGCCACGAAGAGGGGCGCCGTCATGGGCGACGCCAGGAACCACCATGCGTACCACTGGTTGTGGAGCGGCTCGGCGACGACGTTCTGCTTCAGGTACACCGGGGGGCGCGACATCCTCACTCCTTCAAAAAGGCTTCAAGCCGCGGACGACGCGCGGTCGCCGCGGTGTCGCGCCAGACGGTCCAACGACTCACGGGCCATCTCGCGCAGCGCTGGCTCCGCATCCTCCTCCGGAGCTTCAAGGAGCCGCTGCAACGCCTCCGGCACCTCGGCGTCCGGATAGGCGATGTCGCCAAGCCGCCGCGCCGCCAGCACCCGGTCCGAAAGCCTCCCCCGCGTCAGCTCCGCCAGCAGGTAGTCGCGGTAGCGCGCGAGGAAGGCGTTCTCCGCGTCCAGCATCCGCGCGCACGCCGCGCGCAGGGTCGCCCGCGCCGCCGCGTCCTCCGGCACGCGGTAGCCCCACTGCTGGCGGCTCGCGAAGATGGATTCATACAGGGGCGTCCAGGTGTCGTGGAGGTGCTCGCGGTGCGCCTGGATGGCGTCGCGCTTGGAGAAGGTGTGCCGGCCCGCGTCCACCGCCACCGCCGCCGTCGCCATCCGGCACGCCAGGGTGACCAGCTCCTTGAAGCCCCGGTGGAGCACGCCGTTCGCGTCCATCACCTCGCGGTAGTCGTAGCCATACAGCTCGCCCCGGGCGTCCGGGTACTCCAGCGGGAAGCGCAGGGGCGCGTCCTCGGCGCGGGCGCGGGCGCGCTCGATGAACCGGTAGGGCTGGTGCATGCAGTGGCGCGTCCACGCCTCCAGCGGCATCAGCGGAATCCGCTCGCGCAGGTCCTCTCCCGCGATGAGCAGCGCGTTCTCCTTGAGGTTGACCTCGCCTTCCGCGACGAGCCGCGCCTCCTCCACCGCGTTCAGGTCCAATGGGTGGCGGGACAGCGGCCCCAGGGCCGTGCGGAAGCGCTCGAAGCGGGCCTCCTCGCCCGGCAGGAACGTGTCCTTGAAGACGAGCGTGAGGTCCAGGTCGCTCTCCCCCACCGCCTCGCTCGTGGCGTGGCTGCCCACCAGGTAGCAGGCCGCCACGCGCCCCGGGAACATCATCGCGTACAGGCCCACGAAGCCGAACAGCACGGCATTGACCTGCATGTCCTCCGTCAACCCGACCAGCGTCACCTCTTCATCCATCACGCGGGCACCTGGTGGAGCGGATGGTCCTTGTGCTCGGGCGCGCCCGCGAGCCTGCGGGTGAGCCGGCGGCGCACGATGTCCAGGTGTTCGCGGAAGAAGTACAGGTTCTCCTGGTAGGCGAGCGGTACCGCGATGCGGTTCACCTCCCGCTCCGCCTCCTCCAGCCGCTTGAGCATGCCCTGGAGCATCTCCTGATCCGGATCCTCCTCCAGCTGGATCTCAATCTCCTTCAGCCGCGCGTACCAGCGGAAGATGCGCGAGCGCACCCGCCAGAGGAACACCGCCGGCACCGCGCGCATCAGCGGCACCACCACCGCGATGATGGGCACCAGCATCACCCACAGCCGGTCCACCAGGTTCGCGGCCCAGAACGGCAGGTAGCGCTGGAGCAGCGGCACGCCGGACGCGTAGTAGCGCTTCGCCTCGCTGCTCAGCGGGAAGCCCGCGGCGAGCGGCGCGGGGAACTCCCCCGTCTTGTCCAGGATGCCCGCCGTGCCGGAGACCTCACTGGCCGCGCGCATCAGGAGATAGGCGAGCGCCGGGTGCAACGAGTCACGCGCCACGAGCAGCGCGTTGGGCGCGAGCAACTGCACGTCCTGATCCGGCAGGTCCGCCGCGAAGTCGAACACGCCCCGGGGCAGCACGTGGCGCGACAGGTACGGGTAGCGGCGCGTGTACGCCTCCGCGCGCGTGAAGCTCAAGAGGCGCACGTCCTTCACCGCCGCCAGCTTCTGGATGCGCGGCGACTCCGCCGGGGCCACCAGGAACACCGCGTCCACGGTCCCATTCTTCAGCGCGTCGATGGCCGCATCCCGGTCCAGGGGCAGCAGCTGCGTGGGCGCCGCGTCCGCGCGGTTCGCCTTGAGCAGCGTCAGCGCCAGTGAGCGCGTGCCGCTCTCCTCCGGCCCCACCGCGATGCGCTTGCCGGCCAGGTCCCGCACATCCTCCACGCGCTCGCCCCGGTAGAAGACCCACAGCGGTACGTAGGAGAGGCTGCCCAGGGACACCACGTGCTCCGACACCTCCTGGCCCTTGCCGCCCGTCGTGCCGCTCTGCGCGAACGCGATGTCCACCCCGCTGTCCTCCACGTCCAGCAGGGCCACGCTGCTGACGGAGCCCTTCGTGGGGCGCAGCTCCAGCGTCACCCCGTGCTGCGCGAGGAACTTCTGGTAGCGCTTGGCCATGAAGCCGAAGCCGCCTTCGTCCGGCGCCAGCGCCATCACCAGCGTCTTCGGGGGCGCGGGTTTGACGAAGTAGAACGTCACCGCGAACGCGGTCGCGATGAGGAGCGCCGCGGGGGCGATGGCAATCCACAGGTCGCGCCGCAACGTGCGCTTGAGCTGCGCTTTCAACGAGTCCGTCTTCATGGGGATGCGCAGTATACCGACCACCCCGTGCGAGGCCCTGCCGTACATTGCGTGGGTCCAGGCAGGCGAGCACGGCCCGACCCGGGGGCACTTGGCGCATCCGCTTGCGCGACACACCCTCCCTCCCAGGCCTTTTTGTAAGGGGTGTGGCATGGGTTGGCGCGGCGGGTGGGCGGTGTCCTTGCT
>NZ_RAWI01000475.1 GCF_003612125.1 Corallococcus praedator
GGCCCTGGCGCCCGCTCCGGTCCGCCCGTCGTCGGTGCTCCGGCCCCGGCGGCGTCCGCCACCGCGCCCGGCTCGGACGAACTGCCCGCGCTGCGCACGCTCGCCGCGGCCCTGAAGGAACAGAACCACTTCCAGCGGCTCGGCCTCACCGAACAGACCGACGGCGGCGCGGTGAAGGTGGCCTACTTCCGCATGGCCAAGCTCTACCACCCGGACACCCTGCCCCCGGGCGCGCCGCCGGAGTTGGAGAAGCTCAAGGCGGAGGTGTTCGCGTACATCGGCGACGCCTACCGGACGCTCACCGACGACAAGAGCCGCGCGGCCTACCTGGAGGAACTCAAGAGCGGCGGCGGCGACGGCGTGGACATCCAGTCCATCCTCCAGGCCGAGGAGCTCTTCCAGAAATCCTGCATCCTGGTGAAGGCGCGCAAGTACCCCGAAGCCGTGAAGATGCTCAACGACGCCATCGCCCTCAACGCCGAGGAGCCGGAGTTCTTCGCCTGGCGCGGCTACGCCCGCTTCCTCGCCTCCCCGGACAAGAAGGCCGCCCAGCCAGAGGCGTTCCGGGAAATCCAGGCTGCCATCAAGAAGAACGAGCGCATGGCCCCCGCCCACTACTTCCTGGGCGTCATCGCCAAGCTGAGCGGCGACGTCACCGGGTCCCTCAAGCACTTCAAGCGCACGGTCGAGCTGCAACCGGACCACATCGACGCGATGCGGGAAGTCCGCATGGCGGCCCAAAAGAAGTAGGGTGCGCCCCTTTTCGCCGGTCCGGGGCCTCCAGAGGCCCCGTCACCCGCGCCCTTCTCAAGGAGACATCCCATGCCCCTCACCGGGAAAGAACGCCGCCACCTGCGGGCCCTCGGCCACCACCTGGAGCCGGTGGTCCTCGTCGGCCAGTCCGGCGTCACCGAGGGCGTCATCGCCGCCGTCGAGCAGGCGCTGAACGACCACGAACTCATCAAGGTGAAGATCAACGAAGGCCCGGACGGTCGCCACGAAGTCGCGGACCGCATCGCCGCGGACACCGGCTCGGACCTCGCGCAGCTGCTCGGCCGCACCGCCCTCTTCTTCAAGCGGCGCAAGCTGAAGTCCCGTTTCGAGGACGTCCTCAAGGGCCCCCACGAGCCCAAGCCCGTCGCCAAAACGGCCGACGAGAAGAAGCCGCGCCGCCGTTAGTCGCACCGTTTTCCGGAGGTCGCGGGGAATACAGACCGGCCCGAGCATTTTGTGCGGGCTGAAGCACCGCCGGACCCTCGCGCCGGTCTGCAACAGTCCCTACGCTGTGGGTCTCCCCCAGGAGGTGACGTTGCAGACCCCCTCGTCCGTCCCCCCCACCGCGTCAGGTTGGCAAGACGTGCTGATGCGCCACCTGGAGCCGTTGCTGGGTGGGTTCACCGCGAAGATGGCCATCCAGACCGCCTCGCTGCGGGCCCTGAAGCGTCCCCCCGAACAGGTGGGCGTGCAGGAGCTGCCGCAGTTGCTGGAGGGCCTCAAGCCCATGCTGAACACCTTCATCGGAGCCCTGCACACGAAGGTCATCCTCTCGGAGTTCTCCACGGCCATGGAGAAGCTGCGATGAGCGCCTCCCCTTCTCCGGGCCGCACGTCCGGGTCGGTGGTTCCCTGGCTGGGCGCCGTCGCGGTGCTCCAGCTCATCCACCTGGCCTCGGTGGCCACGGCCCTCCAGGACGCGCGCCGGCTGGCGCTCGTGGGGGACGTGGCGGGCTGGACCGTGGGCCTGCTCGCGGTGCTGGGCACCCTGGCGGCGGCGCTGTCGTTCGCGCCGGGCGACTACCTGCGCCGCGTGTGGGGCCTGCTGACCGTGGGCGCGGGGCTGTCGCTGCTCAGCACGGCGCTGCGCAGCTACTGGATGCACGCGGTGCCGGACGTGCCGTTCGTCGACTCGCCGCTCTTGCCCGTGCGCATGGTCGTCGTGGTGCTGGCCAACGTGAGCACCACGTTCGCGCTGGTGATGCTGGCGCGCACCTACCAGCAGTCGGGCCTCCAGCCTCCATCCAGCCCGCGCGCGACGCTGCTCTGGGCGGTGGCGGCGGTGTCCGCGCTCGTCGTGGGCGGGCCCGCGCTCGTCACGGCGGTGGGCCACCTGGGCCGGGGCTTCGCGGCCACGTGCACGGCGGTCATCGCGCTCGCGTCCACGCTGGCGGACATGACGACCATCCTGCTCGTCGCCCCCATCCTGCGCGTCGCGTACATGCTGCGCGGTGGGCGGCTGGCCTGGGTGTGGTGGGCCATGGGCGTGTCCGGCGCGGTGTGGCTCTTCTACGACGCGCGGGAATGGCTGGGCATGGTGCTGCCCGGCAACCCCACCGAAACGGTGGAGCTGCTGCGCACGCTGCGCACCTCCGGGCTCGCCATGCTGGGGCTCGCCGGGTGGTTGCAGCGCTCCGCACTCGCCGCGACCCAACGCGAGTCCCGCGCCGGGGCCGCCATCTCCACGAGCTGATCCAACGCGCCGCGTCCGCGTGACGCACGAAGCCGACGGCCCGCTTCCGGTACGCCCGGGGCGGGCCGTCCTCTTTTCACCGCCCGCGCGGCGCGTGGCTTGGGTCAGACTGCGACCTTCCTGGTCTCTCCAAGGAGATGCCTCTCCATGCGAATGTCCCTGGGGTCGCTGCTGGCGGTCCCCCTCATCCTCGGTGGTTGCAGGTCGGCGCGCGAAACCCCGACGGCGCCCGTGGCCCAGGCAGCGCACACGCGCGTGGACTGCGGTCCCGCCATCCCCGGCATGGAGGCGGTGCTCAAGCCCGCCGCCTTCGTCGTGCTGGGGGAGATCCACGGCACGCAGGAGGCCCCCGCCTTCGCCGCGCGGCTCGCCTGTCACGCGGCGTCCTCGGGACAGCCGGTGCGGCTGGCGCTGGAGCTGCCCGTGGCGGAGCAGGCGCGCCTGGAGGCCTGGTTCGCGAAGACGGACGCGACCGCCCAGCAGCTCACCGACAGCGACTTCTGGCGCCGTGAGGTGCAGGACGGCCGGAGCAGCGAGGCCATGAAGCAGCTGCTGGAGCAGGTGCGGGACTGGCGCCACGCGGGACTGCCCCTCCAACTGGTGGCGTTCGACGCGGGCGGCAAGGAGCGGGATGCCACCATGGCCGAACAGCTCCGGCAGGCGCGCAGCGAGGCACGCCAGGACACCTTCATCGTGCTGGTGGGCAACCTGCACGCGCGCCGCGACGTGGGCGCGCCCTGGAACCCGTCGCTGGAGTTCATGACGCACCGGTTGCTCGTGTCGGAGCCCGGGCTGGTGTCGCTCGACGTCGCCAGGACGGCCGGCTCCGCGTGGGTCTGCCGGGGCATGACGGCGGACACCTGCGGGCAGCAGGCCCTGCGCGGCGTCGGCACGGCGCAGCCGGTGGGCGTCGTGCTCCAGAAGAGCGTGGACGACCCGGATGGCTACGACGGCACCTGGTCCGTCGGAGCGATGAGCGCTTCGCCGCCCGCGCTCGGCGCCAGCACGGCGACGCCCGCGCCTCGGTAGAGGGCGCTGTCGGGGCCCCCGGGTGCGTCCCGGACGGGCCCCGGCCACGCCGTGAAGTGTCGTCTTCCCGCACCCCGGCCGCCGCGCGGTGGCCGGGCTGTCACGGGCCGGGCTACACGTCGGGCACCAACTCGAGGGAAGAGGATCCACCACGATGCTCGCACGCACCTGGCGCGGGGTGACGAAGGCGGAAGACGCCGACGCCTACCTCACCTATCTCCACCAGACGGGCCTGACGCACTACCGCCGCACGCCGGGCAACCTGGCCGCGTACTGCCTGCGCAAGGTGGAGGATGGCCGCGCGGAGTTCCTGCTCGTCACCCTCTGGGAGTCCATGGACGCGGTGAAGCGCTTCGCGGGTGACACGCCGGAGCGCGCCATCTTCTTCCCGGAGGACGACCGCTACCTCATCGACCGGGACGTGCACGTCACCCACTACGAAGTGCCCTTCGCGGAAGGCCAGGCCTTCGTCGGCCACCGCGTCCGCTTCGAGGACTTCCGCGTGGCGGGCCCGTCCGGAGACCTGCGGCTGGTGGACACCGGCGGCGGTGGGAAGTCGCTGCCCGTCGTCTTCGTGCACGGGCTCGCGGGCAATGCCTCCCACTGGCAGGCGCAACTGGAGCACCTGGCCGCCGCGGGCCGCCGGGGCATCGCGCTGGAGCTGCGCGGCCATGGCGGCTCCACGCTGCCGGAGCCGGAGGACTACGCGCTGGAGTCGCTGGCCGGGGACATCGGGGGCGTCGTGCGCGCCCTGGGCCTGCGCCGCTTCGTGCTCGTGGGGCACAGCATCAGCGCGGGTGTGGCGCTGTCGTACGCGGGAGAGAATCCCCGGCAGGTGGCGGGCCTGTTCCTGGTGGATCCGATGACGGACGCCCGGCGCATCCCCGACGCGCAGCGAGACGCCTTCCTCGCCTCCCGTGACGCGCCCGACGTGGCGCAGGCCCTGCGGCAGGACTGGGCGGAGTCCGCGGGCACGCGGGCGGACGTGCGCGAGCGGCTGCTGGCGGACCTGGAGGCCACCCCGCTCTCCGCGGTGGTGGCGACCCAGCGCTCCTGGGCGAACTTCGATTTGACGGCCGCGCTCGGGCGCTACCCGGGCCCGAAGTTCTCGCTCGTCGCGCCGGACAACGACATGCCGCGCAGCCTCCACCGGCTGGCCGAGGGCGTTCCCCACCAGGTCGTGGAGGGCGCCGGACATTGGATCCAACTGGACCATCCGGACGCGGTCAACGCGGCGCTGGACGCGTTCCTCACGAAGTCAGCACCAGCTTGACGAGCTCCGGGGGACTGCCCAGCCGCATCGGCGGTCCCCAGAAGCCGCAGCCCCGGCTGACGTAGAGGTGCGAATCGCCCTGCTGGTAGTGGCCGGCGGAGTGCTCCCAGCGCAACCCGATGAGGGCCGTCATGGGGAACAGCTGGCCGCCGTGGGTGTGTCCGGAAATCTGGAGGTCCACGCCCTGCTGCGCGGCGACCTTGAAGTTGGCGGGCTGGTGCGCGAGCAGCACCGCGGCGCGCTCCGGGTCGCGTCCCGCGAGCGCCTTCTCCAGGTCATAGCCTTTCTGGCCCAGGCGTCGCGCGCCGTGCCAGTCGTCCACGCCCACGAGGTCGAACGCGCCGCCTGCGTCCCCGATGCGCACGTGCCGGTTGCGCAGCGAGGTGATGTCGAGCGAGCGCAGGTACGCCACCCACGCATCGGCGCCGGACGCGTAGTCGTGGTTGCCGGTGACGAAGAAGCGCCCGTAGCGCGCCTGGAGGTTGCCGAGCGCCGCGACGTGGCCGCCCAACCGGGGCACGGAGCCGTCCACCAGGTCTCCGGTGATGGCCACCAGGTCCGGCTTGAGCGCATTGGCTCGGCGCACCAGCTCGTCCATGAAGCGCCGCTGGATGAAGGGACCCACGTGCAGGTCGGTGAGCTGCACGATGCTCAGGCCCTCCAGTGCACGGGGCAGCCGGGGGATGCGCACCACCAGCTCCGTCACCTCCGGGGCCGTGAAGGCGCGCCAGCTCCCATAACCGGCGAGCCCCCCACCCAGCGCGAGCGCACCGCCCGCGGTCGCCTGGGAGAGGAAGCGGCGCCGGTCCGCATCCACGGTGGGCGCGGGCACGGACGCGCGGGCCGCGTCAGGACGCAGACGACGGCCCAGCCACATCACGGCCCGGGCCACGTCGAGCCCGGCGAGCGCGAGCACCAGACACAGCGCCACACCCATCCACGAATAGGACACCAGCTCCACGACATCGCCAGGGGCTTCTGGAAGCGTGCGCTCCAGGTAGCGACGGGCCACCAGCACCAGCGTCATGCCCCCCAGCGTGAACGCGGCGATGAGCCGGAGCACGCGGCGCGGGGTGAGGTTCCACACGAGTCGCCGGAACAGGTACAGGTGCCCCAGGAGGGCCGCCAGCGCGATGAGCAGTGAGAACGGAGACAACGGCATGACGCCAAGCCTCCCGCGCCCCGTGCCTCCGCGCACCTGAATCCGTCAGCGCCCGGCCGCCTGCTGTTCACTGCGCATCCCAGATGAACGGCAGGTCCAACTCCATCGCGTCGAAGGGCTCCGCCCGAACCGGGGCGGTCCCTGTGTGCGTGAGGAGCAGCGTGTACCGACCGTCCACCAGACCGAACACCTCCAGCGTGAGCGTCGTCGGATCCATCAACCACACATGCCGCACGCCCTCGCACGCGTACACGGGCAGCTTCGCCTCCCGGTCCAGCTTCCGCGTGGAGGGCGACAGCACTTCACAGACCCAATCAGGAGCCAGCGTGAAGGCCGCGACACGGGGAACACGTGGCATCCGCTCGATGCGCCAACCCACGATGTCCGGAACCAGCACGTCTTCGCGCAGGTGCAGCTCCGGCTCGTCCAGGAACACCCAGCCCCCAGGGCCACCCC
>NZ_RAWI01000476.1 GCF_003612125.1 Corallococcus praedator
GGAGGGGGAGTGGCAGGGGAGGCCCCTTGCGCGAACGCCGGCCCCGAAAGGCCAGCGCTCAGGAGCGCGAGGAGACGGAAGGTGGCGGATGCGACGCGCACGGTACGACCTCGGAAGGCGGCTTAACCCGACGGCACGAGGTCATACCATCCTTTGACGGGGGCTGCCCGGAGGCGAGCCGCCCGCCAGGCAGGGAAGCAGGCAGCGATCAACCGCCCTTGCGCAGCTCCGTGAGGACGAGCTTCGCCACGGCCTTGAGCGTGTCGAAGACGCCCACGCCCGTCGGAGCCACGGCCTGGTACTCCGGCATGTTCCGGGGGTTGAGCGTCTTGTGCATCTCTTCGGCGGTGACGGCGTTGGGCAGGTCCCGCTTGTTGTACTGCATGACGGCGGGGATCTTGTTCAGGTCGTAGCCCTGCTCGGCCAGGTTGATGCGCAGGTTCTCGAACGATTCCATGTTCGCCTCCATGCGCTCGATCTGGCTGTCGGCGACGAACACCACGCCGTCCACGCCCTTCAAGATGAGCTTGCGGCTGGCGTCGTAGAACACCTGACCGGGCACCGTGTAGAGGTGGAAGCGCGTCTTGAAGCCGCGGATCTCACCGAGCGACAGCGGCAGGAAGTCGAAGAAGAGCGTGCGGTCCGTCTCCGTCGAGAGGGAGATCAGCTTGCCCTTCGTGTCGGCCGCCGTCTTGTTGTAGATGTACTGGAGGTTCGTGGTCTTCCCGCAGAGCCCCGGCCCGTAATAGACAATCTTGCAGTTGATTTCGCGGGATGAGTAATTGATGAAGGACATGGCTTCCCGGGTTACTCGCTGAAGAGGTTGTCGATATCGTCGTCGGAGATCTCGGCGAACGGCGAACCGGCTCCGGGGCTGTCGGTCTTCTTCACGAGGCTTTCGAAGATCTTCGTCAGCTCGTCGCTGGCCTTCTTGATGCGCAGGCGCACCAGACCGAGGCTCGTGCGGTTGTCGAAGATGACGACCAGCACCACCCGGCTGCCGACGATGGTCATGTAGAGGCTGTCCTTCGCCCCTTCATGGAACTGGTTGGGGAACTCGTTCTCCCCGATGAGCTTCGCCAGTCCACCCATGGCCGCCACGTTGCCCGCCGTCAGCGACGCCAGCGACGTGGTGTCGATGTTCTGCGTCTGGCCCGCCGAGGAGATGAGCTGGCCGTTCTTGTCGACGAGGAAGACCACCTTCGCGTTCGCGTCCTTCGTGAGCCGGTCGCAAACGGCGTTGATCTTGGTGAACTCCTCTTCGTACATCACCAGTTGCGTGCCCATGGGCGTATGCGCTCCTCAGCGTTCGCTCGCCCCGCTCACGGCGGCGCTCCGATGTTTCTGGAGTGAATCCCGGAGGTTAGACGAGGCGCTACCGACCGTCGTCATGCTTAGCAAAGCAGTTCCACTCCAGCAAGAAGCCAGCCGTGATCCGCGCCGCTTCTTGAAGGAATGACGGCATCGCGGGTTGGGACACCTGCCCTCCTTCTCTATACTCCGCCGGGCCTTGCGCCGCCCGATCCCCCTCACCGACATCCTTCCGCGCCTGCTCTTCCTCCTCCTGGCGCTGCTCTGCCACCGGGCCGCCAGGGCCGAGCCCCTGGAGCCGGAGCGCGCCTCGCTGCGGCTGCGCTACGGCCTGTCCGTGCGCCAGGGTGAGCAGGTGGATGTAGGGCCCGGGCTCACCTACAAGGGTGTGACGCCCAACGATGGCGCGCTGACGTTGACGGGCTGGGGGACGGGGCCGGTGGGCCGCTTCCTGGGCGGTCAGCTGGATCTCCAGCGGGAGGCGTTCGACCTGAAGGACGCGTCGGTGCGGGTGACGGGCGGCAGCCTCGCGCGCGGTTCGGTGGGGCCGCGCGGGCGCCTGTTCCTGGGGCCGGTGCGGCTGGAGCTGGGCGCGGGCTACGGCTTCGCGCAGCTGCCGCTGTTCGGTGGGTTTGCGTCCGCGCCGGTGTTGCAGCGGGGCGTGCGGCACGCGGCGCTGGTGTCCGGCCGGGTGCGGGTGGCGCTGCCGGCGGACTTCCAGTTGGAGGCGCGGGGGGAGGTGCCGCTGACGCTCTCCGCGCACGCCGCGGGGGGGCTGGAGGCGTCCTCGAAGGGCTACGTCGTCGGGGCGGCGCTGCTGCACCCGGTGATGATCCGCGAGCAGTGGACCGGGACGCTGCTGTTGGACGTGCAGCAGGCGCACGACACGATGACGCTGACGGACACGGGCCTGCGCTCCGAGCAGCGGCTGCGGCGGATTGGCCTGGCGCTGGAGCTGGCGTGGCGCGACGACGCGCGCGGCTCCCGTCCCGTGGAGGGGCCGACGCAGGGCTTCGTCCCGATGCGGGTGGTGGACGCGGAGACGGGCGCGCCGCTGGCGGGGGCCCGGGTGCGCGTTCCCTCCTTGAGGACGCCCGGCACGAGCGAGGAGCTGGTGACGGACGCGCAGGGAGAGGTGCGCGCCCTGCTGCCCTCCGGCGCGCAGTCCGCGCAGGTGAGCGTGGAGGGCTATGAGGAGGTGACGGAGCGCGCCACCGTCAGCGGCTCCGGGGAGAACGCCCCGTTGCGGATCCGCCTGCGCAAGAAGGCGCCGCCCACCGGGTCCCTCAAGGTGAAGGTGGTGCAGGGCAAGAACAGCGTGCCGCTTCCGGGCGTGCGCCTCACCGCCGGCACCACCGAGGTGCGCACGGACCTGAAGGGGGAGGCCCTGCTGGAGGGGCTCGTGCCCGGGCCGGTGGCCGTCTCCGTGTCGGCGCAGGGCTTCCGCGCGGCGGAGGAGGCCGCGGTGGTGGTGGCGGGGCAGGCGTCGGAGCTGGTGGTGGTGCTGTCCCAGGAGCGCAAGGGCGAGCTGGCCACGCTCCTGGGGCAGGTGCGCAGCGCGCGGAGCGGACAGCCGCTGGTGGCGACGGTGTCCATCCCCCAGGCGAAGGTGCGCACGCGCACGGACAAGGCCGGAAGCTTCACGGCGCGCGTCCGGGGCGGTACGTACCGCATCACCCTGTCCGCGAAGGGGTATCTGCCGCAGACCAAGTCCGTCACCGTGCGCGACGGCGAGCAGGCCATCTTCAACGTCGATTTGTTCCCGAAGGCCCGGTAAGTCCGCGGGGTCTCTCTTCCTGCGTGCCGCCCGTCCGTTGCCGAGGTTTCAGTGAGTCCTGTCCGCATCCTGGCGCTGTCGCTGCTCGTCCTCGTCTCCGGCTGCGCGGGGTGTGAGCGCGAGGAAGCTCCGAAGCCCGCGCCGGTGGCGGAGGTGGACGCGGGGGTGGTGGCAGCGCCGCTGGCCCAGTTGGAGGGGCTGACCGGCGACGTGCGCCTGGAGCGCGGGGGCAAGGTGGGGCCGGCTGTGCCCGGGCCCCTGCTCGCGGGCGACGCGGTGGAGACGGGCGACCAGGGCTCCGCGGTGGTGCGCTTCCCCGGAGGCCGCACGGTGGAGGTGGGCCGCGAGGGCCGCTTCGCGCTGGGCTCGGATTCCACGGGTGTGGTGATGAAGGTGGAGCGCGGCATCGTGCTGTCGCGCGTGCCGGCGGGTGGCAGCGCGGCCGGCGCGGGCTCCAAGGTGACGCTGAACATCCTCACGCCCTTCGGCCTCACGCGCGTGGGCTCGGAGCCGTCGGAGGTGAAGGTCGCGGTGGCGGAGGACTCGGCCCGGGTGGAGGTGATGCTGGGCGCCATCGAGCTGGTGTCCAAGGATGGGCGCACGCTGAAGGCGGCCCAGGGTGACGCGGTGGACCTGACGCGCGAGCGCGCGGAGGTGGTGCCCGCGGGCCCGCGCATCGTGGAGCTGGCGCCCATCGCGGTGACGGTGCGCGCGCCGTCGGGAGGCGCCGCGGAGGTGAAGTCGAAGGCCACCGGCCGCTGGCGCAAGGTGCGCCGCGAGGGCGAGGTGCTCACCTTCGGCGACGGCGTGCGGGCGAAGGGCGGCGAGGCGGTGCTGTCGCTCAAGGACAGCGGCTCGCTCCTGACGCTGTCCCCTGGCGCGGAGGCGGTGCTGGAGGGCGCGGGGCAGGAGGGCGTCACCGACGAGGCGCGCGTCAACCTGTTGCAGGGCATGCTGGCCGTGCAACTGGCCACGGGGCGCACCAGCCGCGTGGTGCTCCCGGAGATGACGCTGGAGGGGGGCGGCGCGGCGAAGCTTGAGATCCGGCGCACCGGCTCCGGCTTCCTGGTGGCGGCGCACACGGGCGACGTGACGTTGCGGCGGGGCGACACGCGGCAGGCGCTGCGCGCGGGCGAGCGCGCCACGGTGGGCAACGACGGCACGGCGAAGGTGGAGCCGCTGGAGGCGGCGGCGGTCGCGGTGGGGCCGGGCGAGGGCGCGGAGGTGTATCACCGGGGCCTCTCCGAGGTGGCGCTCACCTGGGAAGGGGAGGGGGACGCGGTGGTGGAGGCGGCGCTGGACGCGGGCTTCACGCGCCGGGTGCTCTGGGGCCGGGTGCACCGCCCTTCCGTCAACGTGTCGGCGCCGGCGCGGGGCACGCTCCACTGGCGGGTGAAGAAGGAGGATGGCACCCCGGTGGCTTCCGGCAGTGCGTACTTCGCGCCGGAGTCGCGCACGAACGCACTGGCGCGGGTGCGCAACGTGGTGCCCGAGGGGCCGGAGAAGACGACCATCTTCTACCAGGACAAGCCTCCGGCGGTGACGTTCACCTACGGCGCGGAGCCGCAGGCCAGCACCTACCGCGTGGCGGTGTACAAGGCGGGCGCGCTGACGACGCCCGTGGTCCAGCGCACGGTGCCGGAGACGCGCGCGGCGCTGGAGGCGGGGGCGTTGGGCGAGGGCAGCTACCTGTGGTCCGTCACGCCGCTGTCGCAGGCGGGGGCCGCGCTCAAGGGCGGGCGGATGAACAAGCTGGAGCTGGTCTACGACAACTCGGTGGTGAAGCTCGTCGTCGACAGTCCGCGTCAGGGGACAGCCGCGGCGGAAAAGGTGCGTGCGGCGGGAGTCGCGCCCGTGGATGCTCGCCTGTCCATCAACGGACGGGCCGTGCCCCTGGACGGCAAGCACCGCTTCGATACGTGGGTGTCCCCCATGGGAACGCCCCCCCTTCTGGTGTTTAAGATGACGCGTCCCGGTGCCCCGGACGTACTCACGGTGCGCACCCTGAAAACGCGAGGGCCTTGAGGCAATGGCACCCCCCCAGCCCACCGTTCCCATCCCGGATCCCGCCGGGGCCTCGTCCGCGCCGCTGTTGCAGCCCTATGGCCAGTACGTCCTCGTGCGCAAGCTGGCCGAGGGAGGCATGGCGGAGATCTTCCTCGCCAAGCTGCTGGGCGCGGATGGCTTCGAGCGCAACGTGGTGCTCAAGCGGATGCTGCCGGCGCTGTCGGCCATCCCTGACTTCGTGGAGATGTTCCGCGACGAGGCGCGGCTCGCGGCGAAGCTGTCGCATCCGCACATCATCCAGATCCACGAGCTGGGCTTCATCGAGGGCTGCTACTACATCTGCATGGAGTACCTCGCGGGCGAGGACTTCTCCACGACGCTGCGGCTCGCGGGCCGGCGGCGTCAGTACGTGCCCATTCCGGCGGTGCTGCGGGTGCTCATCGACGCGGCGCGGGGCCTGCACTACGCGCACACCTTCACCAACGAGCAGGGCCAGCCGCTGCACGTGGTGCACCGGGACGTGTCGCCCTCCAACCTGTACGTGACGTACCAGGGCCAGGTGAAGGTGCTGGACTTCGGCATCGCCAAGGCCGAGTCGCGCCTGGTGCAGACGCGCACCGGCGTGGTGAAGGGCAAGTACATCTACATGGC
Organism: Corallococcus praedator; assembly: GCF_003612125.1. GTDB lineage: Bacteria > Myxococcota > Myxococcia > Myxococcales > Myxococcaceae > Corallococcus > Corallococcus praedator. The sequence goes on from NZ_RAWI01000476.1 coordinate 5,747, forward strand.
GCCGGAGCAGGCGCAGGGCAAGGAGGTCGACCACCGCGCGGACGTGTTCTCGCTGGGCGTCAGCCTCTACGAGGCCGTCACGCACGTGCGGCCCTTCTCGCGAGAGAACGACCTGGCGGTGCTCAACGCGCTGTTGCAGGGCGACTTCGAGAAGCCGCGCGCCCTGCGGCCGGACCTGCCGGAGGGCCTGGAGGCCATCATCCTGAAGGCGATGGCCTTCAAGCCGGAGGACCGGTACGCGACCGCGGACGACTTCGCGGACGCGCTGGAGGCCTTCGCGGTGGAATCGCAGGGGGGCGCGGCCGGTGCGCCGGCGCTCGGGGCGTTCCTGCGCAGCCACTTCGGGGAGGAGCGCTACACGGAGAAGATGCGCATCCCCACGCTGGCCACGCTTTCGGCCGCGCGTCCGACGGACCCGGAGTTCGCGGCGGTGGCGGCGCTCGCCACCGGAGCGGGCACGGGGACCTACGGTCTGCCTGGGCGCGTGAGCCGGACGGGCATGAGTCCGGTCACCGTGCACGGCAGGACGGGCGGGGCTTCTGCCGCCGCCCTCCCCGCGCCCGAGGTGATCCCGGATCTCCCCATGGCTCCGCGTCCTGCGTCCCGCCGCTGGTGGGTGGGGCTCGTGGG
>NZ_RAWI01000477.1 GCF_003612125.1 Corallococcus praedator
GTGGGGGCTCGCGGCAGGCGGTGGCGGCGAGCAGGAGGACAGGGGCCAGGAGGGTTCGCAAGGGCGTTGGGGACACGGTCCCCGTCTAACGGGTGCGTGAAGCGGATTCAAACGCTGGAGGGGCAGGCGGAAAGCGCAGGGATGGAAGGTCGCCCATTTGGGCGTTGGAACCCCAGCACCCTTGTTGGTACAAGAGTCGCGCCGCGCGTCGGTGCGGCCGTGTTGGGAGGCAGCAAACTTGCGGGAGAAACTGAAGGCCCTGGCGGAGCTGCAGAAGGTGGACCTCGAGGTCGCCTCGCTCCGGAAGGCAGCGGATGTGCATCCCCGCCAGATTTCCGATCTGGAGCGGGAGCTGGGCGTCGCGCGCAACGGCATCGAAGCCGAGCGGACACGCGTGGCGGACCTGGAGAAGCAGAAGGCCCTGCTCGAGCAGAACATCACGGACGAGAAGGACAAGGTGAAGAAGTGGGAAGCGCGCCTGTCCGACCAGCGCTCCACGCGTGAGTACTCGGCGCTCGCTCGCGAAATCGATATCGCGAAGAAGGGCATCCTCACCCAGTCCGAGGCGCTCACGGAGAAGGTGAAGGAGCTGGGCGGCGCTCGCGAGGCCATCAAGGGCAAGGAGGCGGAGTACGCCACCAAGCTGCAGGGCCTGTCGGGACGGATGACGGAGCTGCGCGGGAAGCTGGGCGAGTCCGACTCCCAGGTGAAGGAGCTGGAAGGTCGCCGCGCGAACGTGGCCGCGAACGTGGACGGCACGCTGCTGCGCCGCTACGAGGTCATCCGCAAGAAGAAGCTGCCCGCGATGGTGGGCGTGGTGGCCGGCACCTGCCAGGGCTGCAACATGAACCTGCCCCCGCAGATGTACAACGCGCTGCGCACCTCGCTGGGCACCGACGTGTGCCCCTCGTGCAACCGCATCATCTTCGCCATCGAAGCGCTGCAGGAAAAGGCCCCGGACTCCGCCGCGAAGTAGCGGCGCGGTCGTCGTAGGTCGCTTCAGCCCATGCCGCCCCCTTCGCTCGTCGACCTCCTCCGTCACATCGCGCGTGAGGAGCCGCTGACGGCGACGGTGCGCGCCTTTCGCGGGCTCACCCGCGAACACCTGGGGCAGTTGCTGGCCGAGGCCGCCGACACGCTGGCCCAGGGCCTGCCCGTGTCGGCCCCCTCCGAGCCCGTGTTGGAGTCGGCGGCTGTCCCCTCCCCCACCGTGGAGTCCGCCGCGCCCATCGCTCCGGGCAGCGGGCTGAACCGCGTGCGCGTCTATTCGGACGGAGCGGCGCGCGGCAACCCGGGCCCCGCGGGCGCGGGCGCGGTGCTGATGGACACGCAGGGCGCGGTGATTGCGCGCCTGGGCAAGTTCCTGGGGCACCAGACGAACAACCACGCCGAGTACATGGGGCTGCTGCTGGGGCTCCAGCACGCACGCACGTTGGGCGCGCGCGAGGTGGAGGTGTACGCCGACAGCGAGCTGCTCATCCGGCAGTTGGACGGGCGCTACCAGGTGAAGAGCGCCACGCTGAAGCCCCTCTTCCAGGAGGCGCAGAAGCTGCTCAAGACGTTCAGCAAGGTGAAGCTCGCCCACGTCCCCCGAGCGCAGAACGCCGAGGCGGATGAGATGAGCAACCGCGCCATCGACGAGCGGCTGTAGCCCGCCCGCGGCCTCCTTCCGCCGAAGCGCCCTGCCTCCTCAAGGCGTACCGACCCCCGCCACGCTTCCGGAAGCCACCGGGACAGGCCAGCGCGCGAGCGCGGTGGTGACCGGACCGGGCAACACCGCTTCCTGCCTCGCGAGCGCATAGGCCTTCTCCGCGTTGGCGCCCCTGGCTTCGAGCCTTCGCGCCACGACGAGATGGAGCGAGGCACGTTCCGCCCCGTCCAACGCGTCCAGGGACTCGACGGTCCGCGCGCCGTGCACCGTGTCCCGCAGCTCCTCGAAGGTGAGCTCCAACCCCGTCGCCTCCAGGGTCTTCGCGGCCAGGGCGGAGTCGCCGAGCCGCTCGAACTCTCCGGCGAGCAGGAGCCCAGCCTCGGTCCCCACCTGGCTGAAGCCCGCCCGGTTGGCGGTGGCGCAGACGCGGGCGGCGGACTCGGGGCTCTTGGCGAGCGCGGTCAGCACCCGCACCGCGACCACGGAGGCATTGTTCACATCCAAGCCGGACGGCAGGGCGCGGACCTTGGACTCGCCGAGCGAGGCCTCGAGCCATGCGCGCAGCAGCTCCTCGCTCCGCCCCTCCACCGCGCGGGCGATGAGCTTCTGCAGGTCCTTGGCCCCGGCATCGTTCGGTCCGCGTCCGAGCAGCCGCGCGTACAGGAGCACATCCCGCCAGCCGACCGACGCCTTCTCGTCCTCGAACAACCGCTGGGAGAATCGCTTCACCGCTTCCTCACGGCGGCCCAGCGCGGTCAGGGCCCGGAGGTGCTCCTCCAGGAAGATGTCGTAGTGCGTCTCGTCCTGCTCCATCGCGTCCAGCAGCACGAGCGCCTCCGCCCAGCGATTCTCGCGCAGGTAGCGCAGGCTGAGCCCCCAACGCGGCAGGGGCGACTCCGGGTGCGCGCGCCGCAGCGCCTCGAGCCGCGCGGTCGCCTCGGGACCTGGCTCCGTGCGCGCGAGCATCGTGGCCAGGAGCATCGAGTCAGGAGCCTGGGAGAGAGCGCGCGCGTAGTACGCCCGCGTCTCCTCGTTGCGACCGGTGCGCCGCATCTGGCGCGCCCAGAGCCGGTGCGCGTCGAAGTCCTCCAGGTTCGCATCGCGCCACTCGCGTGCGATGGCCGTCGCCGCGAGGACGCCCTCCGTCTGCTCGAGCGCCATCATCCCCAGGGAGGCGGCCTCGCTCAGCTCCGGGGCGTCGGGCCTCGCGCGCAGCACCGCCTGCGCCACCCGGCCCGCCTCGGCCGGACGGTTGCCCGCCAGCAGGAAGCGCAGGGTCATCTTCCAGCCCCCCGGCAGCACGCCCAGGTGGCTCCGGCTGATGGAGCCGCTCTGGCGCTCGTCCACGGACAGCGACCTGGGGGGTTCGACAAAGGCGTAGTCCACGTGGTCGAACTCCTGGAACGCCGTGCCGCCCAGGGGTTGAGGGAAGCGCTCCGGCGCATTCACGTTCTTCGCGCTCGAGCTGGTGTAGCGGACCGCATCCATGAAGAGGGGCGCCGCGCCCAGCACGTTGTAGACGCGGACATCCTTGTCCCCGGATACGTACAGGGTGTCGTGGACCAGGGAGACGCCCTTGGCGCTCACGTCCACGTCCACCAACCCCCGGCGGATCTCACGCTTGATGCGTCCTTCGGCGGGCACGTCGAAGCGATTGTCACCGGCGACAATCTGGACGGGCACATCCAGGCCGTTGACGAAGTGCACGGACTCCGAGCGCTTCACGCCCGGGCCCATGAGGACCAGGACGAGCGGGAGTCCCACCATCCCGAGAATCACGAGGACGTCGCTCCAGAGTGAAGTCGGAGAGGGCTTCACGGAGAGGCCTCCAGGGCGAGCAGGGAGTTCGTGAACAACAACGGCCGGCGCGTGCCGGTGCCGGGCAGATGCCAGCGCTCCACCCAGGCGTGAAGGAGCGCTTCGGACGCGGCCGGATCCTCCGCGGAGACTCCCCTGGCCGTGAGCGCCAGGGATGCGACAGAAGAGCCAAGCCCTTCTGTCGTCACCGCCCAGAGCAGCTCGACCGGCGCTTCATCCGTCCCGTTCGCGGGCAGGGGGCGCACCTGCTGACGCACGCGCAAGCTGGCCGCGGGGGGGCCCTCGCGGCCCGCGGCCCGGACCGAGTCCATGAACAGCACGTCCTTGCCCAGCGCCTCATCCGCCATCCGCTGCCAGGCGGTCACGAGCAGGTCCGGCCGCGGGTCCGACTTCTCCAGGCCCAGCCACTCCACGGATACGCGGCGGCTGTGCGTGCGGGCCACGGCGTCCAGGAGGCTGGAGAAGAACGGGATGGAGGCGGCCGTGCCGCTGCCCGCGTCCAGCCGTGTCTCCATCCGAGCACGGGCCTGGGCCAGCTCCGCGTCCAGGCGGGCCTGGGCCTGGGGCGCGAAGTTGGAATCGGGCCGGTCGCGCAGGAAGGCGAGCGTGGGGCCCAGGTCGCGCACGTTGAGGGCCAGCCCCCACGCACGCGCGTCCACAGCGCTCCGCTGGGGCACGACGGAGGCGCACACCACCAGGACCGCGACGGCGGCCGCGACGCCCAGGCCGACCCATGACGGGAGCTTTCCTTCCGCGTGCACGTGGCGGCCCTTCGCGCCACGCGCCAGCAGCGCCGCGGGCAGGTGCTCCACGCCGCTCTCGGCATCGAGCATCCCGCGATTGAGCAGCTCCAGCACGCGACGGCGGCGCCCCGACAACTCCTGGGCGAGCGCCTCCGCCTGCGGCTTGCCGCGCACCCGCAGCACCAGGCGCATCCGGCTGAAGCGCATGTCCAGGGAGGTATGGGTGTAGCGGCCGTTGTCGTGGTGGTCCATCAACTGGATGTCGTTCAGGTGCACGAGCGGCCACACGGTGAGCTGATCACGTTGCACCTGGACCAGGTGCAGCGGGTGGACGACGTGGAAGCTGCCGAAGGGACTGCTGATGGAGCGCAGGAGGACCCGCGCCGCGTACAGGGTGGCGGCGGCGAGGCCGGCGGCGAAGACCGCGCGACACACCCAGTCCACCACCGTGCGCGTTTCGGGCGCGCGGAAGCAGTCGACGAGGAAGAAGAGGGTCACCAGGGCCAGCCCGGCCGACACGGCAGCGGGGAGGGCCCACGTCTTCAGGGTGCGTCCTCCGTCGTGGCGGTCGGCCTCCGCGCGCAGCCATTGCCGGGCGCCCTCCGACAGCGCGGCCACGTCCAGGGCGACACGGACCGGGTAGACGCCCTCGGTGGCGCTGGTGGGGTTGAAGCGCTGGCTGCGCTCGAGCAGCTTGTTGGCGGCCTCCGAGCGCTGCTGGGCGAAGAGGGTCGCGGCGGCGGAGGACAACTGGCCCGCGGTCCACCGGCGCAGCTCCGGATCCGCGTTCGCGGGAACGTCCACTTCGAGCGAATCCAGCTCCTGCACCGCCTCTGGATTGAAGCCGTGCTCCAGCATCGTCGCGGCACGCCGCACGGTGAGGGAGAGCACGTCCATCGGCCGCAGGCCCGTCAGGGTCCGCGCCTCCGCGAGCACGCCGAGCGCGTCCTTGACCTGCCCCATCTGCTCCAGACAGTCCGCCAGCGCGACGCGGGGGACCAGCTCGGTGGGGCCCAGCTTTCCGGCCCGCCAGTAGTCATCCGCCGCTTCCTTCAGGCGCTCCAGACGCTGCAACGCCCAGCCCCGGTGCAGGCGCGCCTGCCAGTCCTGGGGACGCAATTCCAGCACCCGGTCGAACTCCACGAGCGCTTCGGGGGGATAGCCTTCGAACAGGAGGTTCTTCCCCAGCAGGGTGCGCACCTCGTGCGCTTCGGGATGTTCGGCGAGGAAGGTGTTCAACACCCTGCGGCCCGCGGCGTGGTTGTCCGCGTTGAACTGCTCCACGGCCTCCGCCATGCACGCGGCCTGCTCCGCCGCCAACCCCTCCAGCGGAACGTCCGCGGTGGCGTCCCAGGCCTGGCGCGCCTCCGCGTCGGAGAGCAGCTCGTAGGCCTCGCGCAGGCGCTTGAACACCTCCGGATGGGTCTCCGGGGGGTTCTGTCGCACGAGGTCGAAGTAGGCCTTCTTGATGGTGCGGGCATCCGCGTCACGGGGGACGCCCAGCACGGCATAGGGGTTCTGTTGCGGTTCGCTGCTCACCGTCGGGTTGCTCCCGGCGCGTCGACGGTCGCACGCACGACCCGCCACGCCTCATCCAAAGTGTCCACCGCGATCAGACGCAGGCGCCCGGTCACCTCGGGCGGCAGCGCCGCCACTTCCTGAAGATTGCGCCGGGGGTGCACCACGATCCGCATGCCCTCCAGGTACGCGGCCACCAGCTTCTCGTGCACGCCGCCCACGGGCCGCACCTCGCCGGACAGCGTCACCTCGCCGGTCACCGCCAGCCTCGCGGGAAGCGGGCGCTGCGCATAGGCGGACAGGCCCGCGAGCGCCATCGCGAGGCCGCTCGACAGTCCGTCCTTGCCCACCTCGGTGTCCGTGTAGTGCAGGTGCAGGTCGTAGCGGGCCACGAGTTCGCCCAGGCCCAGCACGGGCGCGCGAGCACGCAGCACGCTGAAAGCGACGTCCGCGGCCTCCTGTCCCTCCGGTCCCACGCGGCCACTGCAACGCAACACGCCCCGGCCCGGCACCGCTACGGCCTCCAATGGAGAGACATGTCCCCCGCGCGGGTGAGGGCTCCAGGTGGAAGGTCGCCCCGTGCCCGTCGATGCCGTGCACGTCCACGCGCTTGCG
>NZ_RAWI01000478.1 GCF_003612125.1 Corallococcus praedator
CTCCAAGGGGGGGCGAGGTCCGGGTGGGCGTGCTCATGCGGACAGGGTCTCCTTGGGGGGAAGCAGGCGCACCCCCTCGTGGATTGTGTGTCTTTTCCGCGGAGACCGGTCCGGTGTTTCGCACCCGCGTGGAAAGCCGGGTCCGGTATCCGACGGATGAGGGCATACGATAGGGTTTGCGACCGCGATGTGCATTCCCCTCGGGTCCGACTGTCCATCAGCCCGGGTCCGTGAAGTGTGGTGAAGGACGGTAGGCCCCCGGGTCCAGGACGCACGGTGAAACACGCCGGTGGTTTCGTCGCTGTCGTCCGCGCTCCTGCTGTCGCTGCTGGCCATTCCGGCCCGTGCGGACGGCCCTCCGTCGCGCGAGGAGCACTTCCACTACGTGCCGCTGGCGTATCCCCGCATCGTGCGACAGACGGAGGCGAGCGTCGCCCTGTCGCTCTACGGCGACCCGAAGGATGCGGCCTGGCGCGACGAGGCGCTCCGCGACGGCGTGGACGACACGCGCCACCGCGTCCTGCAATCGCTGGCGGTGCGCTTCGCGCCCTTCCTGGTGAAGAACACGTACATCTTCCCCTCGGACCACAAGGTGTTCCGCGACCAGCCAGGGGGGCGTTGCTCCACCTGGACACCTGGGACCTGGCGAAGTCCGGCGCGGTCTTGATGCGCAACGTCTCCACCCTGGGCCGGCCATGCGTGGTTGAAGGCACGTCGTCTGTTCAATCCGCACGGTGACGGGGTGCTGCCTCCGTCACCGGTCGAGCCCATGCAGGAAGCGCCGCAGGAACCGTTGCCACTCCGTCACTTCCGGCAGGGCGTCGTAGCCCGCGTCGTACCGCGACAGGCTCGGCGGAAAGTAGATGGCCAGCCCCGTGGACGCGGACGTCTGGGAGCCCTGTGTCCGGGCCACCACCGCCCTGCCCAGCGCCTCCTGCATCTTCACCTCCAGCGAGGACTGGTGCGGCGTCTGCTCCGCCATGCGCGCCGTCAGGCTTCCCAGGTCCACCAGGTGGGAGGCCTGCGTGGGGTCCGGGGACTGGCCGAACTCCAGCGCGGAGGACCGGGCTTCGACAATCATCGCGGCCAGCGTCGGGTTCGACTCCGGCGTCAGCGCCGCGAACCGGCCCACCGCGCGCGTGAGGTCGTCCAACGCATACAGGTCCGTCAGCGACAGCGTGAGGGCGTCCTGCGTGTGCTCCCGTTGCGCCCGCTGCCCATACCCCTCCAGCAGCCGCTGCCCCAGCACCACCGGACCGCTGGCCGGGTCCTGCCGCAGGAGCGCCAGCGCGCCGTAATCCCAGCCATGGCCGGGTGTCACCTCCTCGGAGGCGAGCAGGTATTCACCGTGGGGGCTCAGGACCCTGGCCACCTCGTAGGTGGCCATCAGGCCCGCGTCGAAGCCGATGAGCGCGAACTGCGACAGGCCCGCCTCGCTCCGTCCCCGGTCGATGCCCGCCTGCAGCTCCGTCAGGCTCAAGGCGTCCCGGCCACCGTCCGCCCCCGGCGCGTCCTCGTCCACGCCGAACGCGGTCCATGCGCCCGCGTGGTCCCACAGCACCAGCGCGTAGCGGTCCGCCGGATATGCCCGCACACCCCAGGCGATGAAGTCGGAGAGCGTCGCCGCATCGCCCATGTCCTGCTCGCCCAGGTCGGCCAGCTCCTGGACCGACCCGGGCAACACGAGCAGCCGCTTCGTGGTCGTCCAGTCCGGCAGGTTCGCGAGCGGCGCATGGCTGTAGCCCTGCGCGCGGTCCACCTGCGCGACGATGTACAGCCCCGGGCCGGTGCCCACATCCACCAGCTCCCGCAGACTCGCCAGGCCCTCCGCTTCCCGGGGCGTGTCCGCCGCCATGTAGACGAGCACCGTCCAGGTCGCGCCCTCCATCGGGTGTTGCCGTCCATCCACCGAGGCCGACGTCGTCGGAAAGATGGGCGTGCCCTGTCCACAGGCCGCCAGCCCCAGCACGCAGGCCAGCGCCACCGCCCCCACTGCCTTGCCCCCCATGTCCGCCCCCGGCGTGGCGCGGGACCACCGCGACGCGTCGGCTGAGATGCACAGGCCCCGGACAGAAGGGAATCCCTCCGCCGGGGCCGCACACTGTCTGGGATTGGGGAACCCGGGCAGGGGCGCGTACAAGGGGCCTTGCCTGAACCGTTTTAACTGGAAATTCAATTAAAGCTTTTTTGACGTATCTTCCGGGGTAGCGTCTGGGGGTCCCCCGAAAGGCAGGCCCCATGCGCTCACTGCTGCGTCGTTCTCCGGATGTGTTGGTGTTCACCGCCGTCACCACGGCCCTGACATTGCTCACCGCGTGCGGAGAGGGCATGTCGGAGGATGACCCGTTCGGGCAGGCGAGCCAGTCCCTGCTGAACGGCGTGGGTTCCACGGCGGCGCGGGCGGCGCTCACGAAGCGGTGGGCGCCCATCCACTACCAGGACGTGGACGTCACGGGCTCGCACTCGCTCGCGGGCAAGTCCGACTTCATCAGCCGCGTGGACTTCGACGGGGACTGGAGCGGGACGAACAACTGGGACAACACCGGCTCGCGAGCGCTCACCGCGCACGCGTACCAGTCGGTGGTGGAAACCTCCTCGCACTGGTACCTGCTCTACACCTTCTTCCACCCCCGGGACTGGTCCGACTCCATCTTCGACACGGAGCATGAGAACGACGGCGAGGGCGTGCTCCTCGTGGTGCAGCGCGACGGCAGCGAGTACGGCGCGCTCGTCGGCGCGGTGACGGTCGCGCACAAGGACTTCTTCTCCTACGTGCCGGCGGGCAGCCCGCTCACCTCGGGGTCGGAGTCGCTGGACGGCACGCTGTCGCTCGCGTCCTTCGAGGGCCTGTCGCACCCCATCACCGCGCAGGAGGCCAAGGGCCACGGGCTCAAGGCGTGGCCGTACTACGACATCGTTGGAGACGGCGTGAAGTACTACCCGTCGCTGACGCTCGCGGAGCAGCCCTCATCCGCGACGGACTCCGACGTGCGCTACAAGCTGCTGGACATCTACGGCTCGGAGGGGCTCTGGCAGCGCCGGGACCTCACCACGCTGTTCGTCTCCGACGGGACCTTCCGGGGTGACACCGGCGGTGGCTGCGGGCTGGCGGCGGGCAACTGCGGCACCAACTCCGCGAACGCGCCCTGGGGCTGGGATGATCAGAACGACGGCCCCATCCTGCGCGGGGAGATCGCCAAGGACCCGGCGAAGCTCGCGGCGTATTACTTCAGCCCGTCGTCGCAGTTCTCCACGACGTACACGTTCAACCCCTTCAAGGGCATTGGCGCGGATCCGAGCCAGCCCTGAGGTGGGAACGACAAGGCCCGCTCCCCTCGGCAGGGAAGCGGGCCCGGTCACCTGGCGCGGCTGCGTCTTTCAGCGCACCCAGTTCACGTTGCTGTACGCCTTCGTGCCATCCGCGCGTTCCGTGTTCGTCAGCGGCGCGTAGACGCGGGTGGAGATGGTGTTCGCGGCGGTGTCGATCTCCACGAGCCGCGTCGGGTTCGTGGTGCCGTCGTGATACGTGTTGAGCATCTGGTAGATGGTGTTGCCGTGGACGCCGGTGTCCGTGCGGTAGGCGGAGGTGCCCACGTGGCCGGAGAAGACGAAGCGCACGTTGGCGTACTGGCTGATGAGGTTGTTGAACACGTACTGCGGGCTGTTGTTGCCGTAGCCGCCGTTGCTCTGCTCGATGCCTCCGCTGCTGTTGAGGTGCGAGTGGGTGATGAAGATGACGTTGTGCTTGGGGAACTGCGCCAGCACCGTCTTCGCCCAGTTCACGGAGTCCGTGCGCGCCCACAGCTCCAGGTTCACGACCAGCCAGTTCAGGCCGCCCGCGCTGAACGTGTGGTAGGCGTTGTCACACTTGCCCGTCTCGAACACGCCGCCCAGCGCCTTGAAGCGCGACAGCGGGAAGTACGCGTTGAAGGTGGTGGTGTTGCGCAGGTTGGCGTTGACGTTGCCCGGGCACGCGCTGCCGCCCTGGCACACCGCCGCCGTGTCGTGGTTGCCCAGGGCGATGGCGTAGGGAATCTGGGCCGTGTCCAGCACCTGGAACGAGTCGCTGGCGCGCTGGTAGTGGATGTGGTCGGCGGTGTCCCAGTCCATCAGGTCGCCGGTGTGCATGACGAAGCGGATGTCCTGCGCCGTCTTGTTGTCGGCGATCCACTGCATGCGGTGGGTCAGCCGGGCGGGCTGGTACACCGTCTCCTGCTGCGTGTCGGGGATGACCACGAAGGTGAACTTCGTGTCCACCGGCTGCGCGGTGGTGGGCGCCGCGTAGAACTGGATGCCCTCGCTCGTCCAGCCCGCGGCGGTGAGGCTGTCGCGCTCCGCCTGGGTGACGGCGTGGCGGTGCTTCTGCAGCGACGTGTTGTTGAAGCGGTACACGGGGATGAGGCACGCGTCCGCCGTCTTGGAGGCGTAGAAGCCCACGCCCTCGTCGGTGGTGTAGCCGGAGGCGATGAGGTTCGTGCGCTCCGTGGCGTCGATGGTGACGATGTGCTCCGACTTGCCCGGGCTGTACAGGCGGTAGACGGGCGACAGGCCGGTGACCGCGGTCTTGGAGGCCTTGAAGGGCGTGCCCCGGTCATCCGTGAAGCCGTACGTCGTGCCCGCGTTGGTGGCCTCCGTGGGGTTCGTCGTCAACAGGCTGGAGCCGGTGGCCGGCCGCACGCGCATGTACACGGGCGCGTTGAGCGCCGCGCAGTCCAGCGCCGCCGTGGCGGCTCCCACGTCCTCCACGGAGGACGGCTGCTGCTCGGGCACTTCACCCGGGCCGCACGCGGACAGCACGCCCGCCAGGGTCAGGGAAACAATGAGGGAAGAGGGCTTCAAGGTGTCTTCTCCGTGGAGGCCTCGTCCGAGGCGCTCCGGTGTCGTCAGTGATGTCCGGGTGTACAGCTTAAAAATGGATTACCCGGCTGCGCATAGCATTGACGGCGTGGTCGGAGAAGACCCTCTTGGGGAAACGTCGCATGTATCACAGGGGCCCGTGCGCCCCCCGTGACGGACCGCGCCTCACGGCATGCCGTGGTGGACCGCTTCGATGTTGTTGCCGTCGGGGTCGAGCACGAACGCGCCGTAGTAGCCGGCGTGGTAGTGGGGCCGCTTGCCGGGGGCGCCGTTGTCCTGGCCTCCCGCCTTCAGCGCGGCCTGGTGGAAGGCGTCCACGGCCTCGGGGTCCTTCGCGCTGAAGGCCACGTGCCGGGGGGAGGCGGGGGCCTTCGTTTCGATGATCCACAGGACGGGGCGCTGGGGCGGGCCGAAGGCGGCCATCCGGCGCGTGGGGAACTCCGGGTCCCAGGTGGACGTCATCTCCATCACAAGGCCGGAGCCCAGGATGGGCAGCAGCGCTTCGTAGAAGGCCTTCGAGGCGGCGAAGTCGGTCGCGTAGAAGCTCAGGTGGTCGATCATCCCCGGCGTCCTAGCAGACCGCCGGGCCCCCGGGCCGCGCGCTCAGTCCGGATAGAACATGGGGTCGCGCGTGGCGACGAACGAGGAGATGGCGTGCGCCACCTCCGGGGGCAGGGCGGTGAACTGCACGCCCACGCCGGGCATCAGCTCCGGGGTGCGGTCGTTGCCGTCGCGGGCCCAGCGCACCACGCCGTTCACCGTGAGGGGCCGTCCGCCCGGCAGCGTGAAGTCCAGGTCCACCGACGTGCCGCGCGGCACCGCCTCCACGGTGGCGATGAAGATGCCGCCCTCGCTGATGTCCATGGAGAAGCCGGTGAAGAAGTTGGAGTCGCTGCGCATGTCGATGGTCGTGTGCATCCGCACCCGGCCGTTGCTGCGCGCCTCGTCCTTCGCGGGCGGCAGGGGAAGCTTGTGGCCGGGCTTGTCCGAGCGGGTGGGCGTGTCGTCCCGGGACGTGCGCTCCGACGCAGCCTTGGACCGCGCGGGCGTCATGGCGGGGGGCCGGGCCAGCTCCTCGGTCCGGGCTTCCGCTTCGGCGCGGGCCTTGGCCTCGGCTTCGGCGCGGGCCTTGGCGGCGGCCTCCACGCGCTTCAGGTCGGCTTCGGCGTCCGTCAGGGCCTTGACCACGCGGCCCGCGTCCTCCTGGTGCACGCGCAGCGCGGACTGGAGGTCCAGCCCGGCCTGCCGGCGGGTGTCCAGGGCGGCTTCGCGCGCATCCAGGGCCTTCTCGCGCAGCTGCTCCAGCTCCGGGGGCAGGGCGGGGGACTCGGTGTCCTCCAGGCGCATGGCCCACTGGGAGAGGCGGGAGTCGCCGGCGCTCTCCGGACGGGCCAGGGCCTTGCGCATCTGGTCGAGCCGTTCGGTGAGGGACGCGGCGTCGGCGGCGGCGCGGGCCACCTGTTCGGCGAGCCGCTCCTCCAGCC
>NZ_RAWI01000479.1 GCF_003612125.1 Corallococcus praedator
GGGTAGGACGGGCGGGTCGGGGCAGCAAGGCAGTGAGGTGGAGCAAGGCAGCAAGCAGGACGCTGTACGGGGCTGTGCGACGGGATGGGGCAGTGCGCAGGTTGGGGGAGTTCGGCAATGCGGTCGCGGTACGCCGGACGGGAGTGAAGGGCAGGGACACACGCAGGGCATGTCGGTGCGGGGCAGTCGCGCTCGATCCTGATGGCAGTTCACGGGGACGCGGCCGCCGGTACTCGGCAGGGATCAAAGGCGGGAGTGGAGTGGCGGGTCGGGGGGAAGCAAGAGACGTCGGGTTCCGTGGATGGGTCGCTCTCGGGAGCCGGCGCGCCTCGCAAATCTCATCGCGGTGGACCGCGGTGTCTGGAACGGGGAGAAGCCTCATGGGAGCGGTGTCCATCGTCACCGCGGCATTGGTCGTCCTGTCGGCGCACACGGCCATTGCCCAGACGCAGGAACTGCGGCGCCGCACGAGTGATCCGGAACGCCTCGCACCCTTCGGTCTGATGCTCGACGCGGGCATGCCCGAAGGCGCGGGACTCTCCGCGGTCTTCCGGCCTTCGCCTCACGTCCGCCTGCACATCGGTGCCGCGCACAACGGATTGCGCGGTGCCGCGCGCGCGGGACTCACGCTGCTGCCACTGCGCGGAACCTTCTCGCCGTCGCTGTCGCTGGAGCTCGGTCACGCGCAGGCCGCGAGCACCGAGACCCTCAACCGGCGACTCGCGGATCGCACGCTGCTGCCCGCCTCATCCATGGAGCGCGTGGGCTACTCGTACGCCAGCGCCCACCTGGGTCTGGAGTTCAACGCCACGCGGCGGCTCAGCTTCTTCGTGCGCGGCGGCATGAGCGTCATGGAGATGGCGGTTCCCAGCCTCCAGAAACTCGACGAACCGTTCCGCGACGCGCTGACGCCCGTGGAGACGAAGTCCTGGGGTATGCGCGCCCTGCAGCCGTCCGCGAAGCTCGGCTTCGCCCTCTTCTTCGGCTGACCTCGCGCGGCCGAGCAGGCGCTACGTCGCCGCCAGCCGCTTCGCGAGCACCTGTTCGAAGAACACCAGCGCCTGGTTCTCGGCCCAGAAGGACGGCCGGAGCAGGCTGCCCGCGACGAAGCCCACGTGGCCGCCATACTCGGTCAACACCACGTGGATGAACGGGTTGTCCGGCGCCGACAGCGGAACCACCGGGGACTCCAGCATCGGATCGTCCGCGGCGCTCAACAGCAGCGTGGGCCGGCGGATGTCTCCCAGGTGGGGACCCGAGGACGCCTCCCGGTAGTAGTGCGCCGCGTCCTGGAAGCCATGCATCGGTCCGGTGACGACGTCGTCGAACGCCCGGAGGGTGTACGCCGCCTGCATCCTCTTCAGATCGAACGCACCCGGGAATCGTTGGAGCTTCGCGCGGGACTTGCTCTTGAGCGTGCGCAGGAACCGCTGGCGGTAGAACCAGAGGAAGCTGTCCCCGCTGTCCAGCTTCCGGCAGCAGGCATCCAGATCATACGGCGCGCTGATGGACGCGGCGGCGACCACCGGGGCCGAGTCGCCCGTCTCCTCCAGGAGCCGGCACAACACGTTGGCGCCCAGGGAGAAGCCCACCGCGAGCATCGGACCGGTGATGCGCGCGCGCACGTCCTCCATCACGAGCAGCGTGTCGTTCGTGTCCCCGGAGTGATACGCCCGCGCCAGCCGGTTCGGCTCCCCGCTGCACGAGCGGAAGTTGATCGCCGTGGCGCCCCAGCCGCGCTTCGCCGCGCCCCGGAGCACCTCGGTGACGTAGCCCGCCTGGGAGGAACCCTCCAGGCCATGCAGCACCACCACGTGCGGCGCGCCCGTCGGACCATCGAAGCTGTCCAGGTCGACGAAGTCCCCGTCCGGCAATTCGCGCCGCTCCCGGCGCAGGGGTGGCGAACGGGTGGGCCGCGCGAGCGAGGCGAAGATGGTCTGCGCGTGCGCGCCGCGAAGTCCCGGCGCGGGAATGAACGGTTCGGTGGGTTGGAACTTCACGTCACGTCTCCCTGCACCCGGGCGCGTCCCGACAGGCCCGCCACCGCCCGCGCCGCTCGCATGGAGGCGCAGCCGGAGGTCCTCACGGCCTCCGCCTCGCCGGTGAGCTGGAACAGGGCCAGGTAGTTGTGCACGCGCTCCTCCAGCGTGGGCGCTTCGATGCGGCGGCACACCTCATCCGCCGCGTAGTCCCGGCACACCTGGGGCCTCCGCTCGTAGACGGTGCACAGGTTGTCCGCGTCCAGGTGCGGGCAGCGAAGCCCCAGGGGCTTGTCCAGCGCGGCGATGTCCGGCGCCACGCAGCAGGCGCCACAGCAGGTGCACTCCATGCAACTCCCTCAGCGGCGGATGGCCTTCTCGACCTTGCCCAGGTTCGTCACGGTGAGCGTGACGCCCTGGCCCTTCTTCCACCCGAGGAACTCGTCCTCGCGCGTGGGCTCCACCACGTGTTCCTTCACGCCGTCGTCGTCATAGCGCACGCTCACGCGGTAGGACTCCTCGCGTCGCACCCGCTCGTTCGTTCCGGCCGTCAGCTCCGGCCAGCGCGGCGCATCCTCGGTGCCCTTCAGCTCCCGCTGATCCACCTGCTTCCACGCGTACGTGTCGTAGGTGCACTGCTGCGAATAGACGGGCTCGTTGCGGTAGCGCGTCTCCGTCTGGCAGTCCTCGTAGGACTCGTTGCAGTACTTCGTCTCGTCGTGGCAGATCTCCTCGGCGAAGCCGTTGCCCTTGTCGCGGCGCCGGCACTTCTCCTCGGTGCCACATGCCACCTTGCGGGTCTTCGTCCGGCACACGCGCTCGGTGCCATCCGCGACTCTGCGCGTGCCGCGCTGGCGGGACACGCAGTCGCGGATGTTCGTGACGCCCGGCACCTCGCCCGCGCCGTTCACCGGCATGCGCGGGGCGGTGGTGCTCAGCTCATCCCGCCAGCCCGTGCGGGCTTCCGGGAGGAAGCGCTCCTGCACCACGGCGCGACGCCAGCTCGTGGCGGTGACTTCTCCCTTGAAGTCGTGCGTCAGGTTGCCCCACGCGCCTATCGCGCAGGTGCCGAAGCAGCACGAGCCCAGGACGCCCGCGACGATGAGCGCGATCTTCTTCCAGTTGCTCGGCTTGGGCGCGGGCTTCGGCGGCGGCTGGGGGGACAGGTCCGCGATGCGCGCGGCCTTCGCATCCGAGCCGCGTTCGGCGGAGCACTGCCGGCACGCCTTGGCATCACCCCGGTTGGAGGCGCCGCAGTAGGCGCAGAACCAGTCCTCGCCCGCGCCGGCCAGGTCCAGGGCCTGTTCGTCGGTGACGCCCTCGCGGGTGGACCTGCCGGAGGCCGCGTCCACGTCACCGAAGTCGAACTCCGACTCCTTGCCCGTGAGCTCGCGTGGGTTGTTGCACGAGGGGCAGTTCTTGTGGCGCGCGGGGATGTTCTTCGCGCCGCAGGACGTGCAGTTCCAGGTGCCCTCGATGATGCGCCTTCGTTCCGCCATGGGGGCGCATCCTAGGGGACCTGTCGCCTCCTGACACATCCGGGTTAGGGTCTCCGCCCATTCCCACCGGGCCGGAGGTGGGGAGCCAGGCCGGTTTCCAGGACGGAAACGCGGAGGTTCCCATGTCTCGTCGGACGCTGGATGTGATTCCGAAGCATCGGATGCTGCGCCGCACCCTCTACGGCCTGCTGTTGGCCGCGCCCCTGCTGCCCCTGGGGGTGGGCTGTGGAAACGGGGAGGGTTGTGGCGATGGCCCCACCTCCCTCAGTGGGGGACTCATCGCGCTCAACGCGGATGGGAGCCTTCCGAGCAATCCGTCCTGCGACAGCTGCCCCGACCAGGGTGAGGACGGTGCGCAGCCCACCGGCTGCTTCGCGAAGGAGTCGTCGTCCGTGGGTAGGGCGGAGTTGCTGTGCAGCTATGTCACCTGCTCCAACGACGGTCGTCGGCCGGAGGGGCTGCGGGAGGCGCTCGTGTCGGAGTCCGGCGGGGCCATGGGCGCGCTCTTCGCGCATGCGGCCTGGCTGGAGGCGGCATCCGTGCCGGCGTTCCTGCGGCTCGCGGACGAGCTCAAGGCGCACGGGGCGCCGGAGGCCCTGGTGAAGGCCGCGCGTCGCTCCGCGGGAGACGAGGTCCGCCACACCCGTGCGATGCAGTCGCTCGCCGAGCGCCATGGCGCGCTCCTGCCCGACGTGGACCTGCCGCCCTTCCAGGCCCGTTCGCTGGAGGAGATGCTCCTGGAGAACGCGGTCGAGGGCTGCGTGCGTGAGACCTTCGGGGCCTTCGTGGCAGGCTGGCAGTCGCGCACCGCGCAGGACCCCGAGGTGCGCGACACGCTGCGCGCCATCGCGAGGGATGAAGTGCGCCACGCGGAGCTGGCGTGGGCCGTGGATGCGTGGGCCCACCAGGAGCGACTGACGCCGAGGCAGCGGGCGCGGTTGCTCCAGGCGCGGCGGGATGCGCTGCGCGTCCTGGGAGAAGAAGTGGAGGGGCACCGGCCGCCGGAGCAGCTCATCCGCGAGGCGGGGATGCCTTCCCGAGAGCAGGCCCTGACCCTGTTCCAGGGCCTCGCGGGACTGGTGGCGTAGTCACCGGAAACGTGCCGCCGCCCCGCGCCGCGTTCACCGCGCTGGCGGCGGAACGCCCGCGCTCCGCCCTCACGCACCGGCTGCTGACGGCGGCGGTGCGGCCGTGACGTCACACCCAGAGGGCGCGAGGGAAGGGGACCTCCGGCGCGGGGGGCATGCCCTCGCGCAAGGGCCGCAGCATGGGCAGCGACCCGTCCCGCTGCACGCGCACGGTCCCGGGCACGCCCGCGAGCAGCGGCGCCGTCGCGGCTTCCTCCCACCACACCACGCGCTTGAGCCCCGCGTGGTGTGCCACACGACGCGCCTCCGCGAGCAGGGCCTCCGCGTCCGACGCGTCCCGCGCATCCAGCATCAGCACCACCAACTCGCCGTAGCGGGCCATCATCGTCCACAGCGCAGTGGAAGCACCCACCACCGCGCCGCACGTCCGGGGCCGGGGCCTGTCCAGCAGCTCCGCGTAGATGCGCTCCCGCTCCAGGTGCCAGTCCACCTGCGAGGCCGTCGGCCACAGGTAGAAGGGCACCTGGGGCCGGCGCATCCGCTCCAGCGCCCGCGCCACGTCCGTCTCCTGAAGCCCCCCGTCCACCGTGCGTCCCCCCGGCGCTTCCGAAGCGTCCAGGTGCCAGTCCCACGCCGGCACCTCCACGTACCCGGAGCGGCGATACAGCGGCGCCCCGACGTCGGAGAACAGGACGACGGAATGCGGACGCGGCGCCACGCGCTCCAGCTCCAGGGCCACCGCGTCCATCAACCGCGTGGCATGTCCCTGGCCGCGCAGGTGGTCCTCGGTGAAGACGCTGGCGATGGCATAGCTGTCGCCCTGCGCGAAACGCCCATCCCCGCCGCGCAGGAAGCTGTCGGTGCGGAAGGTCTCGCACGAGGCCAGCACCGCGCCGTCGTCTCCCAGCCACAGCCAGGTGCTCATGGCCTCGCGGCTCCACGGGTGGGCCCGCAGCCGCGCCTCGCGCTCCTGGTACTGCGGCACGCTCAGCGGGGAACCCCACGCGGCATGGGTGACGGCGTCGCGCGCGGCCTTCTGCGCGTCGGTGGCGAGTGCGAGGGGCATGGTGCCGCGCAGGCTAGACGCGAGGCGCGCCCCGGCGCGAGCGCTACAGCCGCGTGCTGTACGGGAAGCGGAAGTGGAACTGCAGGTACGCCTGCCCCACGTGGAAGATGCCGTCGCCCAGCTTGTCCGGCAGGCCCAGTCCGCCCAGCTCCTGCGGCACGTAGAAGGTGGACTCCCAGCCCACGCTGATGAGGAAGCTCTTCGCCAGCTGGAACTCCAGGTCCGCGCCCACCTCCGCGCCGGGCCGGAGGAAGTGCGTGTCCGGCAGCGTGTCGGAGAAGATGTACGCGTACGACAGCACCAGCCCCGCGCCCACCGTGAAGCGCACCGGACTGGACGACAGCGGCAGCCCCAGGCCCAGCGGCTTGAACGTGATGCCGTACATCCCCGTGTCGCGGTACTTCGGCGAGATGATGAACGAGTCCGGGATGAAGATGGACGGCGAGACGCGGATCTCCTCCACCTTCGTGGCCTGCTTGCGGTAGCGGTTCGGGATGACGCGCTGGTTCTTGCGCAGCCACTCCTTGTCCAGCACCGCGTCCACCGACAGCTTCAGCCCCGTGTGGATGGGTTGATCCTCGAAGACGGGCCCGAAGAACATGAACACCGCCGGGCCCACGCCCACGTCCACCGGCACGGTGACCTTCTGGGCCGCCGGAGCCAGGGCGGGCCACAGCAGCAGGGTGCTCAGCAGCAGGGGCAGGGC
>NZ_RAWI01000047.1 GCF_003612125.1 Corallococcus praedator
AGATGTGTATAAGAGATAGGTCTGGAGGCCCGCCTTCAGCGAGGGGGCTTCCGGCAGGGCGCCTTCGGCCCGGACTACGAGTTGGCGCGCTTCCAGGTGGCGGGCCCGGTCTCAGTGCCGCTGGCGGAGGCGTCCTTTCCGGAGGGGGCTTCCGCCTACGGGGAGGTGATTCTCAGTTGGGACGCGGTGCGGCTGAGTGGCATGCGCCAGCGACACCTCTTCCTCTCCCTGGGAGTGGAGGCCTTCTCCTGGAGCCGGGTGGACGTGGACGGGCGCGCGGAGGTGCAGCTCTTCCACCGGGACTTGAGTCTGGGTGTCGGCGGGCTGGCGACGGCCATGGGCCAGCCCGGAGCGCGCTACGTCGTCTCGGGGGAGGCCCGGTGGCGCTTCCTGGGAGGCAACCTCTACGCGTTGGGGCAGGGCGGCACGCTGCTGTTCCCGACGGTGGAAGGGACGCTGCGGCCGTGGGCCTTCGCGGCCGTGGGGCTGGGGGTGGACAATGCGCGCTGAGCGACTGCCGCGCGGGGCAGCGGACTTGGTGTTGGCCCTGGTACTCCTGACGTCGGGGTGTGCCTCGCTGCCCCCACGGGCGGGCCCTGGAGGCGCCCTAGCTGCCGTCTCGGGCGCGGCGCCCATGGTGGCCTTGGGGCGAGGTGCCGTCGCAAGTCTCCCCGAGGACGGTGCGCTTGAGGACTTCGACGAGGAGTCCGCGGACGGACCGCTTCTGCACCGCCGCCGGGCCATGGAGTCTCCCCCGAATCCCGGCGGAGGAGAGACAGCGCCCCTGCGCGTGGTGGGGGCCTTGGCAGGAGTGTGCGGGGACGTCCCCATGGGCTGGCCGCACCTGGACTCGGAGGAGGCGGTGCTGGCGCCCTTCCTGGAGTGCACCACGCCAGCGGCCTTCCTGGCCTTGCAGCGCCAGGCGGACATGCCCCGGCTGGTGGAGGCCCTCTCGGACTGGAACGCCGTCCGGCTGGGCTCCCTGGGGCCCCTGGAGGCCGAGGCTGCCCGCGTCCTTCTCCGGAAGCGCGCGGCCTTCCTCTCCACCGCCGTCGAGAAGCACGGCCTGGCCAAGGCGGAAGTCCTCGCCCTCTTCGTCCTGCACACGTCCCACGACGACGAGGTGCGGCAGCTGCTGCGCCTGTTGGCCGAGGACAAACTGCTCAAGCGCGCCCTGGGGGGCATGGAGGTGGTGCGCGAGGAGCTGAAGCAGCGGGGCATGGCCCTCACCGCCTTCCCAGAGCGGGACTTCCGCGCTGGCGACATCGCGCGCGGGCTGGGACGGGCCGTAGATGACGTCGCGGCCTCCATTCCCCTCGTCGGCGGAAGCCGGAGCATCGATGCGTCCGCGCTGCCCGCGCAGCTTCCACTGCCCTATCAGGAAGCGTACCGGGAGGTGGAGAACGCCCAACTCCTGGGGGCCTTCGCACCGAGCAACGTGGCCCTGGCTTCCTTCGACCACCTCACCTTCGGTGCGCCGCTAGGCTTCTACCACTTAGCGGCGGGGACGGCGCAGGGCGGAGCCTCCCTCGCCAATGGTGAGTACGAAGAGGCCACGCGGCAGTTGGCGCCCGCGGCCCTCATGGTGGGGCTGTATGCGGGAGGGAAGGGGGCGCGCGCGCTTCGTGAAGCTGGCGTCTCCCGGCTGGAGCGCGCTCGCCTCCAGGCGGTGGTGTCCCGTGTGGAGTCCCTGAAGGCGGTGCTGGAGAGGTTGGAGGCGCGAGTCGGGGAGAGCGTCGTGGGGGAGTTGGCGCGCTACCTCCAGCAGGACCGGGACGCAGCCATTCTGGTGGCGGAGTGGGGCGAGGCGGGCGCGCTGGCGTTGTACGAGGCGCGAGGCAACGCCGCGCAGGCACAGGCCACATTGGCCGTGCGGTATCACGAGCCCACGAGTGCTACGCCCACAGGAGGGGGCTCCGGGAGAAGGGGAGGTACTCGGCCCTCCGTGCCTCCCGAGGCGGCCGGACTTCCGGCCGAGGTGGCGGAGGCGAAGTTCAAGCAGTTGGAGGCGGAGTTTCCCGGGGAGCGCCTGTCGGTGAACGTGGCAGAGCTGGAGAAGCACAGCGAGGCTCTGCGGAGGGCGGCTCCCACCGAAGTCACTGCGGAGCCCCTCTGGGCCGACTACGTGGCGTACCTGGAGACGAGGGCCGCAGAAATCAAGGAGGGGATCGCGGAGAAGGGGCCCCTGAAGTGGGCTGGCTACCAGTTCGTTCGTGACAGGTACGCCCGGGGCCTAGCCTTCGAGCGGAAGATGGTCGCCATCCTGGAGGCGGACGCGGCCCTACCGCGGGCGAAGCGGCGATGGCTCAAGGACTTCGACCGGCCCCGTATCGCGACGCACGTGGGGGTGGCGAAGGTGGACCTGCGCTTCGCGGATGTGCTCGTCATCGAGGAGGGCCCCTCTGCTGGCTCGCAGCCCCGCGTAGAGACGTTCAGCTTCAAGAGCCGGGAGCTCAATCGCCTGGGGAGGAGTGAGCTGACGGCGCAGATGAGAGCAGATGCGGGCGACGCCTTGCTGTACTACGGAGAGACGGTGGACATTAGGCGGCCTGAATTCAAGCTCCGTGGTATGCCGGTAAAGGTCGAAAGGGTCCGCCTCGTCTATGAACGCAAGCTTGCGCCAAGCGATACGGACATGCTGACGAGTGCGGTGAGGAACGTCAAAGAGGATGTCAAGGGAGTGGAGGTCTTGTTTCAATGAAGCTGCTGACCCTTAAAGACCTGAACGCTGAAGATACGCTGAGGTTTTCGTTCGACGGGTCATTCAGCCATCATGATGCGTTAGAGCGTGAGTTGGAGCCCTTTCTGCAAGGGCTTGAGTCGTATGCGGGTGATTGGATGCCCGACGTTGTAAAGGGCAGTCGGCCGCGTAGATATTCGCGTGATGCTGTCGTGATGGCTCTGAAAGAGCGCCAAGATCGGTACGGTTCGACAGTTGGTTTGTATCGCACGACTTTCCCGGCCGTCTCGTTGACGATTGATCTTGGGCTTGCGCTCACTCCTGCGAAAATACGCATCTGGCTTGATGTGCAGCCCGTATCTTTCTTTTCGGAACAGGAGCGCTGCCAGGAGTTCGTAAAGGCAGTTCGCGGATGGGGTTCGATGTATCCAGTTCCCTATGCTGTGGCGCACAGTGCAGCGGACAGGCAGTCGGCTGATTTTCCTCGGTTTGGCCGCGATGACGAGACGTGCGAGAGGTATGGGACCGACACGGTCTACGACGTATTCTGGCTGAACGTCTTCGGTCCGAAGCTGGTGGAGTCCGTCGGCCGAGAGCGGATGCTCTCGACGCCCGCGTACCTCGTGGAGGAGCTTCCCAACGGCTCCGTCCTCCTGGTGCTACGGCCGACTGCCGCGGACTTCGCGAGCGACGAGGCGCGTGTTGCCCAGGCCCGCGCGCATGTCCACCTGCGGCCGGACCTCGACTTCGACACGGTGCTGCGCATGCTGAGAGAGCGCAGCGCCGCGCTCGTCCCCGTCGAGCCACGCTTCCACCCTGACGTGGCGCCTTTCCTCTCGCGACTGCCGGACGAGTTCGCCATCAGCGAGCGGCAGCGGAAGATTGCCGAACTCAACGCGTTCCGGCCGCCGGTGCCGGAGGAGTGGCTACCAGTCGGCCTTCCCTCAGATGTGGAGAACCCAGAGCGCGTCCGCAGCTACTACGGCGACTTGGCCGAGAGCCTCGTAGCTGCGCTGCATACCAATGTGCCCAGCATCTTCGATGCGACGCCCGAGTCCCTCACGGACCTCGACTTCTACTTCTGGCGGGAGAGCTTCCCGGAGCGGTATGAGCGGGACCTTATCGACGAGCACACGGCTCCGGCGATCGGGGCCTTCCTGGGCGGCATGCTGGTGCGGCGGCTGGGAGGCACGTGGGTGCCGCGGCAGAAGCTGGAGGAGTCCCAGGTGCGGGTGGGCAAGCGCGTCTGGCTGCCCTTCCTCCGGGCCCGCCGGTACATGCAGTCCCGACAGGCGCTTTTGGACTACTCGCTCACCCAGTTCTTCCGGGTGGTGGAGAGGCACGGGGCCTGACTTGGCGCTGCTGTCTCCATACATCCCATGTTGTGCTTGCTGGCGCGTAGAGCGTGGTACGGCAAGTGCGCGCCGGTGGGCACCTCCCATGCGCTGAGTCAGCCGGCCTGCGCCCTGGGTGCTGCCCCATATGCCGGTGTTCTCGCAACTGCGCACGTCATTATTACGGTCGCACCGGCGCGTTGGTCAATGGTATGAGCCGCGTTTTGATGTAGCCTTGAGGCATCCATGACGCAGCAACCGAATTTGGGTAGGGATAACGGTTGGTTGTCCTGGAAGAGGACTATATGGCGTGTGTCGAGTCCATTCTACTGGCGCCGTTTGCATTTTACGTGATGCTCCCGACGGGGGAGGGAAAGAAAAGGGTTTCCGAAATGCTAAAGGACTTGGGCCTCAGGCCATATTTTCGGATAACGCTCAACGATACGCTGGGGTTGAATCCCTCTGACAAAGTTGCTTTCACCCTCCCCGAAGCCCGGGTGGAGGTTCCTCTGCAAGTCCTCCTCAAGCGCTTCGAAACCAGCAAGTCCTGGCTGAAGAGCGGGGTTCATTCGAGTTCCGACTTCCCAAGATGGCTCGCGTCATACGTCGTGGGACCGGGCAGCACCCCCGGCAAATCGCCCACGTTGGGTCGCAGGACGGGAAGGAGCGATTCGACGGTGATGCAGTCGGGCGCCACAGGAGCGCAACGAGACGCGTGCTGGAAGGATTTTTATGCTTTGGTGGAAGACCTCTCCAGCAAGCATGGGCTTCCTCCAGAGGCGGTCGTTCTCGAGATGAGGTACTTTCACCAATCGGCGTCCAATCCGTACCGGACCAACGCATCACTCTCGGATAGAAAAAGGAGTCTGGAGCACTATAGTTTCCGGTGCCAGGCGCATGGGTGTTCTACCAGCCTAACGCTCAAAGGCCTACGAGGAGCGGTCTTCCATCATCAACGGCGAGGCTTTTCAGGTCAGCACGAGCCAGACAACCTCCTTCCTTTCTGCGAGCCCTGTCATGACAAAGAGCACCGCCTCCCAGAGGGCAGCAGTTTGGCAAAAGGGTCGCGTAAGAATGCTCTCAAGTCAGAAGAGGCCTGACCCGCACGGAGGTGCGACGCCCGGCGAGCACAGCGGAAAAAGCGGGGCTGGACCTACACTTCGTCCCGTTTCACAGGACGCATGAGTCCCACCGATGCCCGTCAAGTTGTGCGCGGAGCCGCAGTCCTTGTCCCCTGTGTCAGGGAATTTGTTGCCTCGGCGGGCGCACTGAGTTGACGATGCCCTTCCCGCGCCTCGCTCACTCGCCTTGACGCACTGCCCAATGTGGTCGTGGCGCACCCATGACGCAGCGACCGAATTTTGGATAGGCACAGGTCTAGACTGGGACGGTAGGCTTCTCGTCAGATGAAAGCTCGCTACCTCGACTCTCGGGATGTTGAGACCCTCTCCGAGGCCATGGTCAAGGCCGCCAAGAAGTCCCGGCAGCTTGACGTTGCAGCAGCCTTTCTGACCAAAGCGGGGGCGAAGCAGGTCCTGCAGCTCATGCTGAACCTTCAAGGCAGTAAGAGGACCCAGCAGGTCCGCGTGCTGGTCGGGCTATGGCTAGGTGTAACTGAACCTGAGGCTCTCCGCCAACTGCGCCGGGCCCCTGGTGTCCAACTCCGCGTGGCGAAAACTCCGGGCTTTCACGCCAAGCACCTTTCGTTCAGGGGTACCTCTAGCGTGGTTACCTTCACCGGCTCGGCAAACTTTACCGCCAAGGGGCTGGGAGGTGTGGGCGAACTGGTGGTTGAGGTGACCGACAAGTTGCAGTCCAGGACCGCCTCCGGGGAGCGTGATGCCTTCCGGAGGGCCTGGGAGGATGCCTACCCCGAACGGCTGACCGATGAGGTAATCGCTGCGTACAGAGCAAAACGGAAGTCTCCTCAAATCATTTTCGACAAGGCGTCGCGTCTCGGCAAGAGCCTGTTCAAGGAGTTTGGTCAGGACTCGAACAGGGCGCCCGACTTGGTGGGCGACGGTACCGTCCTCTGGTTTCCCATCTATGGAACGCTCTCGCAGGCCACCGTCAGGGCCCTCGAAGCAGAAGGGGTCGGGCGGGCGGAGGAGGTTATTGGAATTAGCTCGAAGAGAACCTTCGACCGAATTCAGCTGGGAACCCGGCATCTTTGGGTGATGGATCTCCGCGGTCGGCCCAAGGACCGCACGCTCAAGTTCCAACGGATTCTCCGGGAGGTCGAACTCGCGACCGAACATGACGGGCGGTACTTCGCCATCGTCTCCAGCCCTCGTCGCACGATCCGACTGAATATGACGAACCGGCGTCGGCTGCGGGAACTGGGTTTGGTGAATCGCATCGACTCGCTCTCGTGTACCGAGCGCATCCTCAGGGCGGGCGCAAGCTCCGTAGCCTCCGCGCTGATGGACATGTCGGTAGCCGAGGGACGCTAGAACTGGCCCCAATCAAGAGAGGGGACCAACTGAATGGAGCCCGCTTGGCCGTTCTTTATTGCACCGGATTGTTGAGACTCCAGATTGGTCGGAATCAGGTTTCCTGCTTCGGATGCATCAGCTTTCGCAGGGCCTGCCTAGGTGACGTGCCGGTGCGGTGACTGGGCGGGACGTGGGTGCTGCGGCAGAAGCCGGAGGAGTTCCAGGTGCGCGTTGGGAAGCGCGTCTGGCTGCCCTTCCTACGCACTCGCCGGTACATGCAGTCCCGCCAGTCGCTGCTGGACTACTCGCTCACCCAGTTCATCCATGAGGCGGAGCGGTACCGGCCCTGATTGCGGAGGCGGCGAGGCAGAAGCTATAGGGGCCAGGGCGCCCGTCGACGGGCGCGCTTGGCGGCTCTTTCCTTCCGCACATTGTCATGGGCCGTCCTGTCGGATCGCTCGCGGGTCACCTTCTCGGATCGTGGTATCGAGCAGAAAAAGGAGCCCGGGTGCTCGGGAGCATCAAGGATCGGCTTCGCCGAAACCTGAACGGTTCTGCGCCCTTGACCCTCCCTCCGCGCGCGGGCCCAGGGCAACCGGCCGCCAGCGGCCAGTCCTGATGGATCAGGATTCGCGATCCGTTTGGCCGACCCCGGCTGCGATCCATGACCCCGGCCCGTTACACCGGCTCAACTGACCCGAAAGCTGATCCGAAGTAGCGCATCGAGATCAGTAAGCCTGTCGCCCTTCTCCTCGCGCTCATCCATGATTGCGGTGAGGAAGGCGGCCTGTTCGGATGATAGGCGCGTGTGGTCTACGACGGAGAGAGGTGGGCCGCTGACGAGGAGGAACATGGCACCGCCTCCTGGGCTGAGATCCACGAAAACGTAACCTTCACCAAGCTTCGAGAACCAGCCCGGAGTGCGGGACGCGGTGCGTACAAGGTAGTCGAGCCGCAGTGAGATGAACCGGGTAGTCTTGCGGCCCCGCGATGCGGTGGTGTGACCGCGCCCGGCCGGGTAGCTGAGCAGGGAGCGGCTCTGAAGGCCCTTGAGCCAGGCCAAGTTCCACCGAGGCTCAACGCGCCGGGTGAGCTGGGCCGCGGCATGGTCCGCCGACAGGTCCAACTGCATCAGCGTCGACTCGCCCGCCGCCTCTCGCAGGAGGTCCACCATGCGCTTCTGACCAATGTTTTGTTGCACGTGAACCCACTCGTGCAGGAAGTACAGCATGGCGGTAGCCAGGAGCTCTTCCCTGTCAGAGATGCTGGCCACCAGCTGCTGATAGCTCGGCTCGTGAAGGGTGACGCAGTCGCCGCGCACCTCGACTTGAGCCGCCTGGGGCAGAGCCGCGAAGCGCACGTCTCTCGCCCCCTGGAACATCCGAGGCAGATCGATACCGAAGACGGGCTCGGTCCACGGTAGGTGAAGGACTCGGCGGAACTCATCCTGGAGCCAACTCAGAGAGGCTGTGGCGCGACGGGTGAAGTCAGGCCGCTCCAACTCGAGGGTGAGCACGGCTCGGAGGGCGTCCGGGGTCCCTCCAAGTTCGTGGAGAATTCGCAACGCTAGAGGCGTGTCGTCCGTCGGGGGGGCCGCCTTGAGTGCTTCCTCAAGACCGATGGCCACCGCCGCGCCCAGACCCGGCAGGGCCGTAAGCTTTAAGAGCGGCTCCAAGTCCTTCCTGGCCCGCAGCCCATGAAGACGAATCCATTCTTTGACCAGATAGTGTGCCCAGTCCGCCACCGCTGTGGGCGCGTTCGTTTCACTTGCTGCGGTGCCCAGAATCTCCAGCGCGCGGGATAGAGGAGGCACATCGAGGAACCGCAAGGGCTTTGACTGCCCTGGAGGATGCTGAAAAGCCAGCCGCCAAGTGACTGGATGAAAGCGCTCGTTGGCGCCATGGGCGATGGCCTCGAAGCGCCCCTCGACGAGTCCCTGGAGAATGGCCTGGCTCGCCCGAGGCAGCTTCTTCGGAACCTGCAGCGGATGGGAACAGTGCTCGGCCCACCAGTTTCCACGGTACATCGCGGCCACCAACTCGCAAATGAGCGTACCTGTAGCACCTTCCTCGAGCACACGCTCCGCCACCTGCCAGAAGAGTTCCATGTGCTGAGTCTCGACGCCCTCCTCTGGTCTGGCGTGAAGAGAGAGGAAACGAAGAACGAGCTGAAGCTCCGCAGGCTTTCCCTCGGCGAGGCACTCCAACAGCATGACGAGCAGTGGCCCCTGCCCTGGCTGGCGAAGTTCCGCTGCGCCCTTTTCGATCATCCACTGAGCCAGGGGAACGAAAGACCTGAGCAGATCGGTGCGTCGGCGCAGCTCCAGGAGGCGCTGCTCTTGTGCGCTCTGCTCCTGTGCTGTTCTGTCTTTGCTGGATTCTGCTTGTGAGTGGAGGCCGAGGAGCTGACTGATGTTCTCAATTTGCCAGTCTCGATTGCCGGCAACACTTGAGAGATGGCTCCGGGTGGCATTCAGGATCTTGGCCACCAGTCCCGCGTCTCCAGCCTTGGCGCTCTGCGCAATCCACCCCACCAGCGGATCGAGGACTGGTCCAATGGAGGCTGCGGTAGTAGGGGCGGCGATGAGCTCCGCGAATACGCGCGGCAGGAAGTCATGAAGGTCGGCGCTAATGGGTACTCCCATCAACTGTCGGGCCAGCCTAGCCACCAGAGCAGTGGCCATGCCGCTGCGCCCGGAACGTCTGTCGACCCCGCACGCGACCTCGACCCATAGGGCAGCCGTAGCTGTCCACGTCTGGTCCTCCAGCCGACTTTCGAGGACGACAGAAGCCTCTTCCGGAGAGAGTCCTGCGGCGTAGTGCAACTGCGCCACAACGTTGCCTTTGAATGCTTCCGCGGGAATCATGGAGTACCCCTCTTGGCGCAGTCTACACTGCCGACGTCCAACCCACATGCCAGCGGCATTCCTGGGAGTGCTCTCTCTGCCAACGTGAGTGAGACAGTTCGTACCCGGTAGTTTTGCGTGCAGGGCGAGCTAGGCACTTCGGCCTCGACGTCGCGCTGCTCGCCCAACGCCACCAGGTGTACCAGCGCGCTCGCGCACGTCATCCTGAGCGTTGGAGCCGCGACACGCGCGACTGGACGCCAGCGGGCCCCGTGCGCCTCAACCCCTCACCGGAAGTGCAGGAGCTGAAGCGCATCGGCTGAACCCCTTCACGCGACATCTACCTTGACGCTCAACGCTTCCTGGAGACAGTAGCCATCTCCCCATGGTGAGTCGAGGAGCTGCCGGCCGCCAGGGAATCACCCCTAGGTGGTATGGACCAGCCGGCTCGGCGGTGCCTTCGAACGCGCCGCGCCCGAAGGCGCGGACAAGGGACTTCTGGAGAGCCTCTGCCCGCGGGCGCAGACAGAGACGTGAGGGCACAGAGCGGCTCTTCGAGTGGGTCTTTGGAGACCAGAGAGACTCACCAAGAGCCGGCCGGCGTCCACGCTTGACGCGAGGAGTAGGGAAGGCGCCATCATCCCGGCATGAGTCAGGCCTCTCTTCCTCGACCACCCCCGTCCTTTCTGCCTCCATCGCAGATGCAGCGATGGCGTTCTTGGAGGGGCGGTATCCACAGAAGGTCGGGCGTTTCTAGCGCGAAGCCCGAAAGGGCAATTGGCTCAACCTCTTCGTCGCGAAGGCTCTCGGGACCTCGATGAATTGCATCGCGCCCGACGGGTCGTGGGGCCTCTGGTCGCACATCGGTGCGGCTGGCGTGTCCGCCTCCAAGCACGGCGAGTACCTCCGCATGTGCCGTGAGTCGCCGGACGAGTCACCTCTTGGCTGCTTCACGTTCCAGTGGTGGGCTCTGACGGCGAATGGGGCGCGCTTGGTTCCAGAGGGCTGCGACTTTCGGTACAGGCCCAGCCTGCTCATACCTGTGGATCAGGAGACGACCATGCACCGCACTCGGTTCATCATCGAGGTGCTACGCCTCGACAACGCGGAGGCAGCCGCGTGAGGAAGCCGATACCGACGACAGTTCCAATCCCTCGGCCGCCAGCGCCGCCTCCCGGACTGGCTGCGGATGTCGTCGCGTCGGGTCTGCCGGTGCACCCCGAGGACCGGATTAAGCTATTTAGCGCGGAGCAATGGGAGCGCTTCGTCCAAGAGTGGGTCGACTCACTTCGCGACATGTACGAACTCGTCGAACGATGCGGCAGCGCAGGGGACATGGGGCGCGACGTCATTGCGACGGTGAAAGGGGGGACCACCGGGGCATGGGACAATTACCAGTGTAAGCACTACAAGGCCTCGTTGGAGCCCAACGACATTTGGATCGAGTTGGGGAAGCTCGCGTACTACACGAAGCGTGGTGATTACTCGTACCCACGCCGCTATTACTTCATCGCGCCGAGAGGGGCAGGCACCAAGCTATCGAACCTCCTGAAGAAGCCGGAGGCGCTGCGCACTGGACTCCTAGCCAACTGGAAAACGGCTTGCCGAACGAAAATCACGAAGAAGGAGGTGGTCGAATGCGACGCAGCGATGGAGGCGCACATCGCGAGCCTCAACTTCGCCATTTTCGAGGCAACGCCTGTACTGCGGATCCTCGACGCGCACGCGAAGACTCGCTGGTACGCGGCCCGATTTGGAGGAGGGCTTCCTCTGCGTCCCGAACCGCTCACTCCCCCAGCGGCGCCGACGGACAACGAAACCGTCTTCGTTGGTGAACTCCGGCGCGCCTATGCCGAGCATCTAAAGAAAGATGTGAACGACGTCGAGAAAGACCTCGCGGGGTACGATGACATTCGCGATCACTTCGCTGACGCCCGCATTGAGTTCTATAGCGCCGAGGGCCTGCGAACGTTCTCTCGCGACACGCTGCCTCCAGGTGAGTTCGAGAAGCTCCAAGACGAGGTCCACTCGGGCATTAAGGATGACCTGCGGGGCGAATACTCGGATGGCTACCGTCGTGTCCTGGCTGTAGTGAAGACCGCACGCCTCCTTCCTCTCAACAGCCACCCGCTAAGTACCCGCATCCACAATCGAGATCGTGGCGGTATTTGCCACCAGCTTGCTAACAACGGGAAGTTCCGGTGGGTCAAATGACAGCAGATAACCCGAGTCACTTCGTCACTCCGTTCAACGGGCCAGTGGAGATTGGGCTTCGCGCGCTCTGCGTGCTCACGGCAGCGTACCCGGCGGCGTACGCGCTTCAGCGACTGGTGGTCTTCGACTACCTGCTGGTCCACTCCGATGACGTACCTGGTGGTCCTACCGGTTTGCATCCGCGGACGCCTCATCGAGGAGGCGAGATCCTTGTGCGTCGCGGCGTGCTGCAGGATGGGCTCTCGCTCTACGAGAGCCGGGGGCTCATCCTTCGCGCCTTCCAGGAGGGCGGCATCTTCTTCTCGGCAACCGATAGGTCCGGCGGCTTCCTTGATGCGCTCAGCAGCGAGTACCTCAAGGGGCTTCGCTCGCGGGCTGACTGGGTTGTTGATAGCTTTGGGCTGCTGGATGGCGCAGAACTTGACGCGATGGTTCGCGAGAGCATCGGCACATGGGGGGCGGAGTTCGCGATGGAATCTGTCCTCTGGGCAGAGGAGGCATCGTGAAGTTCGGCTTCGCGCTTCGTCGACTCTCATTGACCGGTCCCGGCAAGCCGTCTGCCGAGGTGGTGTTCACCCGCGGCCTCAATGTCATCGCTGGGCCCTCGGACACGGGAAAGAGCTTCATCGCCCAGTGTCTTGACTACGCCCTTGGTGGCGGTGAGGTGCCGAAGGCCATCCCTGAGGCTGCGGGCTACACAACGGTCGTCCTCGAGATCGAGTCGCACCAAGACCATCGAGTCTACAAACTTGAGCGAAGTCTGCGTGGCGGCGAGGTCCGCTGCACAACTGAAGGCCAATCGGACCGCATCCTCGCGGCCAAGCACCGAGGGGGCAAGGAGGACTCGGTCTCGCAATTCCTCCTCGACCTATCAGGGCTGAGTGGCAAGAAGGTTCGAGTTAACGAGCAAGGCAAGACCCGCCCGCTAAGCTTCCGCGACATCGCGCGGCTCGTCATCATCGACGAAGTGACGGTCATCAAGGATGCCTCGCCCGTGCTGAGCGGACAGCACACATCCAAGACTGTTGAGAGTGGTGTCTTCCGGCTCCTCCTCACGGGGACCGACGATTCATCGGTGATCGCGAAGGAAGACCCGAAGGTTGAAAAGGGGCGCCAAGCAGGGAAAGCCGAGCTCCTCGAAAGCCTGCTGATAAGTGCTCGCGAGCGGCTATCTGACCTAGGCGACGTTGGAAGCCTCACCGACGAGCGCGACCGCCTCGCACGCATCGAGGCTGCGCTGCAGACGGCCATGTCCGAACGAAATGCCGCGCAGGCAAGTGCAGCACCGCTGGAGGCGAAGCGGCGTGAAGCGTGGACTGCACTGCGCGTCGTAGACTCGAAGCTCGCGGTCATGGCCGAGTTGCAGACGCGGTTCGATCTGCTGCAGGAGCAGTACTCTTCTGACCTTCGACGTTTGGAAGCGATTGCCGAGGCGGGCGTGCGCCTCGACCAGCTTAAGGAAGAGCGCTGCCCAATGTGCGGTGCCCTCGCTGAGCACCACGAGAATGCTCACCGAGAAGTGCAGCTCGCTCCTGTAGACGTGTTCCAGGCGTGTAAGGCGGAATCCGCCAAGACTTTCAAACTCCTTCAGGATCTGCAGGCGACACGCGTAGCGACCGCCACCGAGGCAGAGCAGCTCCGAAGCGTACGTGCGGCTCGGCAACAAGAGGTCGATGCAATTGCAGCAGAGCTAAAGTCTCTACTGGAACGGCACGTTGACGTTGCCACGAAGAAGGTCGATGAGCTGCGAGCAGAGGAGGGAACCACTCGCAAGGCACTCGACCTGCTCGAGCGCGCCCAGGAAATGGAAGCGCTCCTCGAGGAGGCGAACACACCGAAGAAGAGGGAACGAGCCGAGGGCCCGAGTTCGGCGGTGAGCACCGCGCAGGCCGACCCCTTCAGCAGAGAGGTCGAAGCGCTCTTGCAGGCCTGGCACTTCCCGAACCTTGATCGAGTCTCCTTCAGCGAGAACGACCAAGATGTCGTCATCTCCGGTCGTGCACGGAAGAGCCACGGAAAGGGCGTTCGTGCGATTATTAGGGCAGCATTCAACCTTGCGCTCTTGCGCCTTTGCGTGAAGGACGAGCGTCCGTTCCCGAACTTCGTACTCATCGATTCCCCGTTGATCGTCTATGAAGAGCCGGATGCAGACGAAGCCTCGTTCCCACAGGAACTCAAGAAGCACTTCTGGGAGAGCGTGAGGTCGTCCTTCGCCGACGCGCAGGTCATCATCATCGAGAACAGCAAGCAGCTTCCGAACAACGGAGCCATCGGCGACGTGAATGTCGTGCTCTTCACCGGGAACGACCAGGGGCGTAGAGGCTTCATTCCGGAGGCGGGGACCGCTGCTTGAGTTTCGGCGTGGCTTCGCGGCACGGCGCCCAGAGCCCCGTTCGGACTGCGAGGCACCCGACGCCCGGTACAACCCGTTCGCCGTGTCACGCGCCAACGTAGGTCCCTTTCGCGGCACTCCTTGTGGGCTGCTCCGAGCCCACCGCTTCTGCCCGGGGCAGCGCGGGCACTGGAAGGCTCAGCACAGGAGAGGGCGAACGTCGGCGCATCCTCGGGCTGTCATTGTGGCCCAGAGGTCTCTTTCGGAGGCACGCGCCCCGCGTGGAGAAGAGCAGAGAGGCAGGGACAGATGGCTGTGCCGGTCGAGAAGCGCGGCCGAGACAGTCTGAGAGCCGTCTCGGAGAGTCTGCGCCGCGCGACGAAATCGTGAGCACCCGGTAGGTGCCCGCCGCGTTTCGCTCTCTCGGTTAACAGCCACAAGGGGCCAATCCGTCGCTGAAAGGCTCCGAGCCGCCCTAGAGACAGGGAAGCGAAGCAACCCTGGAAGGTACGACATCGAAAGCCCTGGATTGTTAGAATCGGTCGCCCGTGGTGGTTAACAAAACTGTTAACCACTCTCGGCCTCTCTCTCCCTAAAACGGGTGAAAGAGCGCTCCAGAGAGCCGAACCGGCGACGGAAAAGAGGGGTATCTCGCTCTGCAGGGTGGAGAGCCGAGAGGGCCCTCTTCAGCACCGCGAGCCAAAATCCCTTGGGATTCAGCGGATTAAGCACGAAGGCCCCGCGATATTCATCGCGAGGCCCGTGTAAAACAAAAAGGCCCTACCGGTTGGTAGGGCCCTTCGTTCAGCTCCAGGAGAGGGACTCGAATCCCCAACCCCGCGGTTAACAGCCGCGTGCTCTGCCATTGAGCCATCCTGGAAGGTGTTGCGTGACGGCGTTGCCGGGAGCGGGATTCGAACCCGCAACCTCCGCGTTCTGAGCGCGGCGCCTCTACCAAGGTTGGGCTACCCCGGCGTGATGCTGAGAGAAGTCGGGACGACTGGATTCGAACCAGCGACCTCGCGCGCCCGAGGCGCGCGCTCTGACCAGACTGAGCTACGTCCCGATGTGAAGTGGAGCATCGAGGGAGGACCCGGACATGACTGAGGCCGGGTCCCCCCTCGGGAGCCCGGCCTCTGGCCCTGCGTCTTCCCTGGGTTCCAAGGAGGCGGGGTCAGGTGCCGGGTGGACTGCCGTGGAAGGAGGCGATCGCCCATTCCAGGCTGTCGGGAGCGGGGACCGGGTCGGGTAGAGGATTCGGGTTCAGTTCGTTGCGCGTCGTCATGGGCACCGCTCCTTTCGGGGATGAGAGACGCCGCGGAAATCCGGCCCTGACAAGTCCTTGCGACGACGTGCCTGCCCGCCCGCTTCCGGCTGTCTGAAGGGGTATTTGACCTGGAGGTACAAAATACGTACAAGGCCGTCATGGCACGCCCACGGAAGTTCAAGCCCGAGGCCGTCGTGGAGAAGGCGATGGAGGTCTTCTGGACGAAGGGGTACGCGGGCACGACGCCGCAGGAGCTGGGCGAGCGGATGGGGCTGGGCCGGGGCAGCCTGTACAACACCTTCGACAGCAAGCACGGCCTCTTCGAGCACGCGCTGCGCCACTACCTCGAACACGAGTCGGTGAAGCTGCTCGCGTTGCTGAAACAGCCGGGGTCGGCCAGACAGCGCCTGCGGGGGCTGATGCTGGCCATCATCCGGTTGGACCTCGCGGATCCGGAGCGCCGGGGCTGCATGGCCATCAACACCGCAATCGAGCTCGCCGGGCGTGATGAGGCCGCGACGAAGCTTGCCGCTCGCATGTTCGACCAGACCGAGGCGGCGTTCCTGGCCGTCATCGAGGAGGGGCAGCGCACCGGCGAACTGGCGGCCTCCCTGGATGCGGAGGCGCTGGCGAGCCTGCTGCTCAACACCCTCACCGGACTGCGCGTGCTCGGAAAGACAGCCCAGGACGCCACGCGGTTGGAGCGGATTGTCGACACCGTCCTGAAGGTCTTTTGAGCATGCCCCGAATCCCTCCCATCCGACTCGTCGCGCTCCTGCTCGGGATGGTCACGGGCGCGTGCGCGAACCGTTCTCCGGTGTCTGGCGAAGCACCGGAGGCCGCGAGCCTTCCCGTCGTGCGCCTCTACGCGCTGGACTGTGGCCACATCGACGTGAAGGACATGGGGTTCTTCGCGGACCACAGTCCACCGGGAGGACGTCCCGGCGAGCTGGTCGTTCCCTGCTTCCTCATCCAGCACCCTCGCGGCACGCTCCTGTGGGACACGGGGCTGAGCGATGCCCTGGCCCGGCAGGCGGGCGGCGCGGAGGACCCGGTGGGCAATCGCTTGCGGCTGGAGACATCCCTGGGCGCGCAGCTCACCCGGCTGGGACTGACGCCCGCGGACGTGCGCTACGTGGGCTTCTCCCACCTGCATGCCGACCATGCCGGCAATGCCAATGCGTTCACGGCGTCGACGTGGCTGGTGCAACGGCGTGAGTTTGAATGGGCGACCCAGACGCCAGCACCCCTGGGCGTGGACCCGGGAGCCTTCTCCTCCTGGCGTGACGCGAAGGTCCAGTTGCTAGAGGGGGACTTCGATGTCTTTGGCGATGGCAGCGTGCGCATCGTCTCCACTCCGGGCCATACGCCCGGACACCAGTCCCTGGTGCTCCGGCTCCGGAAGGCGGGGACCCGGGTGCTCTCGGGAGACCTCTGTCACACGCGTGAGAACTGGGTGCGACATGGGGTGCCCGCGTTCAACACCAGCCGCGAGGACACCCTTGCTTCCATCACCCGCGTGGAGGCCCTGCTGAAGGGCTCGCACGGACACTTCATCGTGCAGCACGCTCCGGAGGACTTCCAAGCCCTGCCGGCGTTCCCCTCGGCTCTGGAGTGAGCGAAGCGCGTCCGTGCCACCGTGGGGGCACGGTGGCACGGGCTCGCGGTCCGGGACTTCAGCGCGAGTGCTGCTTGAAGAAGTCCCACATGATGGTGGTGCCGTCGGGCCCCGCGGGGTCCGCGAACGGATAGGCGGAGTTTCCGCCCGGCCACGCGTGGCCCATGCCCTCAATCTCATACTGCTGGACCAGGAGCACTCCGCCGGTGACGTAGTTCCTCACCGTGTACTTGCGGCCTCCCGGCGAGGTGGCGGAATAGGTCTGGGTGGGCGAGTTCGACACGCTGTTGTTGTTCGCGCCGTCGTCTCCGTAGTCGTTCGTCTGGAGGAACTGGCGCACCGTCTGCGTGCCATTGATGGGATTGACGACATCATCGGCCGTGCCGTGGACGACGAGCACCGGCACCTTCCGGCGCGGCTTGCCGGAGCAGGCCCAGGCGTCATACCCCCGGTCGTCCGGCGAATAGATGCTGCCAAACTTCATGGCGAAGAGGCTGCCGGAGGCCGTGGTGGCTGCCTTGTACATCGCGCCCGCGCCCACCATGCCCGCAGTGAAGACATCCGAGTAGCAGGCCAGCAGGATGGTCGACATCACCGCGCCAGCGGAGACGCCCCCCACGTAGACACGGCGCTCATCCACCGTGTAGTGGCCCTTCACCCAATCCACCATGCCGACAATCACTGACGGCTCCAGACCGCCCCGCTCCTGGTTGATGGAGAACATGAAGTTCCAGCACTGGGTGCCATTGGCGAGCATGGCCTGATTGGGATAGAGCACCAGGAACTTCTCCTGGTCCGCCTTCTCATTCAGCCGTGCCAGTCCTGCGAACTGGTCTGGATTCTGGAGACAGCCATGGAGCCCGACGACCAGCGGGAGCCGCTCCCCGGGCTGGTAGCCCGTGGGAACCCAGAGCTGGTAGCTCCGGGTTCCCCCGTTGCCGCTGTAGATGCCATGGACCCACGAGCCCGCCTGGGCCTGACTGGCACCCAGCACTCCGAACAGCGCGCACAACCCCACGACCGCCCGGCAAAGGGCGCCGACATTCCGAGTCACCGACATCTGACTGCCTCCTGCTTCAACGAGGCCGCGGGATGCGGCCTCGGGAAGTTGCGGATGCGTCGGAGCCCGGAGGTTCCGCTCAGCCCGTATGGAGGGCGTCGCGCGGGGGGCCTTCGACTTCCCGGAGAAAGCCCTCCACCGCCTCGACGACCTGTCCGGGTTGGTCCACCGGCGCGGCATGGCCGGAGTCCGTCAGCACCTGGAGCCGGGCCTTCGCGAGCAGGTCCACGTAGGCCTGCTTCTGGGCCTGGGGCGTGTAGTCCCGTTCGGAGTGCAGCACCAGCACGGGGCAGGCCACCTCCTTCAGCCGCGCAAGGACGCTCCACCCGAGCAACCCCTTCGTCGCGCGCAGGTAGACGTCCGGCGCGTTGGCGCCCAGTCGCTCCACCGCCTGCTGCCGCAGGGACTCCTGCTCCGGCTTGGGGAACAGCTTCTTCGCCACGAGCTTCGCCAGCCCCCGGGGCCCCAGCGCCCGCAGCGCCAACAGGCGCGTCAGGTACGCGAACCGCTGGCGCAGGGTGCGCGGCACCATGTCCGGCCCGCTGTTGATGACCACCAGGCTGCGCACCAGGTCCGGCCGGTCCACCGCGAGCTGGAAGCCCATCATCCCGCCCATGGACAGCCCGACGATGTGCACCGACGACAGGTCCAGCCCGTCACACAGCGCGGCGATGTCGCGGGCGAAGAGCGCCACGCCGTAGGCCCCCGCCGGCTTGTCGCTGTGGCCGTGGCCCCGGGCATCCGGGACGACGACGTGGTGGTGCGCGGAGAGGCGCGGCGTCACGTCCTCCCAGTCGCGCCCCGAGGAACCCAGCCCGTGCAGCAGCAGCACCGGCGTGCCCTCGCCA
The DNA here is from genome assembly GCF_003612125.1 of Corallococcus praedator. Lineage (GTDB taxonomy): Bacteria > Myxococcota > Myxococcia > Myxococcales > Myxococcaceae > Corallococcus > Corallococcus praedator. Next base: position 18,634 of record NZ_RAWI01000047.1, read on the forward strand.
GTCGCCTCGAAGTGCAGGGTCACGCCTTCCGGGGTGCGAAACGTGGGCATCGTCAGGGCCTCTTCAGCCTCGGGGGCGGCCACATCGGGATGAACGACCGTTCAGAGGTGCGTTAGACTTCGCTGTTGCTGATGCCGTTGAAGGCTATCTGAACGAACGTTCGTTTCGCAAGGCCACCCATGTCCGTTCCTCCTCCTCCGTCCAGGCTGCGCGCGCAGAAGGCGGTCCTTCCGGCCTCGGCGGTCCCTGACGGGACGCGTCGTCGCATCCTGGAGGCGGCGCTCCAGCTCTTCGCGAGCCGGGGCTTCCACGGCGCGTCCATCCGGGACCTGGCGACGGCGCTGGAGCTGCGGCCCAGCGCGCTCTACGCGCACTTTCCTTCCAAGGAACACGTGCTGGCGGAGCTGGTGCGCATGGGCCACGAGGCGCACCACGAAGGGCTGCGCACGGCGCTGCTGGGCGCGGGCTCGGAGCCCGTCGAACAACTGCGGGCGCTGGTCCGGGCGCACACGTTGCTGCACGCGAACCATCCCCAGCTCGCGGTGGTGGTGAACGAGGAGATCCACGCGCTGCCCCCGGAGCTGGCGGCGCCCTCCCTGGCCCTGCGGGAACAGTCCGCGGCCCTGCTGCACGCGGTCATCGAGCGGGGCAGGGCGCAGGGGGTGTTCTCGGTGCCGCACGCGGGGGTGACGGCGGCGGCGATCTCCACCCTGGGGCTGCGGCTGCCGTACTGGTACGAGCCCACCGCCGCGCTCGACGTCGACATGCTGGCGGACCTGCACGTGGAGCTGTCGCTGCGGATGCTGGGCGTCCAGGGCCCGCCTGCGTCCTAGGCGTTCCCGGGGAATGCGGGCAACATCCCGCCCGGCCTCCCGCATGCGAGGGCAGACCCGGGAGGACGACTCCTTCCTCGCGGGGCGCGGACGGGCCACCCCGATGCATCCATGACGGCGCCGCGAAAGCGAAGCAGGGCAGGGGTTCTCACCGCCGTCGGGCTGCTGGCGATGCTCGCCTTCGTGTACAGCCCGGTGCTGCGCGGACAGGTGCTCGCGAGCCGGGATGTGTTCCGCATCTTCTTCCCGGACTCGGCCTTCCTGCTGGAGTCGCTGCGCGCGGGCGAAGTGCCCCTGTGGAATCCCTACCTCCGGCTGGGCCAGCCGTTCGCGGCGACGCTCTACTCGCAGGTGTACTACCCGCCGCGCTGGGCGGCGGTGCTGCTGGCCGGCCCCATCGTTTCAATGACGGTGCTGCAGGTGGGGCACGCGGTGCTCGCGGCGGTGGGCGTGTTCCTCCTGTGCCGGAGGCTGCGGGCGTCCTGGCCAGCGTCCCTGGTGGCGGGGGCGATGTTCGGCCTGTCGCCGATGATGACGGGACTGGGCACCCAGCAGAACGTCGTCGATGCCGCCGCGTGGAGCGGCTTCATCCTGGGGGCCGCGTATGACGTCACACGGCGCCCTGGGCGGGGACCGGTGCTCCGGCTCGCTGTCTACTCCGCGCTGTCGCTCTTCACGGGCTCGCCGGAGACGACGCTGTGGCAGGGGCTGGTCGCGGTGCTGGTGGCGGGGGCCGGTTCGCGGATAGTGGCGCGGGCGCGCGCGGTGGCGGTGGCGCGCGTGGCGGGAGGTTTCACGCTGTCGGCGGTGCTGGCGGCGGTGGCGCTGCTGCCGACCGCGGAGCTGGCCCGGAATTCGTCGCGCATGCAGCGGGACTGGGCCGGGCAGCTCACCTGGTCCATGTCATGGCCGCAGGTGCTGTCCGCGCTGTGGCCGCTCGCGGACTGGCCCCGGGGGAAGTACTGGGGCGAGGACCAGTGGTTCATCCTCACCCTGTTCCTGGGCACCGTGTCCTGCGCGCTCGCGGTGCTGGGCGCCATCCGGGGGCCCCGGCGCGCGCGGCCCTTCGCGGTGGGGGCGCTGGGACTGGTGTTGCTGAGCCTGGGCCGGAACTTCGCGCCCGCGGCCTGGGTGCTCCAGGTCCTGCCTCCCTTCTCCCTGTTCCGCTATCCGGCGAAGTACTTCGTGGGGGCCGCGTTCTGTCTCGCGGTGCTCTCCGCCTTCGGGCTGGACGCGGCGGGGAGGCTTGCGCGGCGCATTCGTCCCTCTCGCCTCCGCGCGACCGTGGCCGTCGTCGGGATGGTCGGGGCCATTGCTGCCATTGGACCGGTGGTGCGCCTGCTGCCCATGCGCGCCTCGGCGGAGGCGGGGGCTCCGTGGGTGCCTTTGTGTCTGGGATTGGCGGTGCTCTGCGTGTTGCTGCCGCTCGGGTCCTTCGCGCGGCCCCGGCGGGTCCGTTACGGACTGGCGGCGCTCGCGGTGCTGGAACTGGCGGCGGCGCATTCGCTGCTGGGGGTTCCCACGTACACGCCGCTCGAGCCGTTGCTGCGGCCCCTTACGATGCGGCCCTTTCTTCCCCAGCCCTTCGAGGGGCGCATCAGCACGGACGTCGATGGGCCCGCGGATCCGACCCTGGGCGTGGCGACGAACACCATCGAGCGCAGTCTGGACCGGCTGATGCCCAACCGCTTCGTGGAGGAGCGCCTGCCCGCGTTGGAGGGCAACGGTGCACCGGAGCCGCTGTTCTGGGACGAGTTCCACCTCGCGGGGAAGCGGAGCATCTACGACCTCGTGGGCATCACGCACTACGTGCGCTGGGGCCCGCCGCCCTTCGAGGACCTGGAGCTGCTCTCCAAGGTGGAGGACGGCACGACGTTGTCGCGCACGAACACCGCGCTGCCCCAGGCCTTCCTGGTGCAGCGCGCCCGGGTGGTGACGGATGCGCAGGCACTCGAAGCGGTGAGCGATCCGGCCCAGCCCTTCCGGGACACCGTCTTCCTGGCCTCCGGCGAACCGCTGGAGCGGCCCCGGTGTTCGGGCTCGGTGAGCCTTGAGCGCCACGGTGCGCAGCATCTGGAGTTGAAGGTGGAGGCGTGTGACGACAGCTACCTCGTCGTCAGCGACAGCCACCACCCGGGCTGGGTCGCGACGGTGGATGGGACGGAGGTGCCCGTGCACCGCGCGAACCTCATCGTGCGGGCCGTGCGTGTGGCTCGGGGTTCTCACGTCGTTCGCTTCGACTACCGGCCCTGGAGCTTCCGCGTGGGGCTGGCCCTGTCGGTGCTCGGTGGGTTGGGGGTGGTGATGGGTTCACGGAGGCGCGTCGGGGCATGACAGCGCAGTGGGCGTTCGTCGCGAATGGTCCGAAGATGCGCCCGGCGGTTCCACCCTTCTTCGCGGGGCGTTCACATGATGGAGCTGGAAGACCTCACGGCGTTCGAGCAGCACCTGGCCGGAGGCCGGAGCCTCGCCAACGTCATCCTCCAGGGCCTGGACCTGACGGCGTGGAGCGACGCGCTGCTGCGCTCGGACCTTACCGGCACCGTCTTCCTGGGCTGCCTCTTGGACGCGAAGACCCTGCTGCGGGTGGTGGAGCAGGGCGCCATGGTGTTCCCGCCGTTCTCGGGCCTGCCCTATTCGCCCTACCGGGGCAGTCTCTACACGCCGGAGGAGCTGTACGCGGGCTTCGACCCCGCGCACCCCGACACCTATGCGGATACGCCGGATGCCCGCATCTACGCGCACTGGAACTCGCGCGGCGGGGCGAACCCTCCGTCCCTGCTGGAGACCCTGGCGCAGCGGCTGCACGACCACGCCATCAGCGATGCCCTGGAAGATGTGCTCCAGCACGAGGGCCGGCCCCGCAGGGTCGTGGCCATCATGGGCGGACACTCCATGCTGCGCGGCGCTCCGGACTACCGCTCCGTAGCGGAGCTGGCCCGTGCCCTGGCGCGCCGGGGCTTCTTCCTGGTGAGCGGTGGCGGTCCGGGCGCCATGGAAGCCACGCACCTGGGCGCGTGGTTCGCCGGGCGGAGTGATGGCGACCTGGACGCGGCGCTCGCGCTGTTGTCCCAGGCTCCGTCCTACAAGGACCGTGAATGGCTGGCCCGGGCCTTCGAGGTCCGTGCGGCCTGGCCGATGCGCGACGAGGACCGCGCCCTGGGGGACAGCCTGGGCATCCCGACCTGGCTCTATGGCCACGAGCCGCCCAACCCGTTCGCCACGCGCATCGCCAAGTACTTCGCCAACAGCGTGCGCGAAGAGGGCCTGCTCACCATCGCGCGGGGCGGCGTCGTCTACTCCCCCGGCAGCGCCGGCACCGTGCAGGAGATCTTCCAGGACGCCTGCCAGAACCACTACAACACGGTGGGCATCATCAGCCCGATGCTCTTCCTGGGCCGCGAGTTCTGGACGCAGACCCGACCGGTGTACCCACTGCTGGAGCACCTGGCGCGAGGACACGAGTACGCGCGCCACCTGCTGCTCACGGACTCGCAGGAGGACATTGTCCAGGCGCTCGTGCGCTTTGATCAAGAGCGCGAAGGGGCGCTGCCTCCGCCCCCTCGCTAATCCGCCGCGACCGGCGTCACGGCCAACAGGTTCACGAAGGCGTCCCGCTTCACCCCGTGCTTGAGGAAGTCCTGCACCGTCCGGGCGAGCGTGGCCGCCAGCAGTCCCAGGAAGGGCAGGTGCTCGCCGCCTTCACAGGTGGCCTGCCCCTGCGTGTCCTCGGCGTCCGGGACGAAGCGCTCGTCCCAGCGCACCAGTCCGAACGTCCCGTCCGCGGACACCGCGCCGTGCACCAGCGGCGTGCCCGTCTTCCGGGCGTGGTCGCTGAGCAACTGACGGCTGTCCTGGTTGTCGAACGCGTCCACCAGCAGGTCCGCGCCCTTGCACAGCGCCTCCACGTTGTCGCGCGTGAGGCGCACGCCGAAGGACTCCGCCTTCACGCCGTGCAGGTTGTGGAACTGGAGCTTCAGCGCCTCCGCCTTGTTCTTCCCGACGGACGGCTTCACGTACGCCTGCGACAACAGGTTCTTCGACTCCACCCGGTCGAAGTCGATGAACACCAGCGTCGCGTCCAGGTTGCGACACAGCAGGGCCGCCGTCGAACCGATGGCCCCCACCCCGCAGAAGACGATGCGCATGGCGGCCCTCAACGCGCCCCGAAGGGCACCTTCGGACGCAGGTAGATGCGCTCGTCACCGCGAGCGCCCCGGAAGCGGTCCACGACGTAGTGCTGGAAGGCGTCCTCGCCCAGGTGGATGCGGTGGAGGCCGGGCACTCCGCCCGAGCGCACCAGCTCCACCGCGATGCGGCGCACGTCCGTGTCGCTGATGGCCCGCTCCAGCTCCACCGGCACGTCGGCCGACAGTCCGTCGAAGGTGATGTTGAGCGTGGCCATGGTTGCTGCCTCCTTGAAGAGCGCGCCCGCGGAAGCGCGGCCGGCCGGGAACCCTGGCCCGGGACGCCGTGGCCGCGGCCTTCCTGACAACCCCACCCGTCGGGGCCGCGCGAAGGGGCAAGCGCGCAGCCGGGCGCCAGCACCCGTGACGTGGCCGTGTCACGAGGCGGCCTGTCCCGGCCCCTCCGTCGACGCTCCGTGTGGGCGTGCACAGTGTTGGGCTCCAGGAGGAACACAACCCATGGAGTCACCCCCAGCACAGCATCACTGGAACGTCACACCCCGGGAGGCCGTGGCGCTGCAGAAGCGCCTGCGCGAACAGCTCATCCTCCAGCCGCCTCCGGGCCTGAAGGTCACGCGGCTGGCGGGCGCGGACATCTCCACGGAGAAGGGCAACGACACGGGCTATGGCGGCATGGTGGTGCTGGACGCGGCGACGCTCCTGCCCCTCGCGCGGTCCGTGGCGGCGGTGCCGCTGTCCTTCCCGTACGTCCCGGGGCTGCTGTCGTTCCGCGAGCTGCCGGTGCTGGCGGCCGTCTGGGCGAGGCTGACGGTCCGGCCCGACGTGCTCGTCTTCGACGGCCAGGGCACCGCGCATCCGCGAAGGCTGGGCATCGCCTGTCACGGGGGATTGCTCTTCGACGTGCCGTCCATCGGCTGCGCCAAGTCGCTCCTGGTGGGCACGCCCGGCAAGCTCGCGGACCGCAGGGGGGCCACGGCCCCGATTACACACCAGGGCGAGGTGGTGGGCATGGCGGTCCGCACGCGCCAGGGCGTCAGCCCCGTGTTCGTCTCCCCCGGCCACCGGATGGACCTGGAGACCGCCGTGGAGTGGGTGCTCAAGGCGAGCCCGCGCTACCGTGAGCCGGAGACGACGCGCCACGCGCACCGGCTGGTCAACGCCTTCCGCCGGGCAGGAGGTGAGGCGTCGGAGCTGGAGGAGGGGAGTCCCGGATGAAGCCCATGGGGTTGATGCTGGTGGTCGCGGGCCTGGGGCTCGTGGTCGTGGGCCTCCTCGTCTGGGCCGGTGCCTTCTCCTGGTTCGGACGACTGCCGGGAGACATCCGCGTGGAGAGCGGTCACACGCGCTTCTTCGCCCCCATCGCGTCCATGCTGGTCGTGTCCGTGCTGCTCAGCCTGGGCGCCTGGGTGCTGCGCCGGTTCTTCTAGCCCGCGGCCCCGGCGAAACTCCCGGCCTCGGATTTTCGCTCAAGGATGGGCGCGCTCGCCGTCTGTCCGACGGGCTCCCACCCGTGGGGTTGCCTGCCTGCTGTCCAGACGGGCAGCGGGGGGCCTGTTCCGGTGCTCCCGGGACGGGCACAAGCCGGACGAGGAGTGGATCCAGGCCGGTGAACCGCGCAGCATGCGGCCCCCGTCTTCCCGGCCCCGCCCGGGAATAGAGGCGACGTTCGAAAAGAGGGCGGCGGAGCAGCCGTCAGGAGCGAGCATGCGCAGGTTGTCGTCCCCATTGAGCGAGCTGGCATCGCACTACCCGGTGGTCGTGGTCGGTTCGGGGTATGGCGGCGGCATCACCGCCAGTCGCCTGTCGCGCGCGGGACAGCAGGTGTGCGTGCTGGAGCGCGGCCGTGAGATGCACCCCGGCGAGATGCCGCGCACGCCCGCGCAGGCCGTGGCCGAGTTCCAGCTCCACTGCGCGCCCGGCCAGGGCGACCTGGACGTGGGCAGCCCCACCGGTCTCATCGAGGTGCACCGCAACGGGGACGTGTCCGTCATCAACGGGTGCGGCCTGGGCGGCACGTCGCTCATCAACGCCAACGTGACGATGCGGCCGGATCCGCGCGTGTTCGAGGACCCGCGCTGGCCCGAGGCCCTGCGCGCCGACGTGCACGGCCTGCTGGAGGACGGCTTCGCGCACGCGGAGCTGATGCTGCGGCCCCTGCCGTACCCGGAGGACCACCCGCCGCTTCAGAAGCTCAAGACGCTGGGCATCTCCGCGGAGAAGCTGGGCGGACGGCTGATGCGGCCGCCCCTGGCCGTGACGTTCGAGGAGGGCGTCAACCCCGCGGGCGTGCGGCAGCCGGGGTGCTCGTTGTGCGGCGACTGCTCCACCGGCTGCAACACCGGCGCGAAGAACACCATCCTGATGAACTACCTGCCGGACGCGCACGCGCACGGGGCCCGCATCTTCACCGAGGTGTCGGTGCGCGCGGTGGTTCCGGACGGCGCGAAGTGGCGCGTCTACTACCGCCCCCACCACACCGGCCGCGAGCGCTTCGACGCGCCCGATGCGTGGCTCACCGCCGACCGGGTCATCCTGGCGGCCGGCACCATGGGCACCGCGGAGATCCTCCTGCGCTCGCGTGAGCAGGGCCTGTCCGTGTCCTCGAGGCTGGGCCACCGCTTCAGCAGCAACGGCGACGTGCTGGCCTTCGGCTACAACCTGGACATGCCCGTCCACGGCGTGGGCCACGGCGAGCAGGACCACGAGGCACGCGACCCGGTGGGCCCCTGCATCACGGGCGCCATCGACCAGCGCGACACGGCGCGGCTGGACGAGGGAATGATCATCGAGGAGGGCGCCATCCCCGGCGCGCTGGCCTCGCTGATGCCCGCGGCGCTGGCGGGCGCGGCGGCGATGGTGGGCGAGGACACCGACGAGGGCATCCTGGACTGGGTCCAGGAGCGGCTGCGTCAGGCCGAGAGCCTGGTGCGCGGACCGGACCACGGCGCGGTGGAGCACACGCAGACGCTGATGGTGATGTCGCACGACGAGGCGAGGGGCGAGCTGCGGCTGGAGCACGACCGCGTGCGCCTCCACTGGCCGGACGCGGGCCGGGACCCCCAGTTGATCCGCGTGGAGGAGCGCCTGCGCCGGGCCACCGCCGCGCTGGGCGGCACCTACGTGCGCTACCCGCTCTGGTCGGAGGCGTTCGGCAGGGAGGTGCTCTGCACGCACCCGCTGGGCGGCTGCGTGATGGCCGAGCGCGCCGAGGACGGCGTCGTGGACCACGAGGGCCGCGTCTTCTCCGGGGCCTCCGGCCGCGCGGTGCATGAGGGGCTGTACGTGTCCGACGGCTCGGTGATGCCGCGCTCGCTGGGCATCAACCCGCTGCTCACCATCTCCGCGGTCGCCGAGCGGGCCTGCGCCCTGATGGCCCGTCGCCACGGCTGGACCATCGACTACGCGCCGCTGTCCGAGCGCGATGCCCGTACGGCCCCCGGGCCCGTGGGCGTGCGCTTCACGGAGACGATGCACGGCTTCGTGTCCGGCGCGGTGGCCGCCCCGTTCCTGGAGGCCGGCAAGCCGGAGCGCGACGACGCCACGCCCCTGCGCTTCGTGCTCACCGTGACGGCGGAGGACCTGGAAGCGACGCTGCGTGACGAGCACCACCCCCTGAAGCTGATGGGCACGGTGACGGCGCCCGTGCTGTCCTCGCGTCCGCTGGTGGTGACGAAGGGCGAGCTGCGCCTGATGACGCGCGAGCACGCCCGGCCGGGCGGCCAGCGGATGGAGTACCTGCTGAACCTGCTCACGGAGGCCGGCGAGCGCTACTACCTGGAGGGCTACAAGGACCTCTACGACGACCCGGGCCCGGACCTGTGGAAGGACACCACCACGCTGCTGGTCTCCCTGCACAAGGGCGATGGGGCGGCTGCTCCGTGCATCGGCCGGGGCTTCCTGCGGCTGACGGCGGCGGAGTTCGCCCGGCAGCTCACCACCCTGCGGGTGCTCAACGGGCGCGATGAGCTGCACCGCCTGGAGACGCTGGGCCGCTTCGGCAGCTTCTTCTTCGGCGCGCTCTGGGACACCTACGTGCGACGCATGGCTGCCTAGCAGCCGGGCGGGCGGCTCAAGGTCCACCAGGCCGCGATGACGTGCCCTCCGGGGTGGGCATGGGCACCCTGTTTCCCACCGGGACCGACAGGGAGGACCCCATGGCTGAAGACCGTGACCCGCAGCGCCGCTCGGGTGCACCCCAGGATGACGAGCGTGCGGAGGAGCACCGCGAGCCGTCCATCGAGGAGCGGCGTGCGCGGCGCAGTGCAATGCGCGCCAGTCAGACCTATGCGCGCTTCATCGACCACCTGTGCGAGCGGGGAGGCATGTCGCCCGCCGTCGCCCAGCAGGCGGCCGTCTCCGTCCTCTGCGGGCTGGAGCAGCGGCTGCACGCGGAGGAGTCGCACGACCTGGAGGCGCAGCTTCCGCGCAAGCTCACGGAGCTGCTGCACCGGTGCGAGCGCCACGACGCCGAGGCCCGTCCGGAGAAGTTCGGGCGCGACGAGCTGCTCAAGCAGGTGGGGGATGACCTCGCCCTGCACCCGGACGCGGTGGAGCCGGTGGTGCGAGCGGTGATGGATGCCGTCCGCCATCAGATCAGCGAAGGCGAGGCCGAGGACGTGAGCGCGCACCTGCCGCAGGACATCCGCCACCTGTGGCTGCCGACGATGTGAAGCGGGGCCCGCCCGACGGTGTGTCGGGTGGGCTCCATCCCCTGGCCCTTTCGCACGCGCGCGCCACGCGGCGCGTGTCAGGGGGCGCGAGGTGCCTTAAGGTCTCCGGCGCACCCTGCCGGAGAACGCATGGCCCTCGACGATGACTTCAGCGCCGCCCAGACCCGGGTGAAGACGCTGTCCAAGGCTCCCTCGAACGACACGCTGCTGGAGCTGTACTCCCTCTACAAGCAGGGCACTGAAGGAGACGTGCAGGGCAAGCGCCCCGGCATGCTCGATATCAAGGGCCGTGCGAAGTACGACGCCTGGGAGAAGCGCAAGGGCGTGGCGAAGGACGCCGCGAAGCAGCAGTACGTGGCGCTCGTGGACGGGCTGCTGAAGAAGTAGACGCCCCATGCCTCGCTGGCTCAGCCTCGCGCTGTTCCTCGTGCCGGTCATCTCGCTGCTCGCGGTGGCCCACGTCTACCTGTACCGCCGCCTCGTGCGGGATGTGACGGCGCGCAAGGGACTGCGCCGCGCTGGAATCGTGCTCTTCGTCGGAGGCTTCGTGGGCTCCGTGGGGGCCCGCATGCTGGGCGCGATGCTCTCCTCCGAAGTGGCCCGGACGGTGGGCATCGTGCTGCTCTTGTGGATGGGGCTGGTGCTCTACCTGCTGATGTTCACGCTGGCCCTGGACGTCGGCGGCCGCGTCCTCGCCCGCGTGCGCAAGGCGCCGGAGCCTCCGTCACCGGAGCGCCGGGCCTTCCTCGCGACGGGCCTGGCGGCGGGCGCCACCGTGGCCGGCGCGGCGGTGAGCACCTACGGCGCCTGGCGTGCCTTCCATCCTCCGGACGTGCGCGACATTCCGGTGCGACTGCCCCGGCTGCCCAAGGCGCTGGAGGGCTTCACGCTGGTGCAGCTCACGGACATCCACATTGGCGGGGTGCTGCAGCGCCGCTTCGTGGACGAGCTGGTGGCGCGCACCAACGCGCTCAAGCCGGACCTCATCGCGGTGACGGGGGACCTGGTGGACGGCACCGTGGCGGAGCTGGGGCGCTACGCGGGGGGCTTTGGCGCGCTCAAGGCCCGGCACGGTGCATTCTTCGTCACCGGCAACCACGACTATTACTCGGGCGCGGATGCGTGGGTGGCGTTCGTCCAGGGGCTGGGCATCACGGTGCTGCGCAACCGCTCCGTGTCCATTGGGGACGCGAGCGCGTCCTTTGATCTGCTGGGCGTGGACGACTGGAGCGCGCAGAAGCTGGGCGAGCCCGGCTACGACCTGGACGCAGCGATGCGCGGGCTGCGTCCGGACCGCGCGTCGGTGCTGCTGGCGCACCAGCCCTCCAACTTCCAGGAGGTCGCCCGCCGCGACGTGGGCCTCCAGATTTCAGGGCACACGCACGGCGGACAGATGTTCCCGGGCAACGTGCTGGGACACCTCATCTGGGGTGAGCAGAACGCGGGCCTGAGCCAGATGGGCAGCTCCCACCTCTACGTCAGCCGGGGCTGCGGCTTCGTGGGGCCGCCCATGCGCGTCGCCGCGCCGCCGGAGATTGCCCGCATCATCCTGCTCCCGGGCTGAGCCGGGGCTGGCCGTACAGCAGCCCTGACGCAATGCGGAGCGGCGCGGCCCACGGAGGCTCGTGCCGCACGGGCACGTCCTCCCCGCCGACGCGGGCTACCATTCCGTCGGGCGCCACCACCGAGAAGCGCAGCGGCCGGCCCAGCGCCGCCTGCAACGCGGCCATCGTCGTCTCATCCTCCGATGAGAAGCCGAGCGGTCCTTCGGGGTGGCTGTGGGTCACCTCTACCAGCGTGTCCCGCAGGCTCCAGATGGCCTCCCACCGCGCCCGGGAGTCCGGCAGCGCCACGGGGTCGTCGAACGAGTCGCCCCACAGCACTTCGTCTCCGGGCCCGATGAGCAGGCACACCTCGCGTGTCGACATGAGCCCCTCTCTTCTCCGTGGTCCTCCCGGACGCGGGAGGCGCGTGTGTTCAGACATGTCGGGTGATGACCAGCGCGCCCGTGTCGATGGCTTCCTTCAGCACGGACGGCAGGCTCTCCAACGTCACCCGGTCGTCCGCGCCCGCCAGGCACACGCCCGCGTCGCGCACCCGCAGCGTCGCCATCTCCACCACGGTGACGAAGCGCTCGCCCATGAAGCTGTAGACCACTTCCATCAAACCGACTCCCAGCCGGCGGTGGTCGAGCATCCGCGCGCCGGCCTTGCTCAACGCGCGCTCCGCCCATTCGCCGGACGCCGCCTCCGCGCGCCGCTGCTGGCCGGACGTGAGGCCCGCTCCGGTCCACGTCCCTTGCGCGGAGGCCCCGCCGCGAACACCGTGCGCCATCCGCTCCTGGGCCCTCGCTCGGGTCGCGGCATCCTGGCGGAATTCCTGAAGGGTTCGCTCGCGCTCCGTCCGCGCGGACTCCAACGCCCGGGCCTCCGCGTCCCCACGGGCCTGTTGTTCCGCCTGCATCCGCACGAAACGGACACGCTCGTCCGCGAGCCGCCGCAGACACGCTTCCGCCTCCGCGCGTCCACCGCGGGCGACGTCGAGCACGCGCGCGCGGGCCTCCACCGGTGCGAAGGGGATGCCCGTGCCGCGCGACGCGACCTCCAGCACCGCGAAGCTGAACGCCGCGCGCAGGGACGCGCCCACGCCTCGCGCTTCCCCCAGCGGACGGTCCTCTTCCAGCGCGTGTCGCGCCAGTTCCTCCGACTCGCTTTCGAACTCCACGCCCTCGAACACGAGCGTGCCGTCATGCCAGCGGCGCGCCGTCACCGGCGAGAGGCGCGGCGGCTCTTCCTCCGGCATCAACGCCAGGGGCTCCGCCACCGCGCCTTCGCGCACCAGTCGCGTGCCCCACAGGTGGCCCCGCACGCGCGGCCGGTCCTCCAGCCCTTCGGCGGAGGCCGGCTCGCGCGCGGTGGCCTGACGGCCCTTCACCTCGAAGCGCCACCAGCCCGGTGCGACGGGTGTGGTGAGGTGCAGGCGGCGTGAAGGCGCGTCCACGGTCCCGCCGCCGAAATACGGCAGCACCGCCGACTCCACCTTCCCGAGCAGCTTCCGGTAGTCCACGCCCCTGCCTCCTTCACGCCACCTTCAACAGGGGCGTGCTCATCACACGGTCCACCCAGCCGGACTGGTGGGCTCCCTCCATGCGCGGCGCATCCATCAACGTCTGGAGCACCCGCGGCACCTGGTAGGGGTCCGCGAACTGCCCCACGCTCACCTCGCTGAACGGCACGCCCAACTGTGCCGCGCCCGTGCGCACCGTATTGCCGCGCGCACCCGCTACGCTCACCAGCATCGCCATCGCCGCCACGGTGTAGCCGCACGCGTGGAAGGCCTTGGCGAACTGGTCGCCCGCCTCGCCCGCCTCGTCACCCACCACCATCACCACCAGCTTCGCCTCCGCCGGGATGCGCACGCCCGCGCGGTGGAGCGCGTGCACCGCCGCCCCGTGCACCGTGCCACCCGACGCCTTCATGTCGGCCAGCATGTGCTGCACCGCCGTGCGGTTGGCCGCCTTGGGCTTGAGCACCGTGCCCATGGTGTCGAACGCCGCCACGTGCAGCTTGTCCATCGGGAAGCCCGCGAGGATGCGCGACAGCGCCTCCTTCGACTGCTCGATGGCACCCTCCATGGACCCCGACTTGTCGATGAGGAACATCACCCGCACGTCCATGTCCGCCGTCGCCTGCGCCACCGCGTGTCGCGCGGCGTTGTCGCTCGCCTCCTCCAGCTTGCGGCGCAGGTCCTCGCCCCGGACGTTCTTCGCGATGTTCAGCGAACGCTGATCCGTGGCGCGAGACACCGCCCGCTCCCAGCGCGCCTTCACGCTGGGCTCCTCCATCAGGCCCAGCTCCTCCAGCGTGGGCGTCATCAGCCGCAGGTCGCGGTCCGACAGCGACGGCAACAGCGTCGCCAGGATGGCCGGCGTGAGCCCCACGTCCTTCGGCAGGCGGCCCACGACCTCCTTGTAGGAGAGGCGCTCCAGTTCAATCCACTCGCAGATCTCCGCCTCGCTGAGCCCGTCGAAGCGCTCGCGCTTCACCAGCGTGAGCCCGTGCAGGCCCACGTCGCGGTGGCCCCCGTCCGCCTGCTTCTGCTTCCAGCCGAGCACCTCGAAGAAGCCCTGCGACATGGGCTTGTAGCCGGCCTTGCGCGCCAGCTTCTTCAGCGTCTCCTTGTAGCCGGCCTTCACCAGACCCTGGAGCATGGGCAGGTTCGCCTCGCGCGCGGCCAGCCACTTGCGCGCCACGCTCTTCCAGCGGCCCATGGGCGGCTTGTGCGACGCGGGGTCGCCGAAGCCCGCCTCACGGTTGAGGCGCGCGATTTCAGGCACCTCCAGGAGCTCCGCCACGCGCAGCACCGCCTTGGGTGTGAGCATGCGCGTGGAGCGGCGCACGTAGTGCAGCACCATGGCCTCGCCGATGGCGCGGAAGTCGTCGTCGTGGAAGGCGACCGCGCCCTGGCCGTCGCGCACGGGCAGGCCCGCGTGACCCTGCACCAGCATCAGCGCGCACGTGGCGACCTTCAGGTCGCGCCAGTCCGTCTGCGTCAGCGCGTACGACGCGAAGTGCGCCATCAGCGTGGGGTTCAGGCGGTACAGCTCCAGGAGCTGGCCGTACAGCTTCACCGCCGCGGGCACGAACAGGCCCGGGGCCACCTTGGGCCAGCGCGCGCGGGCCTGCGGATGCGCGTGCGCCGCCGCCTCCCAGGTTCCGGACACGTTCAGGCCGGGGCGGTGGTGCCACAGGTGCGCGGAGCCGCCGAGCACCACGTCGAGCAGTCGCTCGGCGGGTCCCCGCTGCGTCTCCGGAAGGGTCGTCTGGGTGCGCGTCGTCATGGCAGTCCCCCTTTCGGGACATCGAGAACACAAGGCAGAGGCATGCCCGGGAGGGGCAGCCAGGGGTGGAAGGGAAAGGTGAGCGCCCGAGTGAGGAAGCCGGAAGGCTGAATCAAGAGTTCAGTGTCGGACCGCCGACGGGCTCCCCGCCCTTTCGGGCGGGGAGATGGAGTCGAACCATGGCTTGTGGGGCCTCTTCGGCCGGGCGCTCGAAAGCGATGCGCCCCTGGACGCCTCCCTGGCCGGATTCCTGACGGGAAATTTCCCCAGGCTTTTCCGCTGCTTCCTTCGCCTCCTTAGAGGGCGAAGGGGGCCTGTGCTTTTTCTCGAAAAGGGGCGTCAGGAACCCGCAGCGGGACGCGTCGAGGCATTCCAGGTGCTCCCGACTGTCCGGTGGTTCCGGCACGCGGGCGCCCACGACTTCATGGGAGGCTGTCCGCGGATGCCAACGTGGTACCTTGCCGCGCCACATCCCCGCAACCCAACCTCCCGGGATGACGCCCGTCTCGGGACAGCCTCCAGGGCCTTCCGGTGTACGAGCAGCTCACGGATGAGGAATTGTTCGCGGAGGTGTCACGCCGCCGCACCACGGGCGAGCCCGTGGGCAACCCCTTGGGGGCCCTCTGCGCGCGATGGGCGCGCCCGGCCCGCTACGTCATCAGCAGGATTCAAGGCAGCTACGGACGCGGTTCTCCGGCGGACGCCGACGAGCTCTTCCAGGACGCGGTGGGGAAGTTCCTCGACCGGGGCCTGGATCAGTTCCGCGGCGTGTCCGAACAGATGCCGGGCAGGAGCGCGTCTCCCAAGACGTTCTTCCTGCGCATCGTCAAGCACGTCGCCATCGACTTCTACCGGCGACACCGGGAGGAGCTGGCGCCCGCGCCGGCCTCGCCCGATGACGTCATGGAAGAGACCCCGTCCGAGGTGGCCCGGGCGGTGGAGGGCGCACGGCGTCGCGAGGAGCGCGCCGAGGCGCAGGAGTTGTATTGGGCCGCCTACGCCAGGCTCCAGCAGGAGCACCCCAAGGAGGCTTCAGCATGGGAGCTGTATCACCACGAGGACGTGGAGGATCACGAGGAATGCGCACGGCGTTTGGACATCAGCGTGGTGAATTCGTACAAGCGCGTCAGTCGCGCCCAGGCATACCTGCGCCTGTACCTGCTCGAATTGCAGCGGGACGGACTGCCGGAAGAGCCTTCGTGAAATCCCTCGGAGGGATGCCGTCCTCCGCCCCGCGCGGGATGCCGCGATGAAGGGCGACGCGCTGTCCCGCTACCAGGCCCGTCAAGCACGCCTGGCCGCGGGTCCCGCTCCGGTGGGCGAGCTGTTGGAGGTGGTGGGGGACGTGCTCCGCCGGTCGGACCGGCTGGGCACCGAAGGGGTGGAAGAGGCCCTGAAGTCGCTGGGCCGCGCGGAGCTGGAAGCCTGGCTGCGCGCGCAGAAGCCCCAGGCGCTCCAGCCGCTGCTGCTACGGGCCGCCGAGGAGTCGATGGAGGCCGCGCTGGGCGAGGAAGGTGAGGAGGCCGAAGTGTGGCGCGCCTCCGCGCTGGAAGGACTCTCCGCCCGCGACCGGGCCGCCTCCGCCGCCCGCGCGCTGGTGACGTGGGAGATGCTGAAGGGCCCGCTGGAAGGGGATGCTGCCGCCGCTCGCGAGCGCTTCCTCGGGGCGCTGGGCTACCTGGACACCGCGCTGCGCCCCCGGGCGCGCTGGTTCATCCCCCTCAACGCCGAGCGCCGCGCCGAGCGCGACCTGTTGGATCCCGTGGAGCGCCCCGGCGCCTGGTGGTTCTCCGCGCGGGCCGGCTGCGACGACCTGCTGGCGTCCTGGACGGGCAAGCCCCTGAAGGACACCGAACACCTGAAGGACTGCGCCGGTTGCCGCGCGGACCGGGCGGAGACCGCGGTGGTGGACATGCCCCCCCGGCGGCACCTCACCGCCGAAGAGCTGTGGCGCCTGGACGCGGGGGAGATGGGCCGCGAAGAGAAGGCGCGCGTGGAGGCCCACACCGCCTGGTGCGGCGAGTGCGCGCAGGCCGTGCTGGCGCTGGAAGAGGGCGACACCGCCATCGAAGAGGCGCTGGAATTGGAAGAGGAAGGGCTGTCCGCCCCCCGCGCGGCACGGGACTCCCGCGCGGACGCGGCCCGGCGCCCGGGCGCGGCCCGCCTGCCGGAGCACCGTGAGGTGCTGGAGGAGCGGCGCGACTTTCGCGTGGTGCTGGTGCGCGAGCGTCAACGGGTGAGGCTGCTCGTGCAGCCCCTGGGCACGCGCGCCGTGACGGCCGCCGTCTTCCTGTCGCCGGGGCGTCCGTCGCTCAAGCCGACGCAGGGACCGGAGGGCTTGTCCTTCGACCTGTCCACGGCGCTGGCCACCGGCGCGCACGCGGCCCACCTCACGGTGCAGGCCGGACAGGAGACGCTGGAGCGCGACTTCGCGTTCTAGCCGTCGCGGGAAAAGGCGGGCCGGGGGGAGTCTTCCCACCGGCCCTTCGCCCTTCGTGGCCTGTTACTGACGCTGGGAGGGCGGGATGTAGTTCTCGTTCTCGTCGTAGGACTGCCTGGAGCGCACCGGCGGGTGGAGCTTCATGGTCTGCGGCGCATCCGCGTCGCTCCGGAAGCCCGCGGACAGGAAGGCCGCCACCAGCTGCGTCAGGGGCGGCCTCGTGGCGAGCGCCACGCCGCACACGTCCAGCCGGTCCTCGACGTACCTTCCCCGGATCTGCACGTAGGCGTTGCACCCCTTCTCCGTGGAGAGGGTGGGGTCGCGACGCAGGTTGCGCTTGAGGGTCCCCCAGCGCATCTCGAGCGAGTCCGCGCTGAGCCGCACGAACACCGGCGAGCCTCCCCAGGTGCCTTCAATGAGGGTCGCGACGCCACCAGCGCGCACCTTCACCGCGAGGTCGCGCACCTCATAGGCGCCGTTCACCTCGATGCCGTGCTCGAAGAGCTCGTCGCCGAAGGAGCCCTTCCACGTCGAGCCCGTGCCGCGCACGAGCGGCGTCTTCGTCTCCACGCGCTGGCTGTCGAACCAGAATTCGCCCACCCGGCCCAGGGGCATGTTCTTGCGGCCCCAGAGGGAAGCGGACTCGTCCAGTCCCTGCGGCCCGGAGGGCAGGGGCTGCTGCGCGGCGCTGAGAAGGTCCGTCGTCTTCACCGACGCGTCCACCGCTTCGAAGCGCACGCCATCCAGCCACGCCTGGCCCGCGCCGCTCATGATGAGGCCCGCCATGATGGTGGTGGCCTCCCTGGGCACGTCCAGCACCACGTCGTAGCGCTTGCAGCCGTGGGTGCCCACCAGGGCGCGCGACTGCATGTTGTCGAAGGCGAGCGGCTGCTTGGGGTCCGCTCCCTCCACGCGCATCCACAGCCCAGCCCAGCCCTTCACGTCCTGGTGGCGCACGGCGGCGGTGAAGCGCAGGCGCTTGCCCAGGAAGTCCTTCGCGTTGAAGGCCTGCATGAAGGTGCCGAAGCTGTCCGTGGCCTGGGTGCGCGAGCGCAGGAAGGCGCTGCGGCTGCCCTCGCACGGGGCGCTGGCGTCCACGCCCGCCTCGTAGTGCTGCGGCGCGCTCTCCGTGACGTACCAGCCCTGCGGCAGCTTCGATTGCGTGGCGCTGGGCGTGGTGGCGGGCAGCCCCCCCGAGGCGGCCGGCGGCGTCGCGGCGGGAGGCGTCGCGGCGGGTGTGGCCGGGGCTGGCGT
>NZ_RAWI01000480.1 GCF_003612125.1 Corallococcus praedator
TGGTATAATCCGCTCCGGCGCCACTCCGCGCTCGACTACGAGTCACCCGCTGGTTACGAGAAGAAGCACCGCGCTGCCGCTTGAGGGCGAAAGCGCGGAAACGCTCCACGAAACCGGGGCAACTTCAGAGACAGGAGTTGGAGGAGCCAGGATCCGCGTTGCTGGGCGCGCCAGTGGCTCCTTCCTGCCGCGCTTGCCGATGCGCGCAGTGCCGGTAGCCGGTGCCGGACTGCTCTCTCCCAGCCTACCCCCGAGGCGGAGTGGCGCGGTTCACCGCTTCTGCTGCTGCGGCGCATTGGCCACTGCCCCTCTGCCTCCGCCGTCTCGTCGCCCGCGCTCCTCCTCGAGGGCCGTCACGTATCGGATCAAGTAGTATACTAAGCCACTTCCTTATCCCGCAGCTTCGCGATGGCCCAATCGCACCATGCCGACAGAGTGTGCCCGGACTGCCACAGCTCGGCAGCGACCCCAAACCGAAGGGCAGCTTCGTTGCGGATAGGAACATGCTCAGCCTGCGCGCGCTCCACGAGTTCCCAGGTCGACGCAACACTTCCTGAAATCGTATTGACGAATCGAGAGTGCGCAGCGACTTCTTCCGGTGTCCACGGACCAGCGAGCCGCTCTGTAGCCATGCCTCTCAGGTCCACCACGCAGAGGACGTAATCCGGCGTGCGAGACGCGGTTGCCGCCTGAGTTGGAGTCAGCCTGACCTCACCTGAAGTGGTCGCCTTGACCTCAAGGAGTAGGCGTTCCAGGCCGAGGTAATAGGAGGCATCTTCAAGCAGTTTCTCGCCAAGGCGCATCTCATAGTCGAAGCCGCGGTCCACCAGTTCCAGCACGAATCCTCGCTCCTGCAGGGCGGTACGAAGGGCCTCCTGCACCGCGAGCCCGAAGGACTTTGCAATAGCTACCCGGCGTTCGCTCTCGCGCTGCTCCTCCGCCGCTGCGAGCGCCCGCTCCAATGCATCCGGATCTGTCTGCGTCCGATCAATGAGGTCCGCGAGTACGTCGCGGATGCGCTTTGACTCCTCTTCCGAGCAGCCTAGGAGACGTAGCTCAAGCCGGTCGAAGCCGAAGACCTCGGCGAGAAACTCAAGTGCTTGAGGGTTGTCCTTCAGCCACTCACGAACAATCAGGTCCCGAAGAACCGCCGGTGATGGTTCGAAGCGGCTTTGTTTCCCCTCCTTGTCAGTCACCGGAATCCAGGCACGTGACAATAGGTCGGCAACCCAGAGGGCTGGCCTGAGTTCAACCGAGAGTTCCTTTCCGCCCCCGCGTGCCGGCACCGTCACGAAGGTGCGCCACCGTTGATCGCGGACAACGATATCGGTGAGGATCAATCCTAGAAGAGCCTGGATGTGCTCGGGCTCGGTACAATGGTTGATGACTTCGCGCGATAACAGTGCAACGGACGAGCAGGGTTGGTCGCGTACTGTGAGCCCACTAATGCTCGCTGGGTCACGAACGAGCGCGGCGAGACGCCGATCCTTGAGTTCCGATGGGACGTCCTCTTGTAACGGGTCCGTATGTGCAATGCCCCAAGCCTGGAGCCCCTTTAGTGCATCGGAGAATCCATCGGTGCGGTCATAGGCGACATGCATCACGCGCTGAGCTGGATAGACAATGGAGTAGGGGCGCGCTGTCTCCGGCCACGTCGAAACGGGCGCCATTATCGGATTGTCCCGGTTCCATCGATGGTATTCGCTCGGCTTCGTCGTCGCGAGTGGCACCCTGCGCGCCAGATCGCCAGCGCTCATTGCTTGGCTAGACCACATATGCGCGAGGAGCGCGGTTCCAGCCGTCACGACATACTCAGGCGTGGGATTCTTCTTCGGCTGGACGGCCTGATCCAATGCCGAAAGGCATCTGTCGAGAGCGGCGTCCTCCGTAAGGGTTTGCGTCACGACTGTACCCAGAAGACTTTCGACGCGTGCGAGTCTACGCTCGCGCGCCAAATTGAGCACCTCCAGATCAAGCAACGAGGCGCGGAGATCGAGCTTGAGCTTCTCGGCGGCTAGCTTGGTCCCCTCAAGCACGCCGAGGTCACGCGTCAAGCTGGAATGAACAACAAGTTTGCCATGTTGGTTCAGGAGCAAATGGTCGAGCCACTCGGGCCTAAACGCACCTGCCGCTGAGGCAACGCCGGCAAGTTCGTAGAGGCTTGCGAGCCATTCGAGCCGATTGCCCGTGACCAAGAGAGCATCAGGCGGCAGAGCATCTCCGGGTTTTGGCTCGCCGGCGAGGGCAAATCTCCGGAAATCGGCCAGCCCGAAAATGTTCAACTCTTCAACGCCGAGCGCTCTCCATTCTTGTGCAATAAAAGACCAATCTCGACTGATTTTCTTCTCGGGAACGTAGAAGTTCTCGCACCGGGCGGCCAATTCCCAGAGCGCGTCTACATCAACGTTGTCCGGCCGACCCAACTGCGGCTCTCCTAAAAAGTCTGCGTACCATCCGCCCGCGTTCGTGACGGCACGACCGACCCCCTTTGTCGTGTTGATGAGAGGCATCTGGGCGACCTGCGTGGCCCTCGCTTTTAGTCGCTCGGCCCACCAGATCCGCTCGAACTCTTGCAGCGCGCCTTCCGCTACGGGTCCTATCCGGGCAAGCCAGTGCGCTCCTTCAATGTTGAGCTTGTGCGCAACCCTGGCTGCCTGAACGAGGGAATCGAGGGCCGCCTCTACAAGTTCACCACCTTGGTCCTTCAGCAGAACTTCCCGTCGTTCCTGATCAACGTTGAAATGTCCCTCTAGCACCACTTCCGTGCGGAGAAACGTTGTCCCTCGGATAGGGAACCGGCGAAACACCCGGGGAAAGGATGAGGGCAATCGAACGAGCCTCCGGTTCTGGCCCTCTGTTTCCGAAACAAAGATGGCCGAAGCGTCCGGCTGGGCCTCTGTCGAAACGAGGTGGGCGACGAACATCTGAGTCTCGTTGCCCGACGCCCTCTGGACAGAGCGCTCGCGGTAAAAAAGGCCCTCCAACGCGGGTTGCCGGAAGTCGCTCGCAAGCCATCGCTCCGTTGTCTCTTCTTGCTCTAGCACGACCTCATCAAGCTTAGGGCATGTAGCGAACAAGTAGGGGAGCGCCGCTCGGAAGGTTTCGAGCCCGTGTTCGAGTTGTTTCTTGTCCTCCATCCGGTAGACGAAGCGCGCGGATGGCTTGTGATCAATCTCATTCAATGGCTGAGCGGAAAGGAGCGCTGCTTTTGCGGCGTCGATGTTCGCAAGAATTTGATCCTCGTTGCCACCACGGTCGAGGCTAACCGAGAACCATTCGAACCCGGTTTTCGTCGCGAGAATCCCGCTAACCTCAGCCTGCTCGGAGAGTACATGGGTGACAAGGAATCCGGTTCCAAAGCGACCGGTGGTGTCCTCCCCTTCGAACTCCTTGCTTGAACCGCCACTCAAAAGCGCAGCGAGATCCTGCGGTTGGAAGACGGCACCGTCATGCTCAAAGAGGAAACCGTCCTCCGTGGCGGCCAGGCGAATGCGTATGCCAGTACGTCCTGGACGTGGCCCTGTATCGTGCGCGTTCTGAAGGAGTTCGAACGGCCAGCGCCCGCCAGCGTCCATCGCCTTGTTCCGTGCTTCGGTCACACGCGTGCGGATACGTCGCGCATCATTGCGACTGAGTTGGTGCTCGCGCGCTTCTTGGTACTCCCCCAGCGCTGATTCGGACATGGTGTCTCCCGTCTTCCTGGTTCGTCAATTATGACAGACGACAGTGGAAGGCCCGACAACCCAACGCACTTGTGGGGTGCGCTATCCACCGCACGTGTGCCCAATCGCCTGTGAAACGCACAGAGTGCATGAACTCCTCCAAGACTATCAGCGGGTACGCTTCGCCTGAAGGAGCTGCCGCTCACCGTGGCGACAGTAGCGAGCCCTTAATGGGGCGTCGAGGAGTTGGGGGATCACCCATGAGAGGTATGGACGAAGAGGCTGCACTCTGCCTTCGAACGCGCGGCGTCCGAAGCCGTGGACAAGCGACCTCTGTAGAGTCTCTGCCCGCGAGCGGAGACGGAGACGCGCGAGCACGGAGCGATTCTTTGAGGCAGTCTTCGGCGCTCAGAGAGAGATTCACCGAGAGCCGGAGTAGCTGCTTGACGAGAGGAGTATGGAAGGCGGCATCATCCCGGCATGAGTCAGGCCTCTCCTCCTCAACCACCGTCGTCTTCACCGCCCCCAGCGCAGTCGGCTCCGTCAAAGGGGATGTCCGTCCCTGTCGTGCTCATTGCCTCCTGCTTCGGGCTTGCCTTCATGGGCTGGGTCATGAGGCTCGGATATCCTGGGGCCGTGTTGGGGGTAGGCGCCTTCGCTGGGTGCATTGCCCTCTTCAGGAAGAAGGGCTCCAAGCACCACGCCGCTGCCGTCATCGGTGCGATTGCTTCCGTCATTGTCGTCTTCGGCGCCATCGGGGAGGGGAACGAGCGCTCGAACAAGGAGGCGGCAATGGCGGCCTCCATCGAAGATGCGCGGCAGAAGGCCGAAGCAAGTCGCGCCCGTGAGGTGGACTTGTCCGCGCGCATCGCCGCGCTGCCTTCGTCGACGTCTCCGCAGGAAGCTGTCGAGCTGTGCGAGAAATTCGGGAGCGTCGGGGACATCCCTACAGCGAGTCGTGCGAGGTGCGGTGAGTCGTACTTGGCCAAGGGCCGCGAGTCGCTGGCCGCGGCGAAGCTTGCAGAGGCCTTGGCCCTCCTGGAAAAGGCGAGCGCCCTGATGCCGGGGAACGCAGACGTTGCGAACGCGCTTTCGAGCGCGAAGGAGCTGCGCGGCAAGGAGGATTTCAAGAGCAAGGGGCCGGAGGTCTCTGCCGGGCTAAGTAGGTCGCCGGAAGTTCCGAGACAAATGCCGGTCGCATGCGCATTTTCTGGACCATGCGACCGGCGAGGAGCCCCGCCGAACTGGGGCTGACAGCAGAGGACAGGCGGAAGCTGGAGCATGCGCTGCGAAGCGTGCGCGACGCTCGCCACTTCCGTCGGCTACTGGCCGTGAGACTCCTCGCAGAGGGCAAAGGCCCGGGCGAGGCTGCGCATCTGGCAGCCCTGATTCACGCCTCGGGTAATCCCGTCGTTGTCCAAGGCGAGCCGAAGAGCTTGAGGACGACGTGAGGTCGCGTGCGGAAGTAGCCCAGGCCCGAGCGCAGTGCCTGTTGCAACTCGGTCATCTCGTCGAAGAGAAGGTTGTGCGTGGCCCGCTGGCGCAGGGGCCGCCACAGCCGCTCGATGGGTTGAAGCTGAGGGCTGTAGGGCGGCAGCCGGTACAGGGAAAGGTGCGGGAAGCGGCGCAAGGCCCAATCCACGGGGCGCCCGCGGTGCCAGGGCGCGTTGTCGATGATGAGGACGACTTGCCGCCACGCCGTGGCGGGATAGGCGCGGGCGACGTCGAGCAGGTGGTGGGCGAAAGCCACCTGCATGCGCTTCGTCTTGGAGAGGCCATCCTTGCGACGCGCGCGGGTTCGGCTGCCGTAAAGCCTGCTCGTCACCGCTCCCGTCGTGAGGTTGGCGGATGCGAAGGTGTGCACCACGTCCTTGCAGTCGCGGGTGCCGACGACAGGGCGGCTTCCCTTCACGCCCAGCGTCGCCGTCAGTGTCGGCACCATGGGAAATCTCGCTTCGTCCTGGCTCAAGAGGGCGATGTCACCTGCCTGCGCCTGGCGTTTTTTTCGCTCAACTCCCGCCGCGCCTGCTGCTGGCGTGAAGCGTCCGCTCGAAGGAAGCGATAGGTGGGCCGGTACAGCCGCACACCATGGCGACGGCAGAAGTCCCCCATGGCCGTCTCCCGCGCCCGAATCCCTGTCTGGCGGTAGAGGAAGTCCGCCAGCGCCTCATGCGTCCAATTCGCCCGCTTGACGCCGCAGGCCCTTGGCCCCTGCTGGACCCATCCCAGAATGGTGGGCGCCAGCCCCTCGGGAATCAACGGCGTGCGGCCCGGTGCCCACTGAATCCTCAACCCTCTCAAGCCGCTGGCCCGATAGCGGGCGAGGAAGCGCTGGATGTTGCGGGGCGTCGTCCCCAGGTCCTCGGCAATCTGCTGCTGAGACCGCCCTCGGGACGTCATCAGCACCGCCTGGCACCTCTCACGCAAACGTCGGTCCTCCGTCGTGCGGAAGCAGGATTCCAGCTCGCTCCGCTGCTCTTCGCTCAGCGCCAGTCCGCTCATGCTCTTTCAACCCGGCAGACACGACGGATTCTTCCGGGCCGTGAATGAGTCGGCCAGCCGTCTACTTCTGGCTGGAGCGCTATCTGGCGCAGCGTACCCCCGAAGCGCTGCGAGATGCCCCGCGGCAGGGTCGGCCGAGGAAAGCGCCACGCCTGACGGCCGAGCGCCTGCG
>NZ_RAWI01000481.1 GCF_003612125.1 Corallococcus praedator
GCGGTGACCCGGGCCCCGCCCGCCGTGGGACGCCTGACGGCCGAGCCGCTCACGTCCCTGCCGCCCCAGCGCCTCATCTACGGCGTTCCCGCGCCGCCGCCGTCCGCCAACAGCCATCCCCTCACCGTGGGCACCCTGCGCCGCGGTGGTGGCGGTGGCGGTTCCGGTGGCGGTCGCTGAAGCACCTTGCTCCTTTCGTCTTCCCCCTCCTCTCCCGCTCCCGTCACGGAGACACCGATGCCTGACTTCCTTGGACATGCCGAGAACCCACTGCGCGAAGAGGAGTGGGCGCGCCTCAACGAGACGGTGATCCAGGTGGCGCGTCGGTCGCTGGTGGGCCGTCGCATCCTGGACATCTACGGCCCGCTGGGCGCCGGCGTGCAGACGGTGGCCTACGACGAGTTCCAGGGCGTGTCCCCGGGCGCGGTGGACATCGTCGGTGAGCAGGAGACCGCGATGGTCTTCACCGACGTGCGCAAGTTCAAGACGATCCCGATCATCTACAAGGACTTCCTGCTGCACTGGCGGGACATCGAGGCGGCGCGCACGCACAACATGCCGCTGGACGTGTCCGCCGCCGCCGGGGCCGCCGCCCTGTGCGCGCAGCAGGAAGACGAGCTCATCTTCTACGGCGATCAGCGCCTGGGCTACGAAGGCCTGATGACGGCCAATGGCCGCCTCACCGCCACGCTGGGCGACTGGACGGCGCCGGGCGGCGGGTTCCAGACCATCGTGGAGGCCACGCGCAAGCTCAACGAGGCCGGCCACTTCGGGCCCTACGCCGTGGTGCTGTCGCCCCGGCTGTACTCGCAGCTGCACCGCATCTACGAGAAGACGGGCGTGCTGGAGATTGAAACCATCAAGCAGCTCGCCTCCGACGGCGTCTACCAGTCCAACCGCCTGCGCGGCGAGTCGGGCGTGGTGGTGTCCACCGGCCGTGAGAACATGGACCTGGCCGTGGCCATGGACATGGTCGCCGCCTACCTGGGCGCCAGCAAGATGAACCACCCCTTCCGCGTGCTGGAGTCGCTGCTGCTGCGCATCAAGCACCCGGACGCCATCTGCACGCTCGAAGGCGCCCTCCCCGCTGCCCCCCCGGCGCGCCGATAGCCCTTCCAACGCGGGTCCCCATGGCGAAGGTCCTGGTCATCGATGACGAGACGAACCTGCGCAAGGTGCTGGCCGCCCTGCTGCGCCGCGACGGGTTCGACGTCACCGTCGCGGAGAACGGGGAGCAGGGCCTCGCCGAGTTCAACAAGAACGGCGCGGACATCGTCGTCACCGACCTGGTGATGCCCAAGCTGGGCGGCATGGAGGTGCTCGCCGCCGTGCGCGCCGCCAACCCCGACGTGCCGGTGATCATCATCACCGCGCACGGCACCGTGGACTCCGCGGTGGAGGCCATCAAGGCGGGCGCGTTCGACTACATCACCAAGCCCTTCGACCAGGCGGAGCTGTCCTCCGTCGTGGCCAAGGCCGCCAAGACGAACGAGAGCGCCAAGCGCTCCGTGCGGGCGGATCACAAGGCGCGCTCCGCCATCATCGGCGAGTCGCCGCCCATCCAGGACGTCTACAAGATCATCGACAAGGTGGCGGACACGCCCTCCACGGTGCTCATCACCGGCGAGAGCGGCACGGGCAAGGAGCTGATCGCCACCGCGCTGCACGGGGCCTCCAGCCGCCGCGACAAGCCGTTCATCAAGATCAACTGCGCCGCCATCCCCGCCACGCTCCTGGAGAGCGAGCTGTTCGGCTACGAGAAGGGCGCCTTCACCGGCGCCGTCACGTCCAAGCCGGGCCGCTTCGAGCTGGCCGACGAAGGCACCCTCTTCCTGGACGAGATTGGCGAAATCCCCGTCGAGATGCAGGTGAAGCTGCTGCGCGCGCTCCAGGAGGGCGAGTTCGAGCGCGTGGGCGGCATCAAGACGACGCGCGTGAACGTGCGGCTCGTGGCGGCCACCAACCGCGACCTCCAGGCGGAGATCGAAGCGGGCCGCTTCCGCAAGGACCTGTACTACCGGCTGGCCGTGGTGCCCATCGTGCTGCCCGCGCTGCGCGAGCGGCGCAGCGACATCCCGATGCTCGCCCAGCACTTCGTGGACAAGTACAACCGGCGCCTCAACAAGAAGATCGAAGGCATCGCCGACGACGCGCTGGCGCTGCTCCAGGCGTACGCGTGGCCGGGCAACATCCGCGAGTTGGAGAACCTCATCGAACGCGTGCTGCTCTTCGCGGACGGCCCCTCCATCACGGCGAAGGACCTGCCGGAGCCGGTGCGCGGCGGAGCGGGCGTGCAGGCGGGGGCCACGATGGGCGGCTCGCTGGGCACGCTGGACGTCCCGGTGGGCGAGGTGGGCCTCAAGGACATCGTGCGCATGAAGGCCGCGGAGCTGGAGCGGGACCTCATCGTGAAGAAGCTGGATGAGACGGGCGGCAACGTCACCCGCGCCGCGCGCCTCCTGCAGATCAGCCGCAAGTCGCTCCAGACGAAGATGAAGGAGTTCGGCCTGCGCGACACCACCCCGGACGGGCAGGACGACGGTCCGGACGAGTAGCAGCCCCGGGGCGCCGAAATATCGCCGTTCCGTCGGCGGTTTCGGGCCCGCGTACCTTCTCACCCTCAGGGAGCTTGAATGCGGCCGAATCTTCCCACCCTCGGTGGACCACCGAAGCGCAATCCCTTCGGACCGGTGGTTGCCGTCTCCGTCATCCTCGGCGCGGCCGCGGGTGGCGTGTGGTGGTGGAAACAGCGCATGCCGGACGTCCCCATGGACGGCGCCTCCTCCCAGGCCGCGACGCCCGTGGATGCGGGCACGGTCGCGCAGGCCCCTTCGGCGACGCCCCCCGCCCCCACCGATCCGGTGAAGGCCGCGGGCCTGGAGCGCGCGTCCATCCGCATTGAAGGCCCGCTGGAGACGGCGCTGGTCCAGGCCGCCGGCCCGGAGGTGGGCCCCGCCCTGGCCCAGGTCGTGACGCGCACGCTGGTGTGGTGGGTGCGTGTACCCGGGGAGATCCTCCGGGGCGACACGCTGGACGTGCTCTACCAGCGCCGGCCCAACGAGGAGCCGCTGGTGTACGCGGTGCGCTTCATCTCCGGCAAGACGGGCCAGACGCACCGCGCCTACCGCTTCCAGCCCGGCGGTGAGACGAACGCCCGCTACTACGTGCCCAACGGCGACGAGCTGGAGCTGCGGATGGAGCACTCGCCCATCGACAGCTACGAGCAGATTACGTCCCTGCTGCGAGACGGCCGGGGCCACAAGGGCGTGGACTTCCGCGCGCCGGTGGGCACCACCGTCCGGGCGCCCTTCGCGGGCGTCGTCAAGCGCAAGAACTGGAACTTCGGCAGCAACGGCAACTGCATCGAGCTCATCGAGTCCGGGGGCAAGGGCCGCCGCGCCCTCTTCCTGCACCTGGCGGAGCTGCCCCGGTCGGTCCAGGCCGGGATGCGCGTGTCGGCGGGCCAGGTCCTGGCGCAGAGCGGCAACACGGGCCACTCCTTCGCCCCCCACCTGCACTACCAGCTGATGCTGGGGGAAAACCGGGTCCTGGACCCCTTCGACCAGCACAAGACCTTCCGGGCGGCCCTCACGGCCACCCAGAAGGGCGCCTTCGAGGCCGAGGTCCAGCGGCTGGACGGACTGCTCGGGACGTCCGTGGCGGGCAAGTAACGCCCACCCATTTCTTGACACTCCTCCGACGGCACGGCTAGCTGGCAGGCTCCTGGGCCGTGGGTCGTCGGAGGTTGTGGATGCACAGGTTTCGTACCGTCATCGCCGCGCTGACGCTGGGCGCGCCGCTCGCCGCCAGTGCTGCGGACATCACCCGGATCGCCTCGTCGTTCGAGGATGACGATCCGTTCGATCTCTTCCTCGACGTCGGGTTCGAGCGCACGCAGACGCGCGCGAAGATCGTCCGTGAGCAGCTCCCGTCCGGGGGCTCCGGGGGCGAACTCAAGGAGGTCAACGAGCTCTGGTACAAGGGCGTGGACGCGCGGCTGAACCTGGCGCTCGCGTTCGGCCTTTGGAAGGACCTGGAGTTCTCCTTCAAGCTCCCCATCGTCTTCCAGCAGAACGAGAGCTGGGAGTTCGTGTCGGGGGTGGGCCAGAGCAACTCCACCATCGTCAACAGCTGCTTCAACGCGGACGGCTCGCCGTACTCGTCGGAAGGCTGCGTAGGCCGGCTCTTCAGCATGCCGCAGGAGAGCTACCGGGGCGGGCTGGGCAACATCCACTTCGGGCTGGCGTACGCCTTCTTCAACCAGGAGAAGGACAGCACCAAGCCCACGTGGATCGTCGGCATCGACTACGAGGCGCCCACCGCCAAGCTGCGCGACCCGAGCGTGGACACCACGGACCCGGACGGGGATCGCGGCAACGTGGGCGACCGCGTCCACAAGTACCAGCTCTACACGTCCTTCTCGCGGCGCATGGGCGCGGCGGACCCGTACTTCAAGGCGTACCACACCATCCCGGTGCGCGGTCCCAAGGCCTATTCCAACTGCGATCAGGCCGGCACGAACCCGTCCAATCTGGGCGCTCCGGGCAACTGCTTCACCGGCCCGTGGAATCGCAAGGAGACGGGCATCCAGGCGCCGTCGCAGACGGGCATCCTCTTCGGCGTGGAGCTGGTCCCGTTCGAGAGCGCGGCCAAGGCCCAGAAGTTCACCGTGGACGCGCGACTGATCGGCAACTACGTGGGTCGCGGCCGGTACTACAACGAGCTGAGCTCCGCGCTGCGCAAGCTGCTCACCTCGGATGACTACCTGCAGGTGGGTGGCCAGTTTGGCGTCACCGCCCGCGCCGCGGAGGCCTTCACCATCCGCGCCTCCGGCAACTTCCTCTACAACACGGACCACCTGCTCACGTCGGAGACCATCGGTCAGGACCTGGACGGCAACGGCACCGTGGACACGAACCCGGGCTCGCCGGAGCTGAACCCGACGTTCGACTGGCGCTACGACCTGGCGTCCCGCCGCTTCCGGGCCATCCAGAGCACCACGTTCCGCTTCGACCTGGGCGCCAGCTTCGCGTTCTAGGCGCCGTTTGTTCCCCTGAGGCAGCGGGTCGTCGCTACCGCTGCTTCAGGCCCAGGCCCATGCGGTACACCTCCTGGCCGGGCCACCCCGCGCGGCGGGCCAGCTCGGTGCTCAGGGGCTTGAGCTTCTCACCGCGCTCCAGGCCGGACTCCAGGGCGCGGCGCACCTCGTCCTCGCTCCAGCGCTGCTCGCCGGTGCGGCCCTCCACAAGGATGACCACCTCGCCCCGGGTCTCCTCGGCGGCGTAGCGGGCCACCAGGGCGGACAGCGGGCCCCGGACGAACTCTTCGTGCAGCTTGGTCAGCTCCCGCGCCACGCACGCGCGCCGGTCACCCCAGGCCTCCTGGAGGTCGGCCAGCGTCTCTCCCAGGCGGCGTGGGGACTCGTAGAGCACGCAGGTGGCGGACAGGGGCGCCACCTCGTCCAGCATGGCACGGCGCTCCGGCCCCTTGCGCGGCAGGAAGCCCAGGAAGTGGAAGCGGCCCGTGGGCAACCCCGACGCGCTCAGCGCCGCCACCAGGGCCGTCGCCCCGGGCACCGGCTCCACCTTCAGGCCGCGCTCCAGCGCTTCGGCCACCAGCTTCTCGCCCGGGTCGCTGATGCCGGGGCTGCCGGCGTCGGTGATGAGCGCGCAGTCCTCCCCTGCTTCGATGCGGTCCAGGATGCGCCCGGCGCGCTGCCCTTCCGCGAAGGCGGGCAGGCTCACCAGGTCCTTCCCGGTGATGCCGAAGTGGTCCAACAGGATGCGTGAGTGCCGGGTGTCCTCGCACGCGAGGAAGCCCGCCGTGCGCAGCGTCTCCAGGGCCCGGGCGGTGACATCCCCCAGGTTCCCGATGGGCGTGGCCACGAGGTAGAGCGTTGCAGCCAAAGGACAGGTCCTCACATGCCGGCGTCGAAGGCGGCGGGGATGTGTTCCACCCGGGCGGTTTCGCCCTGGCCCACGACGGAGATGACGTCGAAGCGCACCATGCGCCCGTCGATGCCATTCTGGAAGAGATAGTGCAGCGCGGCCTTCACCACCCGACGCTGCTTGGCGAAGGACACCGTGTGCGCCGGGTCCCCCCACACCGCCGAGGAGCGCATGCGCACCTCCACGAAGCAGATGACCTCCTCGCGCTCCGCCACGATGTCCAGCTCGCCGTAGCGGCACGTCCAGTTGCGCGCCCTCACCCGGAAGCCCTGCGACTCCAGCAGGCGCACGCCTTCCTCTTCCGCCATGTCCCCCGACT
>NZ_RAWI01000482.1 GCF_003612125.1 Corallococcus praedator
GGCCCCGGATGCCGGCGCCACCCCGCTGACGCTGGAGCGCGCCGTGGCGCTCGCGTCGGAGCGAAACGAGGCCGTGCTCTCCGCTGGGCAGCTCGCCGAGGCCGCCGGTGCCCGTGTCGCCCGCGCCCGCGCCTTCTTCCTGCCCAGCCTCACGGCTTCCGGCACCTACACGCGCCGCCTGCGTGAATCCACGCGCGAGGTCGGTGGGCAGACGGTCGTCCTCCAGCAGTTCAACGCCCTGGGCGCCAACTTCACCGGGCGGGTGGCGCTCTTCGACGCGCGCGGCATCCCGCTCTACCGGGCCGCGAAGCTGGAGAGCGAGGCGGCGCAGCTGGACGCGGTGGAGTCGCGCCGGCAGGTCTCCTTCTCCGCCGCCAACGCCTTCCTCGTCACCCTGGCCAACCAGCAGGTGTATCAGGCCGCCGAACAGCGCCTCGCCTACGCACGCCAGGGGCTCGCGGACGCGCAGGCCCGGGCCTCCGCGGGGCTCGCCAGCACCAATGACGTCACCCGCGCGGAGCTGGAGGTCGCGACCGCGGAGGCCAACCTCGCCGCGGCGCTGGGCACCGCGGAGACGAGCCGCCTGGAGCTGGGCTTCCTGCTCGTCGAACCCGTCCAGGGGGAGCTTGCCCCACCGGAGCCGCTGCTCGCGGACGCCGCGCGGCCCGCCCCGGCGCTGGAGGTGCTCACGCAGGGCGCGACGGACCGGCGGCCGGACATCCTCGCGGCCAACCTGCGGGTGCGCTCGCTGCGTGAGAGCGCGAAGGAGCCCCTGGCCCGCCTGCTGCCCTCGCTGGGAGCGACCGCGCAGTACCGCCTCACCAACGAGGCGGGCCTCAACGGCAACGTCGGCGATGGTTTCCTCGCGGTGGATCTCACCTGGAACCTCTTCGACGGCGGCACGCGCTACGCCGAGCGCCGCGAGCGCGTGGCCAACGCCAACGCGGCGGAGCTGAACACGCAGGCGTCCACGCGGCGGGTGACGGTGGACATCGAACAGGCGCGGGTCAATCTGGAGACGGCCCGCGCCGCGCTCGCGCAGACGGAGCAGGCGGCCCGCGCGGCGCGCAAGAACGCCACCGAGACGGGCATCCTGTACCGCCAGGGCCTGTCCACCGCGCTCACCGTGGCGGACGCGTCACTCAGCCTCTTCGAGGCGGAGGTCGCCCTGGCGCGCAACCGCTACGGGCTGGGCGTGGCGCTGCTGGGCCTGAGGGCCGCTGTCGGACTCAATCCGTTGGGGAAGGAACCGTGAAGGCAATGCGACGCACTGGAGTGCTGGCCCTGTCCCTGGCCGTGCTGTCCCTGGCCCCGGGCTGCAAGAAGGAAGAAGCGGTCGCCGCGGGCGGTGGCAAGGGCGGCAAGGGCGGCGTGTCCGGCCGGGGCCCCATCCAGTTCCCGGTGGAGGTCGCGCCGGTGGAGACGCGCGACGTGGAGTACGCCGTCAGCGCCGTGGGCTCGGTGGAGGCCTTCGAGCGCGTGCAGATCACCGCGCGCGTGCCGGGCGCGCTGGAGAAGGTGAACTTCAGCGAGGGCCAGGCGGTGAAGAAGGGCGACACGCTCGCGGAGATCGAACCCGCGCGCTACGCCATCGCCGTGCGGGCCGCGGAGGCCGTGTTGCAGAAGGCCCAGGCCTCGCTGGTGGAGGCGAAGGCCGGGGCCCAGCGCCGCGCGGAGGTCAACGCGCAGAGCCCGGGCCTGCTGCCCGCCGAACAGCTGGAGACGTTCCAGGCCCGCGCCGCCACCGCGCAGGCGGACGTGGCCTCCGCGAAGGCGATGCTGGAGCAGGCGCAGCTCAACCAGCGCGACGCCTACGTGCGCGCCCCCATGGACGGCGTCCTCCAGACGCGCACGGTGCAGACCGGCCAGTACGTGCAGCCGGGCGTGGTGCTGGCCACGCTCCTGCGGCGCGAACCGCTGCTCTTGCGCTTCAACGTGCCCGCCGCGGACGTGACGCGCATCACCCCGGGCATGCCCGCGAAGTTCACGGTGCGCTCGGACGGCGGAAGCTATTCCGCGAAGATCACCTACGTGGCCGCGAGCGCGGATGACCAGAGCCGCATGGTGGCGGTGACGGCGGAGGTGACGGGGGAGGCGGCCCAGAAGCTGCGGCCCGGCGCGTTCGCCACGGTGAGCGTGCCGGTGGAGACGCGGGGCGGCAGCCCGGTGATTCCGCAGACGGCCATCCGCCCCAGCGAGCGCGGCTTCCTCGCGTTCGTGGTGGCGGACAACAAGGCCCGCGAGCGCATCCTGGAGCTGGGCCTGCGCACATCCGACGGGCGGGTGGAGGTGAAGGAGGGGCTGAGGCCCGGTGAGACGCTGGTGGTGCGCGGCGCCGAGGCGCTGCGTGACGGCGTCGCCGTGCGCGTGTCGGAGAGCCCCAAGCCGAAGGTCACCGGCGAGCAGCCCGCGACCGAGGCCCGCACGGACACGGCGGCGGGCACGGAAGGTCGGCCATGAGCATCACCGACGTCTGCATCAAGAAGCCCGTGTTCGCCTGGATGATCATGGCGGCCACGATCATCTTCGGACTGGTGGCGGCCCAGCGCATCGGCATCAGCCAGTTCCCGGACGTCGACTTCCCCACCATCAACATCTCCGTGTCGTGGGAGGGCGCCAACCCGGAGGCGGTGGAGACGGACGTCGTCGAGTTCATCGAGGAGGCCGTGACGCAGGTGGAGGGCGTCAAGAGCATCACCTCGTCCGCGCGCCAGGGCAGCGCCAACATCACGGTGGAGCTGGACCTGTCGCGCAACGTGGACCTGGCGCTCCAGGACGTGCAGACCAAGGTGAGCCAGGCCCAGCGCCGGCTGCCGCTGGACATCGATCCGCCCGTCGTCTCCAAGTCCAACCCGGAGGACCAGCCCATCATGTGGCTGGGCGTGTCCGGGCCCTTCTCCCAGCAGGTGGTGAGCGACTTCGCCCGCTACCGCGTGAAGGAGCGCCTGCAGACGGTGCCCGGCGTGGGCGAGGTGATGCTGGGTGGCCTCTTGGAGCGCAACGTGCGCATCTGGGTGGATGCCCAGAAGCTGGACTCGCACGGGCTCACCGTCACGGACCTGGTCGCCGCGCTCCAGCGTGAGCACGTGGAATTGCCCGCCGGCCGCATCGAGACGGAGGGCCGCGAGGTCAACGTGCGCTTCATGGGCGAGGCGTTGGACCTGGAGACGCTGCGCGACGTGGTGGTGCGCGAGGAGGGCGGCCGCGCGGTGTACCTGCACGACGTGGCCATCGTGGAGGACGGCTTCGAGGACGAGCGGCGGCTGGCGCGCGTCAACGGTGAGCCCGCGCAGGCCCTGGGCATCAAGAAGCAGCGCGGCGCCAACGCGGTGGCCGTGGCCCAGGAGGTGCGGCAGGTGCTGGCGCAGCTGCAGAAGGACCTGCCCGAGGGCATGAGCGCGAGCATCAACTTCGACTCGACGCAGTTCATCGAGGAGAGCGTGCACGAGATTGAGTTCGAGCTGCTCCTCGCCTGCATCCTCACCGCCTTCGTGTGCTGGGTGTTCCTGGGGTCGCTGTCGAGCACGCTCAACGTCGTCCTGGCCATCCCCATGTCGCTGTTGGGCACGGTGGCGGTCATCTATTTCCTGGGCTTCACGCTCAACACCTTCACGCTGCTGGGACTGGCGCTGGCGGTGGGCATCGTGGTGGACGACGCCATCATGGTGCTGGAGAACATCTTCCGGCACGCGGAGGAGGGGAAGGACCGGGTGCGCGCCGCGCGTGAGGGCACAGCGGAGATCACCTTCGCGGCCCTGGCGGCGACGCTGGCGGTGGTGGCCATCTTCCTGCCCGTCGTCTTCATGAAGGGCATCATCGGCCGGTTCTTCCTCCAGTTCGGCGTCACGCTGTGCGTGGCGGTGCTGCTGTCCTACGTGGAGGCCATCACCCTGGCGCCCGCGCGGTGCGCGCAGCTGCTCAAGACGTCGCGCGAGCACCGCGGTCGCGTGGGCGTGGTGGTGGACAAGGCCTTCACGAAGCTGGAGAATCTGTACGCGCGCATGCTGGCCTGGGGGCTGGTGCGGCCGTACCGGGTGCTGCTGGTGGCCGTGGCGATGCTGGTGCTGAGCGCGTTCGCCTTCAAGGCGCTCCCCGGTGAGTTCGTGCCGTCCCAGGACCAGGGCCGCATGGCCGTGCGCCTGCAGACGGCGGTGGGCAGCAGCCTGGAGGAGACCAACCGCCTGTTCAAGCGCGCGGAGGAGTTCGCCGCCAGCCGGCCGGAGGTGACGCGCGTGTTCTCGGTGGTGGGCGGCGGCGGAGGCGGCGGTTCCAGCGTGAACTCCGGAAACATGAACCTGACGCTGCTGCCGCGCGACCAGCGCATGTCCCAGGCGGAGTTCGCGCAGGTGCTGCGCAAGGAGCTGAACAGCTACCCGGGCCTGCGCGCGGTGGTGCAGGACCTGTCGCAGGCGGGCTTCACCGCGCAGCGCGGCTTCCCGGTGGAGTTCAGCGTGCGCGGTTCGGACTGGGACAAGCTGGTGGAGGCAAGCCAGACCCTGCGCGATCAGCTCACGGCGTCCGGCAAGGTGGTGGACCTGGACACGGACTACCAACTGGGCCAGCCGGAGCTGCGCATCACGCCGGACCGGGCGCGCGCGGCGGACGTGGGCGTGCCCATCCAGGCGGTGGCCTCCACGGTGAACGCGCTGGTGGGCGGCGTGCGCGTGGGCAAGTACAGCAGCGGCGGGCGACGCATCGACGTGCGCCTGCGGCTGCTGGCGGATCAGCGGTCGCGGCCGGAGGACCTGTCGCTGCTGAAGGTGCGCACGGCGAACAACACGCTGGTGCCGCTGTCGTCGCTGGTGACGCAGCAGGAATTGCCCGCGTTGCAGGCCATCACGCGGCGCGACCGCGAGCGGGCCATCAGCCTGTTCGCCAACGTGGCGCCGGGCTCCAACCAGGAGGAGGCGCTGGCCACGGTGGAACAACTGGGCAAGGACCTGCCCGGAGGCATCCGCGTGGTGGCGGGCGGCGCGAGCGTGGCGTTCCGCGACTCGATGAGCAGCCTCATCTTCGCGCTCTTCCTGGGCATCGCCGTCGCGTACATGGTGCTGGGCGCGCAGTTCAATTCGTTCCTGCACCCGGTGACGGTGCTGACCATCCTGCCGCTGTCGGTGGCGGGCGCGTCGTTCGCGCTGCTGGCCACGGGCAACACGCTGAACATCTTCAGCATGATTGGCCTGCTCCTCCTCATGGGCATCGTGAAGAAGAACTCCATCATCCTGGTGGACTACGCGCTCCAGCAGCTCGAGCTGGGCCTGGACGCGATGCAGGCCATGCTGCGCGCGGGTCCGGTGCGCCTGCGGCCCATCCTGATGACGTCCACGGCGACGATGATGTCGGCGGTGCCGGCGGCGCTGGCCCTGGGCGCGGGCAGTGAGACGCGCGCGCCCATGTCCATCGCGGTGCTGGGGGGCCTGTCGGTGTCCACGGTGCTGAGCCTGCTCGTGGTGCCCGCCTTCTACGTGGTGGCGGACCGCTACAAGACGCGGCTGGGCAGGTGGCTGAGCCGGGGCAAGGGCGGGGACGAGAAGCCTTCGTCGCAGGACGTGTCCCAGCCGGCGACGCACGGGTAGGAGTTCGGGAAGCCCACCCGGGCGTCTGCTGCGGTAGGTCAGTCCATGTGCTCCACCGCGCCTGCACGCCGTAGACGCTGCCGGTGCGCTGCTGACACGCGAGGCAGTGGCACATCGAGACACGCAAGGGTTCGCCCTCGCACGTCAGGTGGAGCTGACCGCAACCGCAAGCCGCACGACGTTGCTGGGACATGGACTTCCTTCGGGGAGGATCAGGGCGTCTGCGAGAACGTGTACATGCTCACGTCCGAAGGCGTGGAGTAGTGCTCCGAGCTCCAGGCATTGTCCGCGCTGTAGGTCAGGGTGATCTCCTGGCACGGAGAGTCCTCGGTCACGCGGGTGCTGGCGCGGTAGCCGGGGTCGAGCGCGGTCAGGTTGCTTCAATCCCATCGAGCTGTGGTGGGCGGACCTGAAGTGCCAACTCCGAAAGCTCGCGCCTCGCGCCCTGGAGGATTTGGCCAGGACGGTGAGGCAGTTGCGCGCGGCGACTCCGCTCGCGAAGCTCGCGGCGTGGTTCCGCCACTGCCTCTCCTTCCTTCAGCTCAACTGATCTTCGCGTTACGACGGTGCTCACGAACGTGGATCGAGGCAGGCGCAGGGCGTAGCCCTCGGTGGGCCCATCCCATGCGTGACGAGCAAGGGCGAGCGCGCCAGAGCCCATAGATTGAGGTCATGGGCGCACCACTT
>NZ_RAWI01000483.1 GCF_003612125.1 Corallococcus praedator
CCCGTGAACGCCGCCCCCGGCCCTGCGCTCCTCGCGGTGGACCTGGGGCTTCGCTCCGGGCTCGCGCGCTTCGGCGCGGACGGGCGGCTGCGGTGGTACCGCTCGCAGAACTTCGGCACGCACGCGCGGCTCAAGCGCGCGGTGCCCGCCGTGCTCCTCGACGCGGCCCCCCTCGCCTGGCTCGTGCTGGAGGGCGGCGGCCCCATCGCCGACGTCTGGGAGCGCGAGGCCTCACGCCGCGCCCTGCCCGTGCTGCGCGTGGCCGCCGAGGACTGGCGCTCGCGCCTGCTCTACGCGCGTGAGCAGCGCAGCGGCCCCCAGGCGAAGGACGCCGCGGATGGACTCGCGCGGCGGGTCATCGACTGGTCCCACGCGCCCCGTCCCACGTCGCTGCGCCACGATGCCGCCGAGGCCATCCTCCTGGGCCTGTGGGCCGCGCTGGAGGTGGGCTGGCTGTCCCAGGTGCCCCCGGAGGTGCGGCGTTGAGGCACGCGCCCCCGGACACCGCGACGGCTACTTCACCGACAGGCACGCCACCGGCTGCGCGATGGCGTTGCGCGCGCGCTCCTCGCTCACCAGCGAGTACCCCGCCAGGTCCTGCAGCAGCAGGTCCCGGTTCTGCCGGATGAGGCTGGAGTTCTTGCACGTCTTCAGGTCGGAGTAGAAACCGTAGGGAGGCAGCGCCAGTTGCAGCTCCGCCAGCTCGGACAGCTGCAGCTCCGCCAGCTCGCGGCCGAAGAGCTTGCGCGCCGCGTCCTCCACGCCGATGACGCCGCGCTCGAAGCGCAGGATGGACAGCTCGTAGGCGATGAGCTGGTCCTTCTGGAAGAAGGCGTGCAGCCGGTGCGCCGCCACCGACAGCGGCAGGGTGCCCTCGATGCCCACCTCCCGCGCGATGCGCATCGCCAGCCGCCGCTCGCAGGCGCCGTCCCCGGGAGGCACCGTCCCGAACGTCACGCCCGCGAACAGGCGCCAGGCCCACGCGCGCCCGTCCTCGCGCGGCGTCTGGAAGTAGGTGGGGCAGTCCATCTGCCGGATGTAGAGCGCCACCAGGTCCTTGGGCATCCGCGAGAAGTCCGGCCGCGAGAAGGCCACCCGCGCGCGCTCGCTGCCGCCTCCGTCCATGCGGCCGACCATCACGCTCATGCGGTCGCCTTCGATGCGGTGACGCAGCTGGCTCTCGACGTCGAACTCGCTCTCCAGACGCGGCAGCTTGCTGGCCGTGTACAGGTACGTGAGCGGAATCACCACGCCGGCCAGGCCGACCAGGAACATGAACAGCCAGAAGACGGTCTTCACGCCCCCGACTCTACCCAGGGTGGGCACGTGACAGAAGGTCCGGTTAGAAAGGCCCCATGAGCGACTGGCACACCGCCACCGTCGGTGCCCGCGCCCCCGCGGCGGATGGCCTCACCGACCTGGTGCTCGACCTCCGGGGGACGGCCCTCATGGGCACCCATGCGCACCCCGGGCAGTACGTGCGCCTGCGCCTCCCTGGCCAGGCGCCGGGCATGTTCGCCATCGCCTCGCCGCCCGCCCCCGACGGCACGCACTGGGAGTTCCTCCTCAAGGACGATGGGGCCCTGCCCTCCGCCCTCCTGCGCCTGCCCATGGGCACGCCCGTGGAGGTGTCGCGCCCGGAAGGCCCCGGCTTCCCCATGGAGAAGGCGCGCGGCCATGACCTGCTGCTGTTCGCCAGCGGCTCCGGCATCTCCGCCATCCGCCCCGTCATCGCCAGCCTGCACCAGGAGCGCCGCGCGTACGGCCGGGTGACGCTGTACTTCGGCGCGCGCACGCCGGGCAGCTTCGCCTACGCACGGGAGCTGGAGCGGTGGCAGGCGGACGACGTGCGCGTGGTGCGCACCGTGAGCCAGCCCGGGGCCAGCGGCTGGCAGGGCCTCACCGGCTACGTGCAGGCCCACCTGGGCGAGGAGCCGCTGGAGAACGCCGTCGCCTTCGTGTGCGGACAGGCGGAGATGGTGCAGGACGTGATGGCCCAGCTGCGCCTGCGCGGCGTTCCGCAGAGCGCCGTGTTCCTCAACTACTGAGCCGGCGTCGCCTCCACCGCCGGGGGCGCCGCCACCGTCGCGCGCGCCTCCACGGCGGGGGACGCGTAGTGCACGCCCACCACCATCGCCGCCGGGTCGCTCTCCTGGTTGCCGGTCACCTTCTGCGGCGTCCACGCGGCCACGCCCACCTGGCGCCCGTCCGGAGCGAAGCGCACGCGGCGCACGGACCAGCCGAACTCCAGCGTGCCCCGGGGCAGCGGCTCCGCTTCGGTGAAGAGCTGCACGGTCTTGTCCCAACCGCCCGACGCCAGCGAACGGCCATCCGGAGAGATGGCGGCGGAGGACACCACGCCGTGGTGCACCTCCCACTTGCGCAGCACCTTGCCGGAGCCCGCGTCCACCAGCGCGCCCGCGTTCCACGGCCCCTGGGGGTCTTCCAGGCCCTTGCGCTCGCGCTCGTAGACCTTGCGGTTACGCTCCGCCTTCTCCTCGCTGAAGGCCACGCCCAGGCGCTGGCCGCGCGCATCCACGGTGACGTCGTTGACGTGCGCCGGGAAGGGGAAGTCCGCCTTCGGCGTCAGCCCCCGCGCCACCACCTCCGGCGTGCCTTCGGGCACGCCGCCCTTGAGCGTGAGCACCGCCTCCGCCGTCGTCTCGTCGAAGACCGTGTCCACGCGGTCGCTGAAGGCCGTGCCCAGCACGCCCTGGCTGCCCTGGGGCACGCACGCGTCACACACCGCGACGTCCACGCCCCTCAACACCAGCGCCTTGAAGCGCAGCGTCTGGGCCCGCGCCAGCCGCGCCACCGTGTTGCCCAGCGCGCCCGGCACGGTGACGGTGTCCTTCAGGAACGCCACGTCGATGCCAGACGCCGTCGCCGCCGCCGTGGTGAGCACCACGCCCGGCAGGCGCGAGTCCAATGCCAGCACCACCGGCGGACCCCCGTTGAGGCTGCCCTGCACCGCCGCGAAGCCGCCGCGCCGCTCGAAGTGCGTGCGCGCAACGTCCGGACGCAGCGACTGCTCCGGCGTGTCCGACGCGCGCACGTGGCCGTCCCAGCCACCCGAATACAGCGTCCCGTCCGGAGCGAACGCCAGCGCGCTCACCGGCCCCACGTGCAGCCGCGACTCCGCGCCGAAAGCCAGCCCCGGCACCGACAGCAGCGTCACCAGCCCCTGCGCGCTGCCCACCGCCAGCCACCGGCCATCCGGGTGGAAGGCCACCGACACCAGCGGCTCCTCGGTGGCGAGCGCGCCCTTCTGGGCGCCCGTCGCCGCGTCGAACAACTGCACCGCGCCGCTGCGGCTCACCGTGGCCACCAGCGCGCCATCCGGCGAGAAGCTCACGCCCTCCAGGTCGTACTGCTGCGCGTTGACCTCCGGATCCGCCAGCATCACCGGGGCCCGGGCGTCCGCGCCGTCCGGCTTCGCGGCGCCAGCGTCCAGGCTCCACACGGAGACGTGGTACGCCTTGTTGCCCAGGCGCGTGTACGCCACGCGCCCGCCCCGGGGCGCGAAGTCCAGCGCCCAGATGAAGTCCTTGCGGTTGAGGACGGCGGGCTTCGTGCCGAAGCCCTCCACGGGGCCCGTGAGGTAGCCGCCCGGCGTCGCCTCCAGCCGCGTCAGCGTGTCCGGCGAAAGCCCCACGCGGGCGTGCCCGCAGCCCGTCAGGCACAGGATGCCCGCGAGGACGA
Source organism: Corallococcus praedator (assembly GCF_003612125.1). Taxonomy (GTDB): domain Bacteria; phylum Myxococcota; class Myxococcia; order Myxococcales; family Myxococcaceae; genus Corallococcus; species Corallococcus praedator. The sequence continues at coordinate 3,703 of NZ_RAWI01000483.1, forward strand.
AGCCCCCAGCGCGCGCGCTCATGAACCCGAGCCGCGGACGGCGGCCTTCTCCTTGTCGACGTTGATCTCGTTGACGCCCTTGTTGTCCACCGACAGCAGGAACAGCTGCTTGTCGGCTTCACGCTTGTCATTGAACGAGGTGCGGCCGGTGGCGCCGTCGAAGTCCTTCAGGCCCGCCATGGCCTCGCGCATCGCCGCGCGCGTGTTGGGGCGCTGCTTGTCCAGCACCTGCCGCACCATGCGCGCCGAGTCGTAGCCGATGGCCTCCAGCAGGCCGGGGTCGCGCCCGCCTTCCTTGTAGGCCTCGCGGTAGGACTTCACGAACTTCTGCGTGGCCGGACGCTGCGAGTCCACGAAGAAGCCGTCCACGTACACCGAGCAGGTGACGAACTTGCCGCCGCGCTCCAAGAGCTCCGGCAGGCCCGAGCGGCCCTTGGGGCTGCTCCACTGGTTGGTGCCGAAGAGCGTGACGGTCTTCAGGTCCTTCTTGCCCGTCGTCTTGCGGATGCGCTCCAGGTCGCGCGGGTCGCACGCGTTGGTGACGATGTCCTCCACCGCGAGCGCGGGCGTCACCAGGCTCACCCGGCGCCAGTCGTCCGGGATGAAGAGGCCCTCGAAGTCGACGATGGGCTCCACGCCACTGCGCGCCTTCTCCATCGCCTTGCGGCGGCGGTACGCGTCCGTGATGTTCTCACCCTGCACGTCGCGCACGGCCTCCGCCCAGTCGCCGCGGTCCTCCAGGTAGTAGCGGCCCACCAGGCGCTTGGCCTCGCTGGTGAACGTGGTCTGGTCGTGCGTGTACGCCTCCGCGCCGCGCACCGCGCCGCCACGGGCGACGACTTCGTCCCAGAACTCGTTCGCCAGCTCAACGCCGTAGGGGATGTTCGGGTAGAGCACCGCGAACTTCTTGTAGCCCTTCACGTTCATCGCGTAGTCCGCGATGGCGCGCGCCTGCGCGGAGTTCGTCAGCATGTTGCGGAAGACGTACGGGCCAATGTCCGTGATGCCCTCCTGACGGCTCAGCGTCAAAAGCGGCACCTGGAGCTCCTCGGCCAGCAGCGCCGCGCGCTTGGTGTCGTCCACCAGCAGCGGCCCCAGCGCCGCGATGGCGCCGTCGTCGAACGCGAGCTGCTCCATCGCCTGGCCCGTCTTGTTGACGTCGCCCTGCGTGTCCTTCACCACCAGCTCCACGTCGCTGCCCTGGAGCGCCAGCTTCACGCCGCGCAGCACCGCCTCACCGATGGGCTGGTAGCGGCCCGTCATGGGCAGCAGCACCGCCACGGTGCGCGGACGCACCTCCACGCGGCGGGTGGCGCGCGCCAGGAGTTCCTTCGCCTGCGGCGCGAAGGAGCTGTCCGGAGCATCGCGCAGGAAGCGCTGGAGCGTCTCCTCCAGGCGGGTCCAGTCGCGCAGGTGGTAGTAGATGCGAGCCAGCTTGAACTGGAGCACCGGCCACGCGGGGTTGGAGGGCGACAGGCCCTCCTGCGTGCGCGCGATGTCGATGAAGTCCGCGCGGCCCTCCACCAGCTTCTCCACCTTCGCCACCGCGGCGGCCCGGTCCTCGGGTGTCTGCGCCTCGCCGGCTTCCTTCACCGCGGTGGTCAGCGCCTGCGAGTACAGGCCCGCGCCTTCCGCCGCGCGCGCCGCCTCCCGGAGGAGCTGTTCCTTCTTCTCGCCCTCCGCGCGCTCCGCGAGGCTGGTGAGGGTCTGGTACGCGTCGCGGTAGGCGCCCACCTCCATCGCGGAGAGGGCCAGCTTGTGCTTGGCGTCCTCGGCCTGGTCGTAGAGGGGGTTCTCGAAGATGAGCTCGTTGAAGGTCTTGCGCGCGTTGGCGTAGTCCTTCGCCTCGAAGAAGAGGACGCCCGCGTTGTAGAGCGCGTCCTGGCCGGCGGTGGTGGCCGGGTACGCCTTGCGCACGGACAGGTAGGCTTCCGCGGCCTTCTTCTTGTCCGGCTGGGCCTGGGCTTCCGCGCGGGCCTGCGCGAGCGCGGCGTTGGCGGTCGCGTCCTGCTTCACCTCCACGCGGGGGCGGCCGGTGGGCTCGCCGTCGGGCGTGTCCCGACCATCCGTTTGCGAGGGCGCCTTGGGACAGGCGGTCAACAACAGGGCCAGCGCGACGACGAGCGCGCGGCGCGATGCGGAGAGGACTTCCATGGCGGGGTGCATAGCAGCGCGGGTGAGGCTCCGTCGACACTTGAGCGGGGGGATGATTCCCCAGGAACGTCCGCTTCAGTGCACCCGCCATGCCCGTGCGCGTCACCGAGGGGGAATCCCGCGATTCCACCCCCATCCGTGGCCTCCGGACCGCACCTGGGCGCGGTCCGGAACGCACGCCTGCCAGACGACCTAAGTAGGTCGCCAGAAGTTCTCTAACAAATCGCGTAGCCAGAAGCCCTCGGCGAGGCAGCCCGCCTTGCGGAGGGCGTCCTGGGCCGAAAGGCCCAGCACCCAGCGGATGGCGGCGCCGACGTGCTGCTCGACCGTGGGGTACTGACGGTTGGCGGAAACGCGTTGCTTCAGGGGGCGCCACAGATGATCCATGCAGTTGAGTTCTGAGCGCT
>NZ_RAWI01000484.1 GCF_003612125.1 Corallococcus praedator
TACTCGGTGTGGTTCCCGGGCCGCGGTGCCTGGGTCGTGGTGCCCGCCGTTCTGCTTGAGGACGCGGAGGCGTTCCGGCTCACGGTGCGGCATGAGCTGCAACACCACCGGCAGCGCGACACGGTGTTCGCGTATGCGCGGCTGGGTTTTGACAGTGCCTTCTTCTGGAATCCCTTCGCGCGGGCGTTCAGCCGGTGGCTGGCGGACTGTCAGGAGTTCGCCTGCGACGAAGCGCTCGTCACCGGACCCCGGGTGCCCGCGGAGGCGTATGCGCGGTGCCTGCTCCAGGCGTCGCTGCGCGTCCCGGGCTCCAGTCCCCTTCCCGCCGGAGTCACCGGCATGTCCCACCCCACCGTCAGGAGGATCCACATGTTGTTCGAGCCCCGTCCCCGCAGTTCCGTTCGTGCCCTGGGCCTGGTGTTGTCCTTGTCGTTGGTGATGACGCCGCTGGCGTTGTGGGCGCAGGGGGCGGCGCGTGGCCGCGTGGTGTCACTCGCGGAGGCCCGGGCCCTCGCGGCGGCGCAGCCGGAGGGCGACCTGCCGGTGGTGGTGGACGCGGCCGTGGTGGAGCAGCTCAACCGGTTTGTCACCACGCCGAAGGGGCGCGACTTCATGCGCAAGGCGTTGGCGAATCTCGCGGTGCACCGCGAGGCGCTGGCGGGCACGCTGCGCTCGAAGTCCCTTCCGGAGGGGTTGCTCGCGGTGGCGATGGTGGAGTCGGCGGTGAGCAACCTGCCGGAGACGTCAGGCGAGCCGTCGCTGGCGCCGGGTCAAAGGGGCGCGGGCGTCTGGATGTTCATTCCGGAGACGGCGCGCCGTTATGGCCTCAAGGTGGAGGCCGGGCGGGACGAACGGCTGGACGTGGCTCGCGAGACGGAGGCCGCCGCTGCCCTCTTCCAGGCGCTGCATGCGCGCTACGGCGGCGACTGGCGGCTCGCGCTCGCGGCCTACAACCAGGGTGAGGGCGTGGTGGACCGGGTCCTCGCGGAGACCAAGGTGCGGGATGTGAGCGAGCTGACGCGCACGGGCAAGCTCAACGGCTACACCAGCACCGTGCAGGCCGCGGTGTTGCTGCTGCGCAATCCACACCTGCTCGACTGACGTTCCGCAAGGGACGCCCTGGGGAATGTGCCCGGGGCGCCCGCGTTGGGATGCGCGTGGGCTGCTTTCGCGCCAGGATGCGCCCACTGCCAGCCAGCCAACGCAGGGGTGGGGAAACGCCAATGAAGATCGTCGCGCTCGTTCGTCCGGCTGGAGAAGTCCCCGAAGCAGCCCAGGTGCTCGCGGCGGCCTCGGGCATGGCGCCAGCGGAGGCCCGCATGCGGCTGGCCCCGGAGCCGCCGGCCCTGCTCGCGCGGCTCGCGCCTGAAGCGGCGGATGCGCTGGTGAAGACGCTGCAGGACGCGGGGCTCGCGGCGCTCGCCATCGACGAGGCGGAGACCGTGGAGCGGGTGACGGCCCGGACCGTGACGTTCGGCTCCGCGCAGGGAACGTTCACGCCCCGCTCCGGTGCGCCGCTCACGATGGCCTGGGAGGACGTGACGGTCATCCTCCGAGGGGCCAGCTCCATGCGCACGCAGAGCGAGCACACGGAGAAGAAGACGCAGGTGGCGCTGGGCGCGGCCATCATCACCGGTGGCCTGAAGATGACGAAGACGACGGAGACGAGCGTGCGCGGCTCGCAGGAGGAGACGTCGCAGGTGGTCTTCGTCTTCGACCGCGACGGGCGCGGCGCGGTGCTTCCGGAGCTCGGGTTGGATTTCTCGTGTCTGGGGCCCGCGATGCAGCCGTCGCGCACGGCGAACATGGTCGCCCTGTCGCGCCTGTTGCGCGAGCGCGCCCCCGCGGCCTTCTACGACGAGCGGCTGTTGCGGCTGGGGCGCCGGCCCCTGCCGTTCGTCCTGGGCGGGGCGGTGCAGATCGTGAGTGGCGCCACGTCCCATTCACGCATCAACACCGCGCAGGGCCTGGACGTGCTCGCGGAGGCGATGCGGCAGGGCGTTGCTCGGGGCTATCTGCCCTGAGGCCGCGCTCGCGGCGCGGGGTTCCCCAAGGGGCGTGGAGGCCATGCGCCAACGCATGGCACTTCCCGCCCGGAGCCTTCACGCATGCGGGGGCGTCGAATCCGGCGGTGGACGCGAAATCCACGCGGCGATGAAGACGTCCAGCTCACCGCGCATCACGTCCTTCACGCGCGGCGTGCCGGCGCCGGTGCGCGGATCCTCCACGCGAGCGCCCCGGCCCAGGAAGTAGCGGCGGGCCTCGTCGGTGCTGGCGCCCTGGCCCGCGACGACGCGCGCCGCGATGCCCTTGAGCTCGTCCATCTCCCCGGCCCCGATGAGCGTCAGCATGCGCCCCGTCGCCTCGTCCTTCGCGGTGACCTCGTTGCGCACGCGCTGGAGGTATTCGCCCTCGCGGCTCTTCACCGGACGGCCCTCCAGCACCAGCAGCGCCCGCTCCACTTCCTCCAGCGGCCCGCCCCGGTGCACACGCACGTACGCGCGCTGGCGCTTCTCTTCCTCCAGGCGGCGGTGCAGCCCCGTCTCGCCCGCGAGGAACCCGTACGCTCCCGGCCCCGCGATGCGCACCACCACGCGCGCGGGTGTCTCCGCCTCCGCCACGGCCGTGGCCTCGTAACCGCGCCGCTGCGCCCAGCCCAGGTACATGGTGGCCAGCTCCTGCACCCACGCGTCCTGCTGCTCCGACGCGTCGCTGGCGCAGATGTCCACCAGCGCCTCGTTGTCCAGCGGCGTGGCCCCCGCGGCCCGCAGGGCCTCCGCCATCTGGACCTCGCGCGCCACGTCCTCCACCTGCCGGGCGGCGGACGCCAGTTGCACCTCGTTCTTCGCCTCGCGCACCAGCCGGCGCCCGAAGAGGCACGCGGCCTCCAGGCGCTCCAGCTCGCCAATCTGCGCCTCCACCGTGCGGAAGGCGCGGATGACGTCCGCCGCGTGCAGCGGGTCGTCCCAGAGGTTGGGCGCCTGTGTCTCCGCCAGCAGCGCGGCGCGGCGCTCCTCCAGCTCCGGTCGCCCCGCGGACGTGGCCAGCGCGCGGGCACGGCCCACCAGCCGGTCCATTTCGATGAGCAGCGACTTGCGATCCAACCGGCGCTTCACCGCCGCCGCCTTCGCGGAGGGCAGCAGCAGCTGCGCCGTCACTTCCCGGGGCGGCGGGACGGGCTCGGCCACCGCCACCACGCGGCCTCCGGGACGGGCCTCCACGCGCACGGGCGTGCCCGGCGGCAGCGGCCTGCGGGCAATCTCCACCGCCAGCGCCGCGGTGAGCGTCTTCTCGATTTCCCGCTGCAGGTAGCGCGCGCCGAACTGCGGCGAATAGCCGCGCTCCACCAGCCGGTCCACCACCTCCGGTGTCACTTCCACGTCCAGCGCGCGCGCGCGGATGCCCTCTCGCTCCAACACGCGGCCCACCTCGCGCTGGGCGATCTTGCGGATGTCCACGCGCGAGAGCGGACGGAAGTGGCAGATGGCGTCGAAGCGGTTGAGGAACTCCGGACGGAAGGCCTCCGCGATGCGGCGGTCCACCTCCGACACCTGTTCCTCGGCGCGCTTGTGCGCGGCGAAGCCCAGGCCCGCCTCGCGGTACACCTCCGAGCCCACGTTGGACGTGGCCACGATGAGCGTGTTGTTGCACGACACCGCTTCGCCCGCGCCGTTGACGAAGGTGCCCTCGTCGAAGAGCTGAAGGAAGCGGTCGTGCACGCTGCGCGCCGCCTTCTCGAACTCGTCCAGCAGCAGCACGGTGAACACCTTGCCGTCGAGCAGCGCGGACAGCTCTCCGCGCCGCGTCTCCAGCGCGGGCGCCCACGACGCGCCGAAGGGCACGCTCTCATCGCCGTCGTTCGGGTAGTCCGCCATGTTCAGGCGCACCAGCCTGTCCGCGGAGCCGAAGAGGTACTCGGCCAGCAGCTTCGCCAGCTGCGTCTTTCCCACGCCCGTGGGCCCGGCGAAGAGGAACACGCCCAGCGGACGGCGCGGGTCGTTGAGGCCCGCCTTGAGCAGCGCCACCGACCGCAGCACCGCGCCCACCGCGTCCGTCTGGCCGAGCAGCCGCTCCCCGAAGAAGCGCTCCGTCTCCTCCAGGTCCAGCGGCATCGCGTCGTCCACGACGAAGCGGGGCAGGCGCGTGGCGGCGCAGAAGCGCGTGAGCACGTCCTCCGGCCCCACGTGGTCGCGCGCCATGCCCGCGGCCTCCGCCGCCGTCTCCTTGAGCAGCTCGATGGCCTTGCGCGGCATCTGCTGCGCCAGCAGGAACTTCGCGGACAGGCGCAGCACCAGGTCGCACGCGGCCGGGTCGATGGGCAGCCGCAGGTCGCGCTCCAGCTCCTCCGCCACGCGGCCGACAATCCAGCGGGCCTTCTCCAGCGGCGGTTCAAGGAGCGGCAGCAGGTGGAGCCGCTCGGCCAGGGCCTCGTCCGCGCGCAGCAGCTCCTGCACGCGCTTGGGTTCGGTCTCGAAGATGAAGCGCAGCCCACCGGTGCGCAGCGCGCGCACGGCCACCGGGGCCAGGGGGCCGCCCAGGGCCACGGGCAGGTCGCGGATGTAGACGATGGGGCAGGGGTGCCGGCCCAGGTGCGTGAGCAGCTCCTCGAAGCTCTCCGCGGCCTGGCGCTGGGTGCTGCGCGCCAGGATGTTGGCGACGGACACCTCCACGAGCCGCGCCTGCGCCAGGTCCCCGTCCACGCGGCCTTCCGCGATGCGGCGGGCCACTTCCTGCACGAGCGCGCTCTTGCCCACGCCGGGCTCGCCCGCCAGCAGCGGGTGCTTGCCTCCACGCGTCAGCAGGCCCAGCACCTCCGTCACGGCGCTGTCCACGCCGTGCGCCGCCGGCAGCTTCCCCTCGCGTGCCATCGCGGTGAGGTCGCGGTCGATGAGCCGCTCCTGGTCTTCGCTCTTCCTCGTGGCCATGGTGGTCCGGAACGCCCCCTCGACGTGCGGCACTCTAACCGGTGCCGCACGGAAGCGAAGTCCCGGCACCCCCGGGACTCAGGTTTCCAGCTCCGTGTGCCAGTAGGCGACGTCCCTCAGGAACTTGCGCCAGGACATCGGCACGCCCTGTTCGACGAGGAACGACAGGTGCACGGCGTTGGGCATCTTCTTGGGCTTCACGGGCACGGCGAGCAGCGTCAGGCGCGCCTGGGCCGGGGTGCGGTTGCCCTTGCGCTGGTTGCAGGGCACGCAGGCGATGACGATGTTCTCCCAGCTCGTGTGGCCCCCTTGCGCGCGCGGCACCACGTGGTCGTACGTGGCCTCCGGACGCGTGACCTTGCGGCCGCAGTACTGGCAGCGGCAGTGGTCGCGCTGGTAGACGTTCTCGCGGCTGAAGCGGATGCCGCGCGGACCCTTCCACAGGGCGCGCACGAAGCGGATGACGGACGGCATGCGCAACTCCACCGTCACGGAGCGCACGACGCGGTCCTCGTACTCCTCCACCACCTCCACCTTGCCCTGGAAGAGCAGGTGGATGGCGCGTTGCCAGGGGATGCGTGCGACGGGCTCATAGGACTGGCTCAACACCAGCGTTTCCATGACACGGGGCCTTTCGGGCAGGACAGGCCGCCAGGGAGTCGAACCCTGCTCGCCCGGGATTGGAATCCAGGCTGCACCCCGTGCGCGACCTACAAGTGGAACTGGGGACGGTGAAGCAGGGCGCCCAAATGCAAGAAGAGGCCGGGTTCCCGTAAGGGAGCCCGGCCTCCAGGAGGCTTCCAGACCGCGTCAGGGACGGGGCGGGGAGACCTTCAGGTGCCGGGCGAGGCGAGGCGATAGGACGCGAAGTCGCGCCAGCGGCACGTGAAGGGAGCGGTGCCCGGGCTGGGACGCGAGGACGCTTCGATGCCGTGACCGGAAGGATTCAGGTGCTTGGGGTTCATCGGGGCCTGCTTCGTCGCCGTGCGCATGGGGACCGCTCCTTTCGTTTCCGAAGGACGGAAGCGAAAATCCATTCCTGACAAGCGTCGGAGCGGCCGTTAGGACTCCGAGCATGAAAGCCATCCGCTACCACCAGGTGGGAGGGCCCGAGGTCCTCCGTTGGGAGGACGTGCCCGCACCCACGCCCGGGCCGGGCGAGGTCCTGCTGCGAGTACACGCCGCGGGCGTGAACTTCGCGGACACCGAGCGTCGCCGGGGCCTGTACGACGCCCAGGCCCCGCTGCCGCGCATCCTGGGCAGTGAGGCCGCGGGCGTGGTGAGCGCGGTGGGGTCGGGCGTGGACGCGAAGTGGG
>NZ_RAWI01000485.1 GCF_003612125.1 Corallococcus praedator
CTCCGCCCTCGCCCCCGAGCCCGAGCCCGAGCCCGGTGGAAGAGAAAGCGGTGGCCGAGCTCCCGCCCGAAGAGCCTACGGCAGCGCCGGAGGTGGCGCGTCCCGCTCCCGCGTCCAGGAAAACCGCCGCGAAGCCAGGCCGCGCGACACGCGCCAAGACCGCCGCAGCTTCGGCCACCGAGGAGGTCAGTGCGCCGGTCCCCGTCGTCACGGCCAGCAATGCCCCGGTGGCACCGGCGCCTGTCATCGAGCACGAGCCCGTCGAGCCCAAGGCCCCCGAGGCGAAGAAGAGTGTCTTTGACCTGGTGAAGTCCAAGAAGAGCGAGGTCGAGCAGAAGGTCACCGAGCTGGTCAAGACCAAGCAACAGGAGGTCCAGCTCAAGGTCTCCGGGCTGGTGCAGAACCGGCAATACGGCGCCGCGCTGGAAGCGGCCAACGACTGCGCCGCGAGCAACCCCAACATGCCGGAGTGCCAGCTCATGCTCGGGGACATCCACGGCAAGCTCAACCACCGGGCGGAGAGCGAAAAGCATTACGCGAAGTTCCTCACGCTCGCCCCCGCGGCGCACCCCCAGCGGGCCCGCGTCGTCGAGCTCCTCGGCAACGCCAGCGCTACCCGGACACCGGAATGATCCATTCTCTCCACCCGGACTCTTTCCACTCGCGGACACGCTGAGCGGCCGGGCAGGTGAAGAAAGCCATCCATTCAACCCAGGATGGAATCTGGGTTTAAGATGGACGGCCCATGGCACTGCAAGCGGGCGACGTCTTCGGAAGATATGAGCTGGTGTCCTGGCTGGGCCGGGGCGGCATGGCGGAGACGTGGCGCGCGCAGCTCGTAGGCGACGCGGGGGTGACCAAGCCCGTGCTCATCAAGAAGGTCCTCCCCGAGTACGCGGACGATGAGGCCTTCATCTCCATGTTCATCAGCGAGGCGCGCATCTCCGCCACGCTGTCCCACGGCAACGTCGCTCAAGTGTTCGACTTCGGCCGCGTGGATGGTGAGTACTTCCTCGCCATGGAGTTCGTGGACGGCCAGCCCCTCCATCGCGTCCTCAAGCGCGCGATGAAGAGCGGCCTGGCTGCCCTGCCCGTTCCCGTGGCGGTCTTCATCGCGATGGAGATGTGCCGGGGGTTGCACTACGCGCACTCGCGCACGAATGGCAGCGGGCAGCCCCTGGGCATCGTCCACCGGGACATCTCTCCAGACAACGTGCTCGTCGGCTACGAGGGCCAGGTCAAGATCGTCGACTTCGGCATCGCCAAGGCGCAGTTGCTGCGGGGCTTCAAGACGGCGCCCGGGGTGGTGAAGGGCAAGTACCTCTTCTTCTCCCCGGAGCAGGCGCGCGGCGAGGACGTGGATGCGCGCACCGACGTCTGGGCCACCGGCGTCGTGCTGTATGAGCTGCTCTGCGGCAAGCTGCCCGTGGAAGGCCCTCCGCACGTGGTGATGATGCGGGTGGGACGCGGGGAGATCCCCGCCCCCAGCGTGCTCCGGTCCGACCTGCCGAAGGAATTGAATGACATCGTGATGAAGGCGCTGACCCCTGACCGCGAGGCGCGCTTTGAATCCAGCCATGCGTTCGGGGACGCGCTGGCGGGGTTCCTCTATTCGAACTTCCCGCGCTTCTCCGCGATGACCATCGCGAACCTGCTGCGCGTGCTGTTCCGGGGCGACCTGGCGCAGGAGGGCCGAGAGTTGTCGGTGCCGGGCTCCTTCCTGGAGGAGATGAAGTCCTGGCGCGAGCCCACGGTAACGCAGCAGCCCACCCCACCGCTCCCGATAGAGGAGCGTCAAACCCGGCGGGTCCCCGCCGTCAAAGCGCCCGTCGCGAAGACGACCGAGCACCACCAGGAGCTTGAGGCATCGCTCGGCCTGTCACGTCGGATGATCCAGGGGTTCACCGCCGGCGGGCTTCTGACCGTGGGGGCATGCCTCTGGCTCCTGCTCGACTCTCATTCGCCTCCGCCCGCCGTCGCGGCACCGCCTCCCATCCCCTTCCGTCCGACGGTGGCGGCCAAAGCGGTCATTGCGACGCAGCCTCCACGAAGCCCCGTGGTGGAGATTGATGACGAAGCGACCTCTGTCCGAGGAATGCTGCTCGCCATCAATCGGGCCTCCAGGGCAGACAACCCTGAAGAGGCGCTCAAGGTGGCCAATCGCTGCATCGAGCGTTATCCCAATAATCCGAACTGCAAGAGCGCTCAGCAAGTCGCTCAGTCGAACCTCGACCGTGCCAAAGAGATACAGCGGGAACAGGACGCGCCCAGGACAGTCCCCCACTCAGCCGCTGTCGACAACCTCCCAGCCCTTGCAACGGCTGCCACGATTGAGAAGTCCCTCAACGAGATACAAACTCGCGTCTTAGAGCTCAACAAGCAAGGCAACATCCAGGACGCCCTTGAAATCGCTCAGGCCTGCGCGGACAGGGCGCCCAAGGTCCCTGAATGCCACCTCATGCTTGGCGTCCTCTACGCCAAGAACAAGAACTTCACGAAGAGCGAGCAGCACTACGAACGTTTCGTGATGCTCGCTCCTCCTGACCATCCCAAGCGAAAGCGCGTCGTCGATATACTCAGCAGCACGAGCACTCGCGCCAGCGACACCAGGGAGCCCGCCAGGGTCCCCAACTCGCCGGAGTAGACCCTGCTGTCGCCAGACGCCTTCCACGCGCTGTCACGATGAGCGACCCGGTCGAAGAAGAGCGCCGTTCGTTCGGCCCCACGCGGAATCTGGGTCTAGGATGGACGGCCCATGGCACTGCAAGCGGGCGACGTCTTCGGAAGATATGAGCTGGTGTCCTGGCTGGGCCGGGGCGGCATGGCGGAGACGTGGCGCGCGCAGCTCGTAGGCGACGCGGGGGTGACCAAGCCCGTGCTCATCAAGAAGGTCCTCCCCGAGTACGCGGACGACGAGGCCTTCATCTCCATGTTCATCAGCGAGGCGCGCATCTCCGCCACGCTGTCCCACGGCAACGTCGCTCAAGTGTTCGACTTCGGCCGGGTGGATGGTGAGTACTTCCTCGCCATGGAGTTCGTGGACGGCCAGCCCCTCCACCGCGTCCTCAAGCGCGCGATGAAGAGCGGCCTGGCTGCCCTGCCCGTCCCCCTCGCGGTCTTCATCGCGATGGAGATGTGCCGGGGCCTGCACTACGCGCACACCCGCACGAATGGCAGCGGAAAGCCGTTGGGCATCGTCCACCGGGACATCTCCCCGGACAATGTGCTCGTCGGCTACGAGGGCCAGGTCAAGATCGTCGACTTCGGCATCGCCAAGGCGCAGTTGCTGCGAGGCTTCAAGACGGCCCCCGGGGTGGTGAAGGGCAAGTACCTCTTCTTCTCCCCGGAGCAGGCACGCGGCGAGGACGTGGATGCCCGTTCCGACGTCTGGGCCACCGGTGTCGTGCTGTATGAACTGCTCTGCGGCAAGCTGCCCGTGGAAGGCCCTCCGCACGTGGTGATGATGCGGGTGGAGCATGGGGAGATCCCTGCCCCCAACCTGCTGCGGCCGGACCTGCCGAAGGAATTGAATGACATCGTGATGAAGGCGCTGACGCCGGACCGGAATCAGCGTTTTGAATCCAGCCATGCATTCGGGGACGCGCTGGCGGGGTTCCTCTATTCGAACTTCCCGCGCTTCTCCGCGATGACCGTCGCGAACCTGCTGCGCGTGCTGTTTCGGAGCGACCTGGCGCAGGAGGGCCGCGAATTGTCGGTGCCGGGCTCCTTCTTGGAGGAGATGAAGTCCTGGCAGGGGCCGGCGGCACCGGAGGCCCCCGTGGCACCGCTCTCGGAGGAGCGTCTTCAGCCCCGGAAGGTCCCAGCCGGCCTGTCGCGTTGGAGGGTCCAGGCCTTGGGCGTGGGAGGGCTGCTCACCGTGGGGGCCTGCTTCTGGCTCGTGATGGAGCCACTTTCTCCCCCACCCCAGGCCGTGGCCCCACCGGCCATTCCCATCCAGCCCCATTCGCGCCCCTCGCCCGCGGACAGTGAACCCTCACCGGAGCCTGCGGGAACGTCAGCCCCTCAGGACAAGGAAGCAGACGAAGTCAGCGGGATGGCGAAGTACGTCCACGAGGCCTCCGACAAAGAGCAGATCGAGGCAGCCATCGACATGGCCAACCTCTGCAAGGAGAAGTACCCCAGCAATCCCGAGTGCGCTGACCTCCTGCGGATCGCACTGTCCAAGTCCGCCATTTCGAGATTGGAACGGCAGCCCGGGGGAAACCTTCCTCGCGCGAGGATCAACGGAAGCCGTGTGCCCCTGGCGGTGAACATGGGGACGAACATGCCGATCCAGGAACTCCAGGCTCGCGTCTCAACGCTCAACCAGCAAGGCAAGACCATGGGGGCACTCGCACTCGCCCAGACCTGCGTGGAGAGGGCCCCCAGCGCCTACGAATGCCACCTCATGCTCGGCGTCCTCTACGGCAAGCTCATGGCCTTTGAAAAAAGCAAGAAGCACTACGAGCGGTTCCTGGGCCTCGCCCCTCCGGATCACCCCAAGCGCGCGCGCGTCGCCCAGATCGTCGACTCCGTCAGCAAGACGCCCAGCGCCACCGACACGCCGCGGTGAACGTTCCCTCGGGGAGAAGCGCACCGTTCGTTCGGCCCCACATGGAATCTGGGTCTAGGATGCCCACCTGATGGCACTGCAAGCGGGCGACGTCTTCGGGCGGTATGAGCTGGTGTCCTGGCTGGGCCGGGGCGGCATGGCGGAGACGTGGCGCGCGCAGTTGGTGGGCGACGCGGGGGTGACCAAACCCGTCCTCATCAAGAAGGTCCTCCCCGAGTTCGCCAACGACGAGGCCTTCATCTCCATGTTCATCAGCGAGGCGCGCATCTCCGCCACGCTGTCCCATGGAAACGTCGCTCAAGTGTTCGACTTCGGCCGGGTGGATGGCGAGTACTTCCTCGCCATGGAGTTCGTGGACGGCCAGCCCCTCCACCGCATCCTCAAGCGCGCGATGAAGAGCGGCATGGACACCCTGCCCGTCCCCGTCGCGGTCTTCATCGCGATGGAGATGTGCCGGGGCCTGCACTACGCGCACACCCGCACGGACAACACCGGAAAGCCGCTCGGCATCGTCCACCGTGACATCTCCCCGGACAACGTGCTCGTCGGCTACGAAGGCCAGGTCAAGATCGTCGACTTCGGCATCGCCAAGGCGCAGCTCCAGCGAGGCTTCAAGACCGCGACCGGGGTGGTGAAGGGCAAGTACCTCTTCTTCTCCCCGGAGCAGGCACGCGGCGAGGACGTGGATGCCCGTTCCGACGTCTGGGCCACGGGCGTCGTGCTGTATGAACTGCTCTGCGGCAAGCTGCCCGTGGAAGGCTCTCCGCATGTGGTGATGACGCGGGTGGGCAGTGGCGAGATTCCGACCCCCAACGCGCACCGGCCGGACCTGCCGAAGGAATTGAATGACATCGTGATGAAGGCGCTGACGCCGGACCGGAGTCAGCGCTTTGAATCCAGCCATGCATTCGGGGACGCGCTGGCGGGGTTCCTGTATTCGAACTACCCGCGCTTCTCCGCGATGACCGTCGCGAACCTGCTGCGCATGCTGTTCAAGGGAGACCTTGCGCAGGAGGGCCGCGAGCCGGCGGTGCCGGGTTCCTTCCTGGAGGAGATGAGGTCCTGGCAGGGACCGGCGGCGAAGCCTGTCCCGGTGGCACCGTCCGCGCCCATGCCCGCATCGCCGCCCGGCCCGTCACGCCGGATGGTCCAGGGGCTGGTCGGAGCAGGAGCCCTGCTGACGGCCGTCATGGGGCTGTCGATCTTCATGGTCCTGGAGCAGCCTTCGCACCCCGTCCCGGACGCCGCCCCTCCGGCCAGTCCCATCCTCCCGCCCAAGGGATTCAAGGCGCCCACGCGTCCCGTGGCGGAGAAGCCCCGCGAGGTCGAAGTCCGCCCCGTCGAGGAGTACCAGCAGGACGTCTTCGCCTACATCAAGAAGCAGGATCTCAATACGGCGCTGGTCCATGCCAATTCCTGTCTGGTCAAGCATCCCCAGTCCGCGGAGTGCCATCTGATTGTCGCCGTCATCCACGGACGCTTCGGGCAACGCAAGGCAAGCCGGCACCACTACCGGATGTTCTTGCAGTTCGCGCCCGAGGACTCGCCCCTCCGGGAGCGTCTCACCGCCATCCTGGAGAAAGATGGCGACATCCAGAGCGACTCTCCCGATCCCACCTGGCTCTTCGAGGTGCTGCCCCTGCGCACGGCGTCGCCTCCCC
>NZ_RAWI01000486.1 GCF_003612125.1 Corallococcus praedator
GGGGACCCTGGAGGTGGGAGGGGTGCGGACGCTGCCAGCCGTTCATAAAAGTAGAAGCCCTCCGGCTGCCGGGAAACGCGTTCGGTGTTAGGAAGGGCGTCCAAGCGGGCTTTCGGGGCACCGGGATTGACAGATCCCGTCCGATTCCCCCGTGGATCATCACATGAGGCGGGGCACGGCTTGACTCCCGGAATATCCGGTGTCTAGGGTGCGCGGCCTCACAAAAGCCTCAGGTCCCTATTGGAGGGACACCCGCAGCTTCCGGTTGCTCCCCGCAGGCGGCTGCGAACACCTCTCAAACAGGGGGCAGTTGTACCGTTTCCAAGGACTTCCACTTCATGCAGCAGAACGTGAACCAGCAGATCGACGGCGGTGACGAAGACTTCGCGGCGATGTTCGAGGCCTCGCTCAAGGAGCGTGGCGGCGACGGAATCCTGAAGGAAGGCGAGATCGTCAAGGGCACGGTCGTGCAGGTGACGAAGGATTTCGCGATCGTCGACATCGGCTACAAGTCCGAGGGTCAGGTCCCGATCTCCGAGTTCACCAATCCCCGCGGTGAGGTCACGGTCAAGGCCGGCGACCCCGTCGAGGTCCTCCTGGAGAGCCGTGAGAACGACACCGGCATGGTCGTCCTCTCCAAGGAGAAGGCCGACAAGATGCGCATCTGGGACGAAATCTCCGCCGCTTGCGAGCGCGACGAGATCGTCAAGGGCACCATCGTCGGACGCGTGAAGGGCGGCCTCTCCGTCGACATCGGCGTGAAGGCGTTCCTGCCCGGCAGCCAGGTGGACATCCGCCCGGTGCGCAACCTTGACCAGTACATTGGCAAGGAGTTCGAGTTCAAGGTCATCAAGTTCAACAAGAAGCGCGGCAACATCGTGCTTTCTCGTCGCGTCCTGCTGGAGAAGCAGCGCGAGGAGATGAAGAAGGAGACCCTCAAGAACCTGAAGGAGGGTGCGGTCCTCAAGGGCGTGGTCAAGAACCTCACGGACTACGGCGCCTTCATCGACCTCGGCGGCATCGACGGCCTGCTGCACATCACCGACATGTCCTGGGGCCGCATCGGTCACCCCAGCGAGATGTTCAACGTCGGTGACGAAGTGCGCGTGGTCGTCCTCAAGTTCGACCCGACGCAGGAGCGCGTCTCCCTGGGCCTCAAGCAGATCCAGGAGGACCCGTGGCACCGCGCCGACGAGAAGTACCCGGTCGGCACCCGCGTGGGCGGCAAGGTCGTGTCCATCACGGACTACGGCGCGTTCATCGAGATCGAGCAGGGCGTGGAAGGCCTCGTCCACGTCAGCGAGATGTCCTGGACCAAGCGTCTCAAGCACCCGTCCAAGATCCTGGAGGTCGGTCAGGTCGTCGAGGCCGTCGTCCTCGACATCGATCCGAAGGCCAAGCGCATCGCGCTGGGCATGAAGCAGATCGAGCAGAACCCCTGGACGCTGCTCGAGGACAAGTACCCGATCGGCTCCGTCATCAAGGGCCAGATCCGCAACGTCACCGACTTCGGCGTGTTCGTCGGCGTCGAGGAGGGCGTGGACGGCCTGGTGCACGTGTCCGACATCTCCTGGACCCAGCGCATCAAGCACCCGGGCGAGATGTTCAAGAAGGGCGACGAGGTCGAGGCCGTGGTGCTCAACATCGACGTCGAGAACGAGCGCTTCAGCCTGGGCATCAAGCAGCTCCAGCCGGATCCCTGGGAGACCCTGTCCGAGCGTCTGCCCGTGGGCAGCCGCGTGAAGGGCAAGGTCACGAAGGTCACCGACTTCGGCGCGTTCGTGGAGATCGAGCCGGGCATCGAAGGCCTCGTCCACGTCTCCGAGCTGAAGGAAGAGCGCGTGGAGAACCCCCGCGACGTGGTGAGCGAGGGCCAGGATGTCGAGGTGAAGCTCATCGACATCAACACCCCCGACCGCAAGGTGGCGCTGTCCATCAAGGCGCTCATCGGCGAGGGCGAGGACTACCGCGAGTACCTGCGCAAGCAGGCCGAAGGGTCCAAGGCCCGTCTGGGCGACGTGATGGCGAGCAAGCTGAAGAAGTAATCAGCCCAACGTCGTGACGTGAATAGCGGCCGGGTTCCCCAGTGGGAGCCCGGCCGTTTCCATTTGATTCGGCCGAAACGCCCCGTGATAAGGGCGTCAGGCGCTGTTAGCGAAGGTTCTTCCAGGAGGCAGTTCCATGGCTCGTGAAGTCGTCATCGTGGGCGCGGCCCGTACCCCCATCGGCTCCTTCCAGGGCGCCCTGTCCAAGCTCACCGCTCCCCAGCTGGGCGCCATCGCCATCAAGGCGGCGCTGGAGCGCGCGGGCGTCAAGCCGGAGGCCGTCCAGGAAGTCATCATGGGCAACGTGCTCCAGGCGGGCGTGGGCCAGGCCCCCGCGCGTCAGGCCACCATCTTCGCGGGCATCCCGGACTCCGTTCCGGCCGTCACGCTGAACAAGGTCTGTGGCTCCGGCCTCAAGGCCGTGATCGCCGCGGCACAGTCCATCGCCCTGGGTGACGCGGACGTCATCGTCGCCGGCGGCATGGAGTCCATGAGCAACGCGCCCTACATCAGCCACACGATGCGCGGCGGTGCCCGCATGGGCAACGTGGAGTTCAAGGACGCGATGATCCACGACGGCCTCTGGGACGTGTACGGCAACGTCCACATGGGCCTGTGTGCCGAGGAGTGTTCCACCTCCCAGGACATCAGCCGCTCCCAGCAGGACGAGTTCGCGCTGGAGTCCACGCGCCGCGCCATCCAGGCCCAGAAGGAAGGCCTGTTCGCGGCGGAGATCGTCCCCGTCCAGATTCCGGGCAAGAAGCCGGACGAGTTCATCACCGTCTCCGAGGATGAAGGCCCCAAGAACGCCAAGCCGGACAAGATCCCGGGCCTGAAGCCGGTGTTCAAGAAGGACGGCACGGTGACGGCCGCCAACGCGTCCTCCATCAACGACGGCGCCGCGGCGCTGGTGCTGATGAGCGAGGAGCGGGCGAAGGCGGAAGGCCGCACCATCCTGGGCCGCATCAAGGGCTACGCGCAGGCGGCCCGCAAGCCGGTGGAGTTCACCATCGCGCCGGCGGACGCCATCAACACGCTGCTCAAGAAGCAGAACATCACCGCCAAGGACGTGGACCTCTGGGAGATCAACGAGGCCTTCTCCGTGGTGTCCATCGCGAACAACCGCATCCTCGGGCTGGATCCGTCCAAGGTGAACGTGCGCGGCGGCGCGGTGGTGCTGGGCCACCCGATTGGCGCCTCCGGTGCGCGCGTGCTGGTGACGCTGCTGCACACGCTGAAGGACCAGGACAAGAAGCGGGGCGTCGCGTCGCTGTGCATCGGCGGCGGCGAAGGCATCGCGCTGATGGTCGAGCGCTGAAGGGCGTGACGGAATGAACAAGGTCTACGCGAGCGCGGAGGAAGCGGTCGCCGACATCCCGGACAACATCACCCTCATGAGCGGTGGGTTCGGGCTGTGCGGCAACCCGGAGAACCTCATCACGGCCCTGCACAAGAAGAACGTGAAGGGCCTCACCATCATCTCCAACAACTGCGGCACCACGGAGCTGGGGCTGGGCGTCCTCCTGCAGAACAAGCAGGTGAAGAAGATGGTCGCCAGCTACGTGGGGGAGAACAAGGAGTTCGAGCGCCAGTTCCTCTCCGGGGAGCTGGAGGTGGAGCTCAACCCCCAGGGCACGCTCGCGGAGCGCATCCGCGCGGGCGGCTGCGGCATTGGCGGCTTCTTCACGCCGACGGGCGCGGGCACGCAGGTGGCGGAGGGCAAGGAGTCGCGCATCATCGACGGACGGCTGCACGTGCTGGAGACGCCGCTCAAGGCGGACTACGCCATCGTGCACGCGTGGAAGGCGGACACCTGGGGCAACCTGGTGTTCCACAAGACGGCGCGCAACTTCTCCCCGATGATGTGCATGGCGGCCAAGGTCACCATCGTGGAGGCGGAGCACATCGTGCAGCCGGGAGAGCTGGACCCGGACCTGGTGCACATCCCGAGCATCTTCGTGCACCGCATCGTGCAGGCGCAGAACCTCCAGAAGTGGATCGAGCGGCGGACCGTCCGCAAGAAGGCGTCCTGACCCATGCCCCTGTCACGTGAACAGATCGCGCAGCGAATCGCCCAGGAGCTGCGGGACGGCTTCTACGTCAACCTGGGCATCGGCATCCCCACGCTCGTCCCCAACTACATCCCGGAAGGCGTGGAGGTGGTGCTCCAGTCAGAGAACGGCCTGCTCGGCATCGGGCCGTATCCGGAAGAGGGGAAGGAAGACCCGGACCTCATCAACGCGGGCAAGGAGACGGTGACGGTGGTGAAGGGCTCCGCCTTCTTCGACTCCGCTCTGTCGTTCGGGATGATCCGCGGAGGCCACATCGACCTGGCCGTGCTGGGCGCCATGGAGGTCAGCGAAGAGGGCGACCTGGCCAACTGGATGATCCCCGGCAAGATGGTCAAGGGCATGGGCGGCGCCATGGACCTGGCGGTGGGTGCCAAGCGCATCTACGTGGCCATGGAGCACGCCAACAAGGACGGGCAGCCGAAGATCCTGAAGAAGTGCTCGCTGCCGCTGACGGGCCTCAAGTGCGTGCACCACATCGTCACCGACCACGCGTTCCTGGATGTCACGCCGGAGGGCCTGGTCCTCCGGGAGCTGGCGCCCGGACTGACGGTGGAACGGGTGCAGCAGCTCACGGAGCCGAAGCTGAAGATCGCGCCCGACCTTCGTGAGATGAAGTTCTGAGCCTCCGGGGATAAGGTGCCCTTCGTTCCCAGGGACGGAAGGCACCTTGCCCCCTCGGAAAGTGGAGCACACCGCATCATGTCCGACACCCCGGAGCATCCCGTCCCCGCGCCGCGCGCCCACCGCATCGACCACGAGCTGCCCGTGGCGTACCGCACGGTGGCGGGCTTCGTGACGGACTGGGCGGTGAACCTGTCGCGCGGCGGGCTGTACATCAACACCCAGCAGCCGCTGCCCGTGGGCACCGTGGTCCGCATCCTGGTGTCGCTGCCGGGCGCGAACTTCCCGGTGGACCTGGCCGGCAAGGTGACCCGGACCAACGCGCAGGGCGCTGAAGCCGGCGGAGAGGTGCCGGGGATGGCGGTGGAGTTCGTGGACGTTGATGACGACAAGCGGTCGCGCATCGAAGCGTTCGTGGA
This sequence comes from Corallococcus praedator, assembly GCF_003612125.1. GTDB lineage: Bacteria > Myxococcota > Myxococcia > Myxococcales > Myxococcaceae > Corallococcus > Corallococcus praedator. Next base: position 5,158 of record NZ_RAWI01000486.1, read on the forward strand.
GCGCCTGCGGGAAGCCCTGCCGGCGGACGAGCGTGGCAGCACGACCCGAAAGTAGGGCGGCCCGTCCCAGGCGTCCCCCCAGAGCGCCTGCATGCTGACGCTGCCAGAGACCCCCATTGAATTGACGATTGAGCGGCTGGGCCAGCTCGGCGAGGGCGTGGCCTCGTGGGAGGGCCGCACCGTCTTCGTGCCGGGCGCCTTCCCCGGCGACACCGTGCGCGTCCTGCTGGAAGCCCAGGGGCGCGTGCTGCGCGGCCAGCTTCGGCAGGTGCTCGTGGATGGCGCCGAGCGCGTCACGTCGCGCTGTGTGCTCTCCGAGGCCTGCGGCGGCTGTGACTGGCTGGAGCTGTCCGTCACCGCCCAGCGGTCCGCGAAGCAGGAGATCGTCCTGTCCACGTTGGAGCACCTGGGCCGGCTGTCTCGGACGGGCTTCACCGTGCGGCCGTTGATGGTGGCGCCCCGGGACTGGGGCTACCGGCGCCGGGCGGTGCTGCACGGGGCGGGGAAGGGGGCGCTCGGCTACTTCGGCCGGCGCACGCACGAGCGCGTCCCGGTGGATCTGTGTCCGGCGCTGACGCCTGTCCTGACGGCGCTTCCCGGGAAGCTGGCCCCGCTGCTCAAGCCCCTGGCGAAGGACACCGAGGAGGTGTTGCTGCTGGCCGAAGGGGACAAGGCCGCGTTCGCGGTGAACCTCTCCGGGCCGGTGACGGCGCGGCACCTGGAGGCCGCGGAGGCCGCCGTGCGCGCCCTGCGGCTGGAGGGTGCGGTGCTGGTGCCGAAGGAGGGCTCCGCCCGGCTGGTGGGCCGTCCGGTGCTGCGCTCGCTGTCGCCGCTGCGGCCGGAGGTGCCGCTGTACCTGCGTCCGGATGCGTTCGCCCAGGCGCACGCGGAGGCCAACGTGGGGCTCGTGTCCTCCGCCATCCAAGAGCTGGGGGCAAGGGAAGCGGAGTCGGTGCTGGAGCTGTACTCGGGCAACGGCAACTTCACCTTCCCGTTGGCGGGGACGGCCGCGTCGGTGCTGGGGGTGGAGTCCTCGCCGGTGGGCGTGGAAATGGCCCAGCGCAGTGCCCGGGAG
>NZ_RAWI01000487.1 GCF_003612125.1 Corallococcus praedator
CCTTCGGGATGTCCACGGGCCTGGGACAAAGCGAGACGCGTGCCAGCGCATCCGGCCGGCGCAAGTCCCCGGAATCAGGAAGCCCGGGCACGGGGCGGGGCCCGCGCTGACCGCTTGCGCGAAAGGCGCGTCCCAGGAACGGACACGCGCGCTCCGGGTGGGTCAGGGATAGGGCGGGAGCACGGGCGCCCCGTCTTCCAGGAGCCTTTCCCTGACCACGCCGTTCAGGTGCCAGTGCCGGATGAACCAGTAGAACATCGCCCACGACGTCTTGGCCGCCGCGGGCCAGTTGTCCAGGAACTGCATGCCCCCCAGCATGAACTTCGCCAGCCACTCCTTGTCCGCGGTGTTCCCGTAGGCCAGGCCCTCGTGGAGGATGTATTGCCAGTGTCCCGCCTCCAGGCCCGTGTCCGCGCGAACGCAGTAGGCGAAGGCATGGGTGGATTCCAATTCCACGCGCAGGTGCTGGTTGACCGGGATGTGCGGTTCACCCTGGGCTTTGTAGGGGCCTGTTTCGTCCCAGCCCCACAGCCACTTCTCCTCGGCTGGCAACCAGCGCCAGTGCATGTGGAGACAGTCATGGATGCAGAAGGGCGCCATGGCGATGGCGTCCAGCTTGTACAGGGGTGAGTTCTTCACGAAGTCGCGGACGCTCTTCGGGGCCCGCATGGGCGGCGCCACGTGGATGTTGTCGAAGTATCCCTGGCGATTCATGAGCTGCTGTTGCTCTGTCTTGTACTCGTGTCCCGACCAGATGTTCGCATTGAACCCATCCCCGCCCTTGAGGTCGGGCGAGGCCATCAGGAAGGCCGTGCCCGCGGGAAGGTCCGTGCTCACCCGGGAGAAGATGGAGCTCCAGAGAGGAGGGAACGTCACGTTGGCGATCTTCCGCCAGTACACCGCCGCGGTGTTCGAGTCCGACCACATCCCCGTGGCCATCTCGTGGACCATCTCGTCCTGGTCATACGCCAGGCCGCGCGCGGGGGTGCTCATCTCATGGGCGCCATGATGATCATGCGGAGCGTGGGGGTCGTGGGGTGGCTCCCCCGGTGAAGGCTCCGGCATCTGGTGCGCCATGGTGGTCATGGGCGGACGGCGGATGCTGATCTTCGCGGCCATCTTGTCCAGCGGCCGGTTGCTCATGAGCATCAGGTGCGGCCGGAACCGGGACGTGCGCGCCATGTTTCCCGGCGTGTAGTCATTGCGCTCCGTGCAGCAGACGAACTCCGCGCACACCAGCACCCGCAGGGGCGTGAGCCGCAGCGTGCCCATCTCCGTGCGCTTCACCTTCATGACCGGAGGCTTGGGGGGCGTCGGGGGGTTCGCCGGCGGCATGAAGTCATCCCAGGACAGCACGTCGCGCGGGATGGGCTCCAGCGTGATGGCTCCGGCGGGGCCGCGCAGGTTCACCTGGAACCCGAACACCAGCATCATGCTCCGGTCGAGGGTCGCGGGGATCCAGTACCGGAAGGGCTCTTCGTGGATGGAGCCCTGGGAGGCTTCGTACTTGCGCAGCAGGAACTCCTTGGAGAGCTCCAGCGTCATCGGCATGCCGCGGTGGACCAGTTCAATGGGATGCCAGACGAGCTCGTCCAGCACGGTGACGGTCTGCGCGGCGTACCAGGGCGTGTCTTGCAGGTCGTAGGTGAGGTGCGTCACCCGGCCGGCGTTCGACAGGTCGTGGGTCCAGGCCCAGCGGTCTCCAACGCTGGGAGAGGCGGCGGACTCGGAGGTGCCCGCGTCGCCACCGAACTCCTGGAACGGCGCTCCGGGGGCCGCCGTCAGCAACATCGTGTCCTTCAACAGCGCGTCGAGATTCGGCATGGATTGTCGGGGTGTGGATCGGGAAGAGGTTCAGGCCATGTCTGGAATCACGTCGACGCTCCACGCACCGGGGACCGCGGCGGACTGGGGCGCTCGGTCGTGCAGGACCTCCACGAGCGTGTAGACGCCCTTGTCGGCGCGGGGGATGAAGATGTCTCCCGCCTCGTCGGACTCGTATTCGCGCTCGACGCCATCCGGGCAGAGGACGCGCACGCGGCAGTGGGGAATGGGATTCGCGTCCAGCGTGTCATCCGCCAGGTGGAAGGCGGGGATGTCGGCGGTGAGGCGGAGGAGGCCGGTGAGACGGACGCCCCCTTCGGTCTTGCAGTCGGGAAAGAACCCGATCAGCGGCTCGGCCTTGTCCAGACGCACCTCGCCTGGCTTCTCAGGGAAGGTCAACGTCAGGTGATCGCCGATGCTGAACTCATCATCGACCGTGCCCCGGTTCGTGTGGGTCCCTTTCGGGTGCGTGTAGGTTTCCCAGACCTGGGACTTGATGGGGAGGGTGAAGGCCTCCCCGAAGGGCAGAGCCAGTTGGGCCTCGTGCTTGTCGCCCGGGAAGAGGGTCAGCGCGACGAGGCCAGCCGTGGTGGTGCCCGCGAACTTCGCCGTGGCGCCCCTGGTGAGGCTCGTGTCTTTTTCAATGAGGACGAACTCGCCCCGCGTGCGTCCCCTGACATGGAGAGACACCTGCTCATTGCGGAAGTAGGGCTGGAGGCCATGCGCGGCCTGAAGCCGGAACGCGCCCGAGACAGCGACCTCCACGTCCCGCGTCGTGAGGCTGTCGAAGGACGGCATCGTGTTCTCGCGCACCGTGTACGACGCGACGATGCGGAGGCGGCAGAACAGGAAGGGGACGTCGAACCAGGAACTGGGCATGGTGTCAGGTTTCAAGGGACGGGCGCCCCGTCCTCCAGGAGCCGCTCGACGGCCCGGTCGCGGGTGCGGCTGTAGCGCAGCACCCAGTAGAACATCGCCCACGACGCCTGCGCCTCCGAGGGCCACGGGGAGAGCAGCGCCCGACCTCCCAGCAGCATCTTGCCCATCACGTCGTGGCTCGCGCTGATTCCGTAGGCCAGTCCTTCGTGCAGGATGTACTCCCAGCGGCCCGGCTCCAGGACCTGTTCCGAGCGGACGCAATAGGCATACGCGTGCGGGGACTCCACCTCCACGCGCAGGTGCTGATGCAGCGGGATGTGCGGAGCCCCTGGGACGGCATAGGGCCCCTTCTCATCCCAACCGTGCAGGGACTTCTCCTTCGCCGGCAACCACCGCCAGTGCTGGTGAAGACAGTCATGGATGCAGAAGGGCGCCATGACGATCTCCTCCAGGTTCAGCTTCGCGTCCGGATAGAGGTCGCGGAGGGTCTTGGGTGCGCGCATGGGCGGCGCCACGTGGATGTTGTCGAAGTACCCCTGGCCCGGCATCAGCTCCTCCTGATGCTGCTCATACCGGCCCGCCGCGTCGTTCCAGCGGTGCGAGAGGAACCCCGGTCCACCCGGGGCGTCCGGCGAGGCCATCAGGTAGCCCGCGCCCGCAGGGAGGTTCGTCTTGAAGCGGGAGAAGATGGAGGACCAGACCGGCGGGATCGAAACGGTGAATATCTTCTCCCAGGCAATCTCCGGCGAGTTCGAGTCCGACCACATCCCCGTCGCCATCATGTGCGACATCCCATCCTGGTCGTCCGCGGGGGGCAGGCCCTCATGCGCCATGGTGGACATGGAGGGACGGCGGATGCTGATCTTCGCGGCCAGCCTCTCCAACGGACGGTTGCTCATGAGCATCAGGTGCGGCCGGAACCGCGACGTGCGCGCCTTGGCGCCCGGCACGTAGTCGGTGCTCTCCTGGCAGCAGACGAACTCCGCGCACACCAGCACCCGCAGGGGCACGAGTTGGAGGGTCCCCGTCTCCGTGCGCGTCACCTTCATGACGGGCGCCTTGGGCGGCTTCGCGCCGGGCCTGGGCATGAAGTCGTCCCGCTCCATCACATCCAGGGGGATGGGCTCCAGCGAGAAGGTCTTGGACTTCGCGCGCAGGTTCAACTGGAAGCCGAAGACCAGCAGCATGCTCCGGTCGAGCTCCGCGGGAAGCCAGTGGGCGGACTGTCCCTTGGCGACGGTTCCACGGGAGGTCTCGTATTTGCGCACCAGGAACTTCTTGGTGAGCTCCAGCGTCAGGGGCAGGCCGCGATAGCCCACCTCGATGGGATGCCAGAGGAGCTCCTCCAGCACGGTGGGGGTCTGTTCGACGTACCAGGGCGTCCGGAGCAGGTGGTAGGTCACTCCGCTCACGCGCCCGGGCTTGCGGACATCGTGAGACCAGTTCCAGCGGCCCGGGGTGCCCGGGTCCGCAGCGGCGGCTTCCAGGGCGCCCGGGCTCGCGCCGTAGGACTTCCACGGTGCGTCGGGGGCGGCGGTGAGCAGCAGCGTGTCATTCAACAGCGTTTCAAGATTCGGCATGAGCCTGGAGGTGTCGGTCGGGAAGAAGGTTCAGGGCAGGTCCGGCATGGATTCCACGGTCCATTCGCCCAGCAGCGCACCGGCCAGGGGCAGGTCGTCCTGGACGACGCCGAGCAGGGTGTAGACCTCGTCGCCGGTGCGGGGGATGAAGACCTCGCCCTGCGCGTCGGCCTCGAACTCCTGCTCCCGGCGGTCCGGGCCCTGGACGCGGATGCGACAGTTTGGAATGGGGTTCTGCTCCACGGAGTCATCCACGATGCGAAAGGCCGGGATGCCAGGCGTGAGCCGCAGGACACCGGAAACCTCCGGGCGCTCGCAAGTCAACCGACAGCAGTCGATGGATTCGAGGCTGGTGCCGGAGGTTCCATCGAAGCGCAGCTCCCCTGGCTTCTCCGGAAGCTTCCATTCGCCCATGGCGAAGACGACCCGGAACTCCTTCACGGAGTGTTCTTCCTCGGTGTTGTTCAGATTGGCGGACGCGATCTTCCTCACGTCATGGACCTGCATCGCGACGACGGGGTCACGACCGTCAGCCCCTGTCTTGAACACCCCTTGATGGTCGTGTTCAGGATGGATGCGCAGGGAGACCACGTTGGGCGTGGTGACTCCAGACATGAGCATCGTGGTCTTCACGTCCTGTCGGTAACCCGGCTGGGCCATGAACCAGGTATCCACACACCGACCCTGGACCCGAAACACCGCATGATTGTTGGAGAAGTAGGGGCCCAGGACACTGTGGCCCGCTTGAAGCCGGAACGCCCCCGCGATGACCACCTGCGCGTCGTGTGTTGAAACGCCGTTCTCCGTCTTCTTGCTTACCGAATGCGAGACGACCATCCGGAAGCGGCAATACAGGAAGGGGACGTTGAACCAGAGGCTGGACATGTCGAGCTGACCCTTGCGTGGTCTGGAGGTGTCGGTCGGGAGGAAGGTTCAGGGCAGGTCCGGCATGGATTCGACGGTCCATTCGCCCAGCAGCGCGCCGGCCAGGGGGGCTTCGTCCTGGACGACGCCGAGCAGGGTGTAGACCTCGTCGCCGGTGCGGGGGATGAAGACCTCGCCCTGCGCGTCGGTCTCGAACTCCTGCTCCCGCCGGTCCGGGCCCTGGACGCGGATGCGACAGTTCGGAACGGGGTTCTGCTCCACGGAGTCATCCACGATGCGAAAGGCCGGGATGCCGGGCGTGAGCCGCAGGACACCGGAAATCTTCGGGCGCTCGCAGTCCCACCGACAGCCGTCGATGGAGTCGACGTTGGCGCCGGAGGTTTCATCGAAGCGCAGCTCCCCTGGCTTCTCCGGAAGCTTCCATTGGAGCAGGGAGAACTTGATCCGAAGCTGATCCACGGAATGTTCTTGCTCGGTGTGGTTCAGGTTTTCGCCCACGATCTTGCGCACGGTATCGACCTGCATCGCGACGAAGGGATCACGACCGTCGGCCCCTGTCTTGAACACCCCTTGATGGTCGAAGTCGGGATCGATGCTCAGGGAGACCACGTTCGGCGTGGTGACTCCAGACATGACCATCGTGGTCTTCACTTCCATTCGGCCCACCGGCCCTGTCTGGACCGATTCATTCACACACCGACCCTGGACCCGAAACACCGCGGCGTCGTTGAAGAAGTAGGGGGCCTGGACACCGTGGCCCGCTTGAAGCCGGAACGCCCCCGCGATGACCACCTGCGCGTCGTGCGTGGAAACAAGGCCCTCATCCCTCTTCTCGCGCACCGAATGCGAGACGAGCATCCGGAAGCGGCAATACAGGAAGGGGACGTTGAACCAGAGGCTGGACATGTCGAGATGACCCTTGCGTGGGCGCCGCACGGAGGAGGCTCGAATGTATCACTCCCCCTCCCCCCCTGTCTCTTATACCCATCTGACGCTGCCGACGAACCCTAGGGTGTT
>NZ_RAWI01000488.1 GCF_003612125.1 Corallococcus praedator
GCCGTAGACACCGTACGCCAGGAACACCAGCCATTCGGGATACGGTGAATGCGTGGCCAGGATGCGGTCCAGCTCCGAACGGGCCTCGGGCAGCCGCACACCCCCTTGCGCGATGGCGTCCGCAAGCCGCAGGAGCGCCGCCGCCCGGCCCAGGTTCCAGTGCGGGTTGAAGGGCAGCCGCGCGAAGGCCACGCGGGGACGCCGTGAGGACACCACCTCCGTCATCGCCAGACTCTGGAGCGTGAAGACCTCCACCTGGAGCCCCCAGGCCTTCGCCGCCCGCCTCACGCGCGCCTCCACCAGCAGCGACGGCTGGTAGGCCAGGTGCAGGGCCCTCGCGAGGTCGAGCAGGAAGGCCGACGCGACCTCCTCGTCCACCGGCAGGTCCAGGGGATGCTCCCGTCTCATGTCGCCTCCGCGTCGCTGTCGTCGCCCGCGCCGCCCGTCTCCCGCGTGTCGATGCGCGAGAAGCTGGCGCAGGACGCGTCCTGCCCCAGCGCCACGCCCCTGCCCCACCCGGTCGTGCGTTTCATGGCGTCAGTGCACCGGAGCAGGCCGGGCAGCCTCCGCCATGACGGGCTCCCGGGGACCCTCCTCCTGCTGGAAGGCCCGCACGGCCGCGCCCACGGTGGGAAAGAGCCGCTCCTTCCCCAGCCGGGCAAGCAGGCCCGAGCGCCGCAGCATCGAGCGCATCGGCGCCCGTGCCTGCGCCACCGCGAGCACGATGCCTTCGCCTTCCAGTTCGCGTCGCAGCTTCTCCAGCCCCTCCGCCGCGGTGACGTCCAGGTCGAACACGGAGGACGCATCCAGGACGAACCACTTCACCGGGACGCGGGACTCCGCCACCAGCCTGCGCACCTGTTCGCGCAGGAAGCGGGCGTTGGCGAAGAAGAGGGGCGCGTCGAAGCGGTAGACGACGAGCCCGGGCACCGTCTCCGCGTCCGCGTGGCCCTCCACGTCGTGCCAGCCGGGCACGCCCTCGCGCTCGCCCAGGACGGCGTCGTGGGGATGGGCCGCGCGGCGGATGAGGTCCACCAACGCCAGCGCCACCGCGATGAGGATGCCCTGCAGGATGCCCAGCAGCAGCACGCCCAGCATCGTCACCACCGCGAGCAGCGCCTCCACTGGCCGCACCCGCCACAGCCAGATGATGGGCTGCACCTCCAGCAGGTACACCGCCGCGACGATGACGATGGCCCCCAGCGTCACCAGGGGCAGCTTCGCCAGCAGCGGCGTGAGGAACAGCGTGAACACCAGCACCACCGCCGCCGCGCCCACGCCCACCAGTTGCGTGCGGCCCTTCATGGACGCGTTCACCGCCGTGCGCGAATCGCTGCCCGTCACCGGGAACCCCTGCGTGAGGCCGGTCACCAGGTTCGCCGCCGCCTGACCGAAAAACTCCTGGTTCGCGTCCAGGCGGTAGCCGAACCGGTCCGCGTAGATGCGCCCCGTGAGCACGGAGCTCGCGTAGTTCACCAGCGCGAGGCTGAGCGCCGCCGGCAGCAGCGCGCGGAAGTCCGCGAAGCCCACCGAAGGCAGTCCAAAGGCAGGCGCCTCCGCGGAGATGCTTCCCACCACCTTCATGCCCCCGTGCTCCAGTTGGAACACAGAAGCCGCCAGCGTGGTGAGCACCACCATCACCAGCGGCGCGGGCCAGCGCGGCAGGAAGCTGCGCATCGCCACCAGCGCCACGATGATGCCCAGCCCCAGGAGCAGCGTGGGCTCGTGCGTGCGTCCCACGTTGGACGCCACCTCCCAGAGCTGCCCCGCGAACTCGTTCGACTTGCGCTCCAACCCCAGCATCCGCGCCAGCTGACTGCCGATGATGATGAGCGCCGCGCCGTTGATGTAGCCGATGAGGATGGGCCGCGACAGGAAGTCCGCGAGCGCCCCCGCCCGGCACAGTCCCCCGATGAGGCTGATGCCTCCCACCATCAGCGCCAGCAGGGCCGCGAGCGACGCCAGCCGCTCCGGGCCTCCGCCCGCCACCACGGGGGCCAGCGCGGTCGCGGTGAGGATGGCGGCGCCCGCCTCCGGCCCCAGCAGCAGGTGGCGCGACGGGCCGAACAGCGCGTAGGCCAGCATCGCGAAGACACCCGCGTACAGCCCGGCCACGGGGCGCACGCCGACGATCTGCGCGTACGCCAGCCCCTGCGGGATGAGCATGGCCCCCACGGTGAGCGCGGCCAGCATGTCCGCGCGCAACCACCGCTTCGGATACGTCCGCGCCTGCTCGACCCCCGGAAGCGCGCGCCGCAGGACGTGGCCGAGCGTGTCCGCTGACAGCTTCATGGCCCGTCCCCTTCGGGCACCCGCCGCGGTGCCCCCTTCCCGCGGTCAGGGTGGGGACGCACGCGGCCCACGGCATCGCCCACCCGGCCACATGCGCGCTCAAGCGTGGGCCCGCCTGCCCGGCGGCAGCGACGTTCCACGTCCGCGTTCGGACTTCAGGTGGCGCTGGTTCCAGATTTGATACGGCAGCAGCGCCAGGGTGCGCACCACCAGGTACAGGCCCATGACGCCCAGCAGGGTCTTCATCGGGTAGGTGCTGCCACCCAGGCAGAAGGCGAAGGCCGGGTTGCCGAAGACGGCGGAGATGGCCAGCGCCGTGCTGTCCTCCGGCCGGGGCCTTCCCGCCAGGTGGCCCATCACCGCCGAGCCCAGCGTCACCACCAGCATCGCGACGAAGCCCCAGAAGTGGAGGCGCTTCAACAGCGGGAGGCCGGCGACGATCATCAGCAGCGCCGCCACCGCCAGCGCGACGGCGAAGAAGAGCTTCGCGGGCTTGAGCAGACGCCGGGCCCAGACGGGCGACAGCTTCTGGAGTCCAATCCCCAGTGCGAAGGGCACGAGGAACGGGAGGATGACCCTGGCCAGGAGGACCCGGTATGGCGGCGCCTGGATGGCCACCGGGAACAACTGCTCCAGCAGCGTCAGCGACAGCGGCAGCAGGACGATGGCGATGAGCGACAGGGTGATGGACAGCGCCAGGGCCAACGGCAGGTTCCCCTTCTGCTGGGAGATGAGCTTGAGCGACATGGGCAGCCCCGGGCAGAACGCCATCAACGCGATGACGCCCGCCGCGACGGGTTGCACGGGCAGCAGCGCCCTGGCCACGAGCACGGACAGCACTGGCACCGCCACCAGCGACACCAGCAGCCCCCGCTTGAACGCCGGCTGACGCACGCCCCGGCCCAGGTCCTCCAGGTGCCACGCCAGCCCCTGGGACAACCCCAGCGCGACGATGAAGCTGGACACCAGGAAAGCGATGATGTCGTGCAGGAAGTGCATCAGCGTCCCTCCGGGAAGATGTGTTTCCAGTCCTGGCGCATGCTCACCACCGCCCAGCCCCCGGCGCGCGCGGCCTTCAGCGAGGCGTCGTTCTTCTCCTGATAGGCGAACTCGCGCTGCGCGTCGTCGTGGTTGATGAGCAGGGTGAAGCCCGCGCGCGGCTGCTGCTTCGTGTACTGGAGCATCTGGATGTCCCCGCCCGAACGCACGTTGCCCGCGGCGAACACGGGCCGCCGCCCGATGCGCTGCCCGATGCCCACCGGCTTGCCCGCCTTGTCATTGATGTGCTCCACCTTCGCCTCGCGCCGCAGCACGGGGTGGCCGTCCTGGTCGTCGAAGTGCTCCTTCAAGTCGCTGCCGATGACCTGCTGGGGCGGGATGCCGTAGGTGTCCTCGGAGATGACGCGCATGAAGTCAGTACCGCCACCGGAGCTGATCCACGTCTGGAAACCGTGCGCGCGCAGGTACTGGAGCAGCTCCAGCATGGGCGCGTAGGCAAGCTGCGTGTACGGCACGCCGAGCTTCGGGTGGCGGGCGGTCTTGAAGAAGGTCCGCGCCTCCGCGGCGAACTCCTCCTGCGTCTTGCCCTTGTGGGTGGCCGAGAACAGCGCCATCAGCTCAGGCTCGTCCATCGTCGAAAGCAGGGCCAGGTCCCCCTCCAGCACGGCCTTGAAGGGCTGCTTGAGCGCGAGCGACGCATCCTCCTTCACCCGGGCCTTGACCTGTTCTTTCAGGAAGGCGCCCTGCACCACGGGCTGCTCCTGCCAGAGCGTGCCGTCGTTGTCGAAGGTGGCGATGCGCTCTTCCGGAGGGATGAAGCCAGGGCTGCCCTCGGTGGTGGAGCGGGTGACGAAGTCGATGATGGACTGCTTCACCGGGCCGTCGTTCCAGGAGGGCAGCGGATCCGCCGCGAGCGCCTGGAGGGGAGCCGCCCAGAGCAGCGCGAGGGTCCAGAGCAGGCAGGTCTGTCGCGAGCCATTCCGCATGCGTCGAACCACGGCCGCCTCCCCTTCACGCAATCCCAGACACCGACCCCAGGAGGGTGGGCCCTGAAGGGAGACTTCACAACGCGGCGTGGAGGGGACGCGGGAAGGGCCTGCTGTGCCCGCAAGCCGCCCCCGCCCCCGCGGAGGGGGCTTGCGTCGTCTGTGCGAGAGAGGAAGCGGCGCAGCACAGGCCCCCCATGAGCCCGAGCAGCTTCCAGCATGTGCGAGCTCCCGCCATTGTGCTCTCCCCGCCTGTGCTGCGCCCGGGATGAAGCTGGTGAGGAAGTGGCGGCTCCGCACATGGGGTCCGGGGTCGCATGGCACTGTCCGCTGACGGAGGCCCGCCTGCTTCACTTCAGACCAGATCGCGGCGGCGCAGGGCCCGCCACTCCATGACGGCGAGGACGATGAGCACGAGCACCAGCAGGAGGAACGCACCCCTCCACTCCGTGCCGGGGATACCACCCAGGTTGACGCCCAGCAGGCCGGTGATGAAGGACAGGGGGAGGAAGACGCCGGAGATGATGGTGAGCAGGTAGAGGATGCGCTGACTCTTGTCGTCCTGACGGGCCTTCTCGTCCTCGTGAAGGACGCGGGCGCGCTCGACCAGGGCATCCAGTTCCTTGAGGAGGGAGCCGGCACGCTCGGAGCTCTGCTGCATCCGCGGCTCTTGCGCGACGAGCCACCCCACGTCCAGCAGGCTGACCCGCACGATGGCGTCGCGGGAGAGCGAGACGAAGCGGCGCTGCTCCAGCAGCCCCCGGCGCAGCCTGCGCAGGTGCTCGGCGGCGACATCCTCCGCGCGACGCTCCTCGAAGCGCCCCTCCAGTTCGGACAGGGCGTCGTCGAAGTCGGTGAGGCGCAGGGCGGCCTCCTCGATCGCGGCGTTGGCGAAGGCGAGGAACAGGTCCGGGCCCCGAGGCCCATGGCCCTGCGCGAGCTTGTGGCGCAGCAACACGACGGCGGGCTGGCCGCCGTAGGCGATGGTGACGCAGTGCTGCGACGACATCCAGGCGCGCAGCATCCTTGGGGGAGCCCCGGTGCGCACGGCATCCGGGTGCTGCATGAGCAGGATGAGCTGATCACCTTGGACGACGTCGGTGCGCACCCGTCCCACGTCCCCGAGCAGGGTGTCGCGGACGTCCGGAGGCAGGGGGAAGGTCTGCTCCAGCACGCGGGGCAGGTCCGGGATGTCCGGGGACAGGTTCAGCCAGAGCGCGCCATCCGAAGGCTTCCAGTCCCGGACCTGCTCCAACGGCAAGGGACGCGCTCCGCCCCCGCCATCGAGCAGGAGCGCGAAGGCATTGTCGACTCCATCCATGTCCGCCTCCGCGGGTGGCTCCTCAGGCATCCAACGGGCGCACCGGAGGCAGCGTCCACTGGCCCTTCTGGACCCGCTCGTCGGGCCCATAGAAGCGGTAGACGAGCGTGAAGGGCCCTTCGGGCGCGGGCAGCCAGTTGGCCCGCTGCTCCGGTGCCGTGGGCATCTCCCGCTGGATGAACAGCGACAGGGAGCCATCCGGGCCATACTTCAGCCCCGGCGTCCGGTCTCCCAACGCGTAGCGCTCCAACGGGTTGTCCACCAACTCCCGCTCCGGCAACCGGTACAGCGTCAGCGACCAGAAGAACTTCACCGGCGGCAGTCCCCCCTTGTTGAAGCGCAGCACGTAGGACTTCTCCCCTGTCAGCGGCTGTCCGTTCGCATCCCGCTGCGTCCCACCGTACACGGCCTCCTCCGGGGAGTTGCCGTAGAGGCCCATCTTCGCGCCCACCGCCCGCTTCAGCACGTAGTCGGGCCCCATCGACTCACGCGTCCCGAACAGTCCCAGGAAGCTGGTGGTCCGGGCCTCCGCTTGTTCAATCAGCGCGAGCCCCTCCTCCACCCCCGCCTCCAATG
>NZ_RAWI01000489.1 GCF_003612125.1 Corallococcus praedator
CCACCACCCCCACCACGACGCCGCCCAGCGCGGGCCACCACATCCAGTGCAGGGGGAGCTTCTCGAACGCATCCTCCAGCCAGTACACCGCGCGCGTGCACACCACGGACGCCATGCCCATGGCGACACCCATCACCCCATAGAAGGCGAGCGCGCTTCCGGAAGGCGTCACGAGGTCCGGGATGACGAAGGCCGGCGCGCCGCCCATGAAGGCGATCCGCACGCCGGTGGCGGTGGCGGTGGCCAGCGCCACGGGGATGACGGAGCGGGGCTTGAACTCGAAGAGCAGCAGCTCCACGGCGAGCAGGACCGCGGACACCGGCGCGCCGAAGGTGGCGGCCATGCCCGCGGCGGCGCCGGCGGCGAGCAGCGCCTTGCGCTCGTCGGCCGTCACATGGAGGCCCTGGCCCAGCAGCGACCCCAGCGCGCCACCGGTGGCGATGATGGGGCCCTCCGCGCCGAACGGGCCGCCCGTGCCAATGGCGATCGCCGCCGACAGCGGCTTGAGCAGGGTCATCCGGGGCGGGATGCGGCTCTGGTTGTACAGCACCTGCTCCATGGCCTCGGGGATGCCGTGGCCCCGGATGGCCCGTGAGCCATGGCGCGCCATCAGGCCCACGACGATCGCGCCCAGCACGGGAACGACGATGACCCAGAGGCCCAGCGTGTTGTCCCCGGGCGACGCCGGCTGCACCGACAGCCGGCCGAAGAAGGCGAGGTTCGTGAAGAAGTGGATCAGCGCGCCCAGCCCCTGGGCCACGAGGGCCGCCACGACCGCGAGCACCACCGCCATGGCGCTGATGAACACCGCGCGCCGGTCCACCGACTCATGAAGGCGGGGCGCTCGCAGGTTCGCGAGCGCGGGGCCCATGGACGGGGCCACCGGGAGCTGTTCTCGCGCCTGGGGTCCTTCTCCTACCGCTTCCTCGATGCGTTCTACGTCAGGCTTCTTCATCCGTGTGCTCCCGTGACTTGCGTTTCCTGGAAGGGCGCGCGGCTTCGTCCTCGAAGAAGAGCGAGGGCACGTCGCCCTCCAGCCCCAGCTCCCGCACCCAGGCCTCCAGGCCTTGAACCAGGCCGGTGCGCACGCGTGGCTCCAACTCGCGCAAGCCGGAGATGAGGCGCGCCTGGGCCATGGGAGGCGCCTTCTTCACCAGGGCCCGGCCCGCGGGCTCCAGCGACACCTCCACCCGGCGGCCGTCCTCGGGGGACCGGTTGCGACTCACCAGTCCCTGCTCGATGAGCTTCGCCACGACGACGGACACGCTGCTCTGATGCGTCAGCGTGCGCTCCGCCAGGGCGTTGATGGAGCAGGGCCCGGCCTCCGCCAGCTCCTGGAGGATGAAGAGCTGGGCACCGCTGATGCCCACCAGCCGTTCGGAGGCGCGCGCGGAGACCCTCAACACGCGCACCAGCCGGCGCACGCTCTCCATGGCCGAGCGCACCTCGCCGGAGACCTCGGACGATGGCGCGGAGCGATTTGAATGGGAACCCATATATCTGCCCAAGCTACGGGCCTTGGTGCGCGGGCACAAGCGAAAGCGCGGGCAGGCCGGGCAGCCGGGGGACGGGGCTCCTGTCGGGACGCAGGCTCGGACCCTCGGTGGGGATGCGGAACCCTGGCGGTGTGGGGGGCCCGGCGTTACGGTCGCGCCCAGGGAGGGGCAGCGACATGCGAATCGTGGTCATCGGGGCATCGCAGGGAACAGGTGCGGCCGCGGTCCGGACCGCGTTGGAGCGAGGGCACGCCGTGACGGCCTTCGCGCGCAGCCCGGAGAAGCTGGTGCTGGAGCATCCGAAGCTGACGCGGATGAAGGGGGACTTCCACCAGCGCGCCTCCGTGGAGGAGGCCGTGCGCGGACAGGATGCGGTCATCCTCACCGCGTCCGCGACGCAGCTGAAGGCGTTCAAGGAGAACCCGAACTACTTCACCCAGGGCACCGGCCTCGTCATCGACGCGATGAAGGCGCACGGCGTGCGCAAGCTGTCCGTGCTGAGCGCGATGGGGGCGGGGGAGAGCCAGGCGCTCATGAACGTCGTGGTGCGGACCCTGGTGAGGTCGCTCATCCTGAAGCTGCCCTTCGAGGACCACGACCGGCAGGAGCAGCTCGTGCGCGGCAGCGGGCTCGACTGGGTCATCGCGAGGCCGGGCCGGCTCACCGACGGGCCCGCGCGCGGGCGGTACGTGACGAAGACCGCGCTGGAGAAGGTGCCCTTCGCCATCTCCCGGGCGGACGTGGCGGACTTCCTCGTGAAGGCCGTGGAGGTCGACACCTGGGTGAAGCACGCGGTCCAGCTGGGCGGCTGAAAAGGCCTGGCCCGCCGCGAGGCCCGGAGACGTGACTCCCGGACCTCGCGAACGGACACCGCGACTCAGCTCCCCGCGGTGACGGCCTGCTCGGCGGTCGGGTTCTCCTCGCTGCAGACCTGCTCGGCGTCGCGGGCCTCATCCGGCGTCACCGAGGCCGAGGGCTCGGAGGGCGTCACGGCGCCCACGCACAGTCCCGGGTCCCATGCCCCACACGTGCTCCAGCGGTTGCGCATGCCACACGGCGTGTCGCAATCCGCCGACCAGCAGATGTCATCACACTGGGGCGGCAGGGCAAAGGCAGTCATGGGCGCGAGGGAAAGGACAGCCGAGAACGTCAGCAGCGACTTCATCAGCGTGCGCATGCGTGCTCCTCTTGAGGGGAACTGCGCGGCCAGTGTGGACCCTTTTGACGTCAGGGAAAAGGTTGGGCAGTCATTGCCGAACTTTCCGGCGTGACGGTGCAACGCCTTGCGTCGGAGCGACCATGGGGTCGAGCAGTGAGGGCTGCGTGAGCAGCCAATCGATGAAGGTCCGCACGGCGGCGCGGGGCCGTCGGTGCGCCGGGGTCACCACGAAGTAGCTGTAGCGCGTGGGCACGGTGGGCCCGGGCAGTCGGACCAGCCGTCCGTCCGCGAAGTACGGCGCGACAATCCTCTCGCGGGCGAGCGCCGCGCCCAGGCCCTGCACCGCGGCCATCAGCGCGCCGGTGGAGTCGCTGAAGCTGTAGCGCTCGTCGAACCGGGTGGTCCGCACGCCCGCGGCCCGGAACCAGTCCGCCCAACCCTGCCGCGACAGGTCGGCCACCAGGGGCAGCTTCGCGACGTCCTCCGCGTCCCGCGCTTGCTCGATGCCGCCCAGCTTCGCGGAGGCCACGGGAAACAGCGAGTCGCCCATCAGGGGCTGCGCGCTCAGGCCCGTCCAGGGCCCCTGGCCATAGCGGATGCCCACGTCGGGGCCGCCCTCGTCGAAGCGCGTCAGCGACAGCGTCGTGTCGACGTGGAGGCGGACGCGCGGGTGCGCGGCGGCGAACCGGGGCAGGCGCGGCAGCAGCCACGCGTAGGCCAGCGACTGCAGGGTGGTGACGCGCACCACGTCGTCCTCGTCCCGCGCGCGGTGCAGGGTGCCCAGGACGCTGTCCATGTCCGCCATCGCGTTGCTGGCGGCATCCGCGAGCTGTCGTCCTTCGGCGGTCAGCGCCACGCCGCGCGCGTGCCGTTGGAACAGCACGATGCCCAGCCGCCCCTCCAGCTTGCGGACGTGGTGGCTGACCGCGCTGGCGGTCAGGTGCAGCTCCTCCGCCGCATGGGCGAAGTTCTGGTGGCGGGCGGCGGACTCGAAGGCCGCCAGGGCGGGAAGCAGATCCGTGCGCAGCAGGGTCATGAGGAGCCTCAAATCTGGCTTGTGGCTGACCCGGAAAGTATGCGCTTGTCGAATAAAGGGGCGGGCGTGAAAAGAGGTCCAGTCAGAAACCTGGTTCATTCCTCCGCTCAGGAGACCCGCCATGAGTGCTTCCGGTCTCACCCATCCCCACCCCGTATCACCCACCCTCAACCGGGCGTGGCTCACGCCGCTGGAGCTGGGAGGGCTGGCCGCCATCTGGGGCGCGTCCTTCATGTTCATGCGCATCGCGGCCCCGGCCTTTGGCCCGCTGCCGCTGGTGGAGCTGCGGCTCGCGCTGGGCGCCCTGGTGTTGATGCCGTTCCTGTGGCGCGCGCGGGCGTCCTTCGGGCCCGGCCTGTGGCCGAAGCTGGCGCTGGTGGGCGTGCTCAACTCGGCCATTCCCTTCGCGCTGTTCGCCTGGGCCGCGCGGCGTGCGCCCGCCGGCATCGGGGCCATCACCAACAGCATGGCGGTGCTGTTCACCGCGCTGGTGGCGTTCCTCTTCTACGGGGAGCGCATCGGCGTGAAGCGGGCGGTGGCGCTGCTCACCGGCTTCGTCGGGGTGGTGGTGCTGGCCAGCGGCAAGGCGGCGGGGGAGAGCATCGCCTGGGCGGCGGCGGCGGGGACCCTGGCCGCGTTCCTGTATGGCATTGGCGCGAACATGGTGCGGCGCCACCTCACCGGCCTGCCCGCCGCGGCCGTGGCCGCCGCCACGCTGTCCTGCTCCGCGCTGCTGATGCTGCCCTTCGCCATCGCCACGTGGCCAGCCGAGCCCATCGGGGCGCGGCCGTGGATGGCGGCGGCGTCCCTGGGCATGGTCTGCACCGGCTTCGCGTATGCCGTGTACTACCGCCTCATCCAGCGCATCGGCGCGGCGCGCGCCGTGTCCGTCACGTACCTGGTGCCGTTGTTCGCGGTGGCCTGGGCCTGGATGCTGCTGGACGAACCGCTGACGCCCTCCATGTTCATCGCGGGCACGCTCATCCTGGGCAGCGTGGCGCTGGGGCAGCCGCCCCCGGTCCGCAAGGCGCCGTGAGGCGTCAGGTCCGCTCGAACTTCCAGATGCGGTAGCCGTCGCGCACCGGGCGCAGGACGTGGCGGATGACGAAGGCGGGCACCCGTTGGCCCGCCAGCTCCGCCGAGCGCAGGGGGACGGAGGTGGAGGACGCGGGCGTGTAGCCGGCCTCCAGGAAGACGGCCTCCGGGGCATCCGTCATGTCCTGGAAGAACGCGCCCATTTCGGACAGCACCGCGTACAGGTCGCGGCTGTAGGCATTCAAGAAGGACGCCTTCATCAGGTCGCAATACACGGCGTGCTGGGGGAACACGTCACGGAGCACGGCGAGCATGTCCCGGCGCTGGGCGTGTGTCAGGTACATGAGCACGCCTTCGATGATGACGTGCGTGCGCCGCGAATCCCGGTACGGCGCCAGCCGGGCGGCGAGCGACTCCGTGGCGAAGTCGATGGCGATGCGCTCCAGGGGGTTCTTCGCCTCCGTCACCGGAAGGCTCGCGTCCTTCTGGGTGATGATGCTGGCGTCGTCGATCTCCAGCCACCGTCCGCCCCGCAGGCGGTAGGCCCGCGTGTCGAAGCCCGCGCCGAGCACCACCACCCGCGCCTGGGGATCGCGGTCGAGCTCCTCCTGCACCAGCGTGTCGATGATCTGATGCCGGGCGGCATTGCTGGCATTGGGCTGGGTGAAGGACTGGAAGCGCTCCCAGACCTGCCGGGCCTCGTCGTTCATGAACCGCGACGCGAAGGTGTCGCCGCACAGGGGACGGGGCTTGCGCGCATCCGCCACCCGGCAGCCCAGGGTGTAATACGCGGTCTTCGATACAGCGTTGGCCATGCACGCCCTCCTTGGAAGCCCGCCCGCAGCTTGCATGAGATGCGTCCTCTTCCGAAAGGAAGGTCCGCAATGAGGGTCGTGACGACGCTGTGCCTGGCCGTGTTGGGGACCGGGGCTTCAGTCCCCGACGAGCACGGAGAGGGGGGCGGAGAACTGGCGTACGACGCAGTCCTCCGCGCTCCCGTCCTCCCACGCGAGCATCGCGAACTCGGCGGGGGTGTCGAGCGCGATGATGGGGTGGTGCCACACGCCCCGGTGGTAGTTGACGCCCTGGCCGGGGCCGCAGACGAACGCGACCAGCCCGTCCAGGTCGGGTCCTCCTGACGGCGCGGTCGGCGCGACGCACACCAGGAACCGTGAGCAGCGCATCGGCAGGAACGCCTGGCTGGAGCGGGGGTGGTGCTCCAGCAGCTTCACCGAAAAGGGCAGGGGCTGCGGCACCGAGCGGAACACCGCGAGGTTGGGCTTCGCGCCCGCGCGATCGCTCTCCAGCTTCGCCGACCAGTCGAAGCGCACCGCGGTGCCCTGGTTCGCGGAGGCGCCGCTCTTGAGCCCGGCGGAGACGACGTCACCGAAGGGTGCGAAGGCCTCCGGCGTCAGGGGGCGCGCGACG
>NZ_RAWI01000048.1 GCF_003612125.1 Corallococcus praedator
CCTCCCCATGGCGCACGTCCTCCCCGTCGAGCCGGCCCCGGTGTTCCTGCGCTGGAATCGTCATGCTAGGCAGCCATCCTTCCGCACCCGCCCCCTTCCAGGCCAGGAACCCGCGCCCCATGTCCGACCCATCGAACCCGCGCGACGGCGACTTCGAACTCGTCACCCTGCGCAACGGCCACCGCGCCGTGCGCCACCTGGGACACGGCGAGGTCATGCACCCCGCCGTGGGCCCCTGGCAGGAGGCCCTGGGCCTCTACGTGGATCAACCCCGCCTCGCGGACCGCCTGCGCCAGCCCGGCCCTCCGCTCGTCATCCTCGACGTGGGCCTGGGCGCCGCCACCAACGCCGTCGCCGCGCTCACCCGTGCCCGCGAGCTGGGCGCCGAGCGCGCAAGAGAGCTGCACGTCGTCAGCCTGGAAGTGGACCAGGCCCCGCTGCGCCTCGCCCTCGCGGACGCCGAGGGCTTCCCGTTCCTCCAGCCCTTCCGCGCCGCCGCCGAAAGCCTCATGCGCGACGGCACCTGGGAAGAGCCCGGCCTCCGGTGGACCCTGAAACTGGGCGACGCCGTGCCCTTCCTGGACGGTGAGCTGCCCCTGGCCGACCTCGTCTTCTTCGACCCGTTCTCCCCCGCATCCAACCCGGACATGTGGACCGAGTCCGTGCTGGCCCGGGTGCGCCGGCACTGCCGCGAGGACGGGGAGGGGGCGCTGCTGATGACCTACAGCGCGGCCACGCCCACCCGCGTCACGTTGCTGCTCGCCGGGTTCTTCGTGGGCGCCGGCGCTTCCACCGGCACCAAGGGGGAGACCACCGTGGCCTCGACCCGCTACGAATCCCTGACTTCCCCGTTGGGGACCCGGTGGCGCGAACGCTGGGAGCGCTCGTCCTCGCGGGCCCCGCACGGGGCCGAACTCACGCCTGAGGTCGAGCGTCGCCTGCGGACCCATCCTCAGTGGCGCTGAGCGCCCCCTCGGACGGCGCTTCACTCCAGCGCAGGTGGAACGTGGCCGCCGTGCCGTCGAACTCCTCCGGCAGCGCCACCACCCGCCAGCCGCCGCACAGCGCCACCGCGCGCGCCAAGAGCCCCGCCGCGAACGTCGGCTGATCCGCCAGCACGTCGTTCATCCACAGCTCCAGCGACGTCGCGCTGCGCTCCACGATTTTGATTTCACTGAAGTTGTTGCCGGCGCGAAAGCCGAGGTCCGCGCGCAGCAGCATCCGGCGGGGGCCGGCGAGCTTACCCACGCCCAAGAGGGCCCGGCCAAAGAAGGTGCCGAAATAGGCATCCATGAAGCGCTCGCCCAGCGAGTAGTACGCCGCTTCCGCGGGCACGCCGCCATAGACGTGGCCGGCCGCGATGCGCAGGAACTCCCGCCACTGCTCCAGGGTGTAGGTGCGCTCCAGCTTCGCGTCGAGGTCCAGCCCCGCCCGCTTCAGGTGCTCGACGCACGCGGGCGTCAGGCGGTTCTCCAGCGCTCGGACGAACAGCGCGTCGACGGTCTGGGCGAAGACAAGCTTCTCTGGATTCATGGGTCGCACCCTACACGATGCCCCCCATGCGATGCTCCCCCACCTGTGCACTTGCGTTCAGTATCGCCGCCCCCGAGTGTCAGGAACCCGGCGTGCGCCGCACGCGTCGTGAACTCCGGGTGTTTCGTGACCCCGGATGCATCACCCCCACGGCGCGCGCGACGAGTCCGCGCAGCCACTGGTGGGCCGGGTCACCGTCGAACCGTTCGTGCCAGACCTGGATCATGTCGAAGGAGGGCACGGGCAGGGGCGGGGGAAACACCTGGAGTGGATACGCTCCACTGAACGCAGCGATGAGGCGGCGTGGCGCGGTGAGGACGTGGTCGGAGCGCGTCACCACCAGCGGGGCGATGAGGAAGTAGGGCACGCGCAGGGCGATGCGGCGCGGGGGCAGCCCCCGCTGGACGAGGACCCGGTCCACCGCGCCCACGCCGTCGCCGCGCGGGCTGATGAGGACGTGGGACAGCTTCAGGTACGTGTCCAGGTCCAGCGTCTTGCGCACCAGCGGGTGCCCCTTGCGCACCACGCAGACGAAGTCCTCGGTGAAGAGCTTCTGCTGGCGCAGGCCGGGCCCGGACTCCACCGGTGGCGTGACGACGACCAGGTCCACCTCGCCACTCTCCAGGAGCGTCGGGTAGGTGGTGCTCTCCACGTGCTGCACCGACAGGTCCACGCCGGGCGCCTCGCGGCCGAGCAGCTCCAGCGCGGAGGGCAGCAGCGCCGAACCGAAGTAGTCGCGCGTGGCCACGGTGAAGCGGCGTGACGCGGTGGCGGGCTCGAAGGCGGGCTCGTTGCGCAGCGCGCGCTGGAGCTCCACCAGCCCCCGTCGGAGTGGCGCGGCGAGCTGCTCCGCGCGCGGCGTCAGCACCATGCCGCCCCGGCCCCGGATGAGGAGCGCGTCGTCCAGCAGCTCCCGCAGCTGGCCCAGCGCATGGCTCATCGCGGACTGGGTGAGGCCCACGCGCGCGGCGGCGCGGGTGACGTGCGCCTCCTTCAGCAGCGCGTCCAGCGCCACCAGCAGGTTGAGGTTGATGCCCGCGAGGTCCACCTCGTCGGCAGCCCACTTCCGGGTTTCATGAATGCGGCGCATGTGGCAATGCATACCATGAGGTGGCCTCATGACTGGCGCCGGGGCACTGTTGGGCCATCTCGCTGTCGCTGGAGGCAGTCCATGTCCATCGTCATCAACACCCCGAATGGCAACATCGGTCGTCCCCTCGTCGAGAAGCTCCTGAAGGCCGGCCGTCAGGTGACCCTCATCAGCCGCAACCCGGAGAAGGTGGCGGACCTGGTGAAGCAGGGCGCGAAGCTGGTGCAGGGCTCCATCGACGAGAAGGCCACGCTGGACGCGGCCCTCCAGGGCGCGGAGGCGCTGTTCTGGCTGTCGCCGCCGCTGGCCCGTCCGGACTTCATCACCTGGGCGCAGGACGCGGGCAAGCAGGCCGCGGCGCTGGTGAAGGCGCACGGCGTGAAGCGCGTGGTGGTGCTCTCCAGCGTGGGCGCGCAGACCGGCCCCGGCACCGGCCCGGTGTCCGTGCTCAAGCCGGTGGAGGAGGCCTTCAAGGCCGCGGCCCCCCACGTCACCAGCCTGCGCGCGGGCTTCTTCATGGAGAACCTGCTGCGGGACGTGCAGGGCATCGCGCACGCGGGCGCCCTCTACACCGCCACGCCGCCGGACAAGGCCTTCCCGATGGTGGCCGTGGCGGACATCGCCAGCAAGGCGGCCGAGGTCCTGCTCGACGCGTCGTGGACGGGCCACCGGAACCTGGGCGTCCACGGCCCCAAGGACCTCACCTATGCGGAGGTGGCCACCATCCTCACGCAGTCGCTGGGCCGGCCCGTGAAGCATGTGCAGGTGCGGGTCGCGGACCTGCACAGCGGGATGACGAACGCGGGCGTGCCGACGTGGATGGCGGACGCGTTCGCGGAGATGTACCAGGCCCTCGTGGACGGGCGCATGGACCCGGCCGAGCCCCGCTCCAAGGACACCACCACGCCCACCACGCTGGCGCAGTTCGCGAGCACGGTGCTCAAGCCGGTGGTGGAGCAGGCGCGCCCGTCGTAGGCGAGGACGGGCACGGGGCACGCCCGGGCACGGCGTGACTGGGTGCGACCTGACCGGTCCTGTCTGGGATGCGGGGCAGTGGATCCAATGGGTTGGATCCTGGCCCGGCGCTTGCGAGAGGCGCGGGTCGTGAGCCGCCTTTGGTGGCGGCTCGCGGGCCCGGCGCTTCGCGGCATGGACGGCTCCCGCTGGACGGGGGGGCCGCCAGGGCCGGGCCGTGGCGCTCAACACCATCCCATCCGGCATCGGCCTGGCCGACGCTGGACCGACAGGCGTGCTCGACATGAGAAGACCGGTGGCCGTAGGGCTGTGCCTCCTGCTGGGGCTGACGGCGTGCGACAGCGCGGCGCCTCCCGCGCGAGAGGGGGCGGGAGTCACTTCGGAATCACGGCTCGGTGGGAACCCGGGGGAGGTGGCGGCCCGGAGCGCGGCGGTGCTCGCGTGGCGGGAGGCGCCTTCGGAGGCCCGGGCCCGCGCGCTGGCGCATGCGTACTTCCCGGAGTGGACGCCGACGGCCGGCGGTGATGATTCGCTGCCGAAAGGGGTGGATGCGGCGCTGAGCGTGCGCGTCCCCGGGACGGCGACGGGCACGCTGGAGGTGAGCACCCGGGGAATGACGTTCCGGGTGCGGCGCCATGCGGCACAAGGGCAGGGCGCGCAGGCGAAGGTGCTCGGAGACGCACGGCACTTCTGGGCACCCGTGGGCGCGCGGACGGTGGATGGCGCGGGCCGGTGGGTGACGTCCCGCGTGGAGGAGTACGACGTGGCGCCGGAAGGGGCCTCCGAGCACCGCGTGCGCTACACGGTGGAGGTGCCCGAGGGCATCGTCGCGGTGCGCGACCTGGGCGAGTACCTGGAGTTCGTGGACGCGCACGACGTTCCCCGACTGCGCATGCATTCGTTGGTGGCGCGGGACGCGGAGGGCCTGAGCCGCGACGGTGAGGTCCGGCTGCACGGCGCGGTGCGGGCGCCGGGGACGGGACCCGCGAGATACGGCCTGTCGGGCCGCAGCCTGGACGTGGCCATGGTCGTGGATCTGCGCGGGATGCAGGGGCCCGTGGTGGTGGATCCGGGGTGGTCGTCCACTGGCTCCATGGCCCTGGCCCATCGGTACCACACCGCGACGCTGCTGCCGTCGGGGAAGGTGCTGGTGGCGGGCGGCCTGGTGCCTACGGCGGGATACACCCGCGTCGCGGAGCTGTTTGATCCGCTGACAGGGACCTGGAAGGGCGTCGCGCCCATGGCGGAGGCACGTGCTCAGCACACCGCGACGTTGCTCGGCTCGGGGCGACTTCTCATCGTGGGTGGAACTCGTTCAGGTTCGGTGCTGTCCACGGCGGAGCTGTTCGACCCGGAGACCGAGACGTGGAGTCCTGCGGATGTCCTGACCACCGCACGCGTGCTCCACACCGCGACCCTGCTGCGTGACGGTCGGGTCCTGGTCACCGGAGGCCAGGGCCTCGCGAGCGAACCTCTCGTCTCCTCGGAGGTGTTCGATCCCGCGACCGGAAGCTGGAGTCCCGCGGGAGCAATGTCCGCGGCTCGGGTGGAGGCGACCGCGACGTTGCTGCCGTCAGGGAAGGTCCTGGTCGCGGGCGGGAGCGTCAGCACCGCGGTGACCGAGCTGTTCGATCCCGCGACGAGGCAATGGACTGAGACAGGCGCGATGGTGAGCTCTCGACAGGCGCACTCCGCGACGCTTCTTCCGGATGGGAGGGTCCTGGTCGCGGGAGGCACCTCGTCGGGCGGGTACAGCCAGTCGATCGCCACGACAGAGCTCTATGATCCCATCACGGGACGCTGGAAGGCCACGGGGGGCATGGCCGTGGCCCACAAGTGGCACTCGGCTTCGCTGCTCCCGGATGGAACCGTGCTGGTGACGGGCGGAGCCTCTGGTGCGTCCAGCGGCTGGGCTCTTGGTACGGCCGTTGCCGAACTCTATCTGCCCTCCACTGGAACCTGGCAGTCCGCCGGAACGCTCCAGACCGCCCGCGGCAATCACACGGCGACCCTGCTGCCCTCGGGGCGGGTGTTGATCGCGGGTGGATATGTCCTGACAACCAACACGGCTGAAGCCAACTACGTGAACAGCCCGGAGGTGGTGGAGTTCTCAGGACGGTGGACCCCTGAGGTTCCGGCAAATACGCCGCGCGTCGATCACACCACCACGCTGCTGCCCACCGGACAACTCCTCGTCACAGGCGGTCGGAACACCACGGGAACCCTCGCGACCGCGGAACTTCATGACCGCGCGGGTGGGCACGGGCCTGGCACCAGCTTCATGCTCTTGCCTCGTGCTCGGCACACGGCCACGTTGCTGGCCTCGGGTCGGGTGCTCGTCACGGGAGGAACGGATGGCAATGCACCCGTGGCGGAAGCGGAGCTGTACGATCCCGCGCCTGGTCAGTGGTTGCCCGCGGGACGGATGTCCGTGGAGCGCGTCGGGCATACCGCGACCCTGCTGCCCTCCGGCAGGGTGCTGGTGACGGGTGGCTCAAGCTTCTACGGCGTCCAGTCCAGCGTGGAGGTCTTCGATCCTCGCAGCATGATGTGGATCGCGGCGACCCCCATGGCTTCACCGCGCGTCTCGCACGTCGCCACGCTGCTGCCTTCCGGCAAGGTGCTGGTGACGGGCGGCAACAACGGCAACACACCGCTCAACACCGCGCAGGTCTATGACCCGAACACGGACACATGGGGCGCGCTGCTGACCATGACCTCCACCCGGGAGGAACACACCGCGACAGTTCTCTCCTCCGGCAAGGTGCTGCTCGTGGGCGGACTCACCACGGGCGGAATGGCGACCTCCGAAGTGGAGCAGTACGACCCGGTGGTGAACACCTGGGCCCGGCTGACCCGACTCGGTGTTCCCCGCGCGGGCCATACCGCGACGCTGCTTGCCTCAGGGGATGTCGTCATCACCGGAGGGCAAAGCGGGGCGGACAGCTACTACAACAGTGTCGAGCGCTTCGAGGCTTCAACGGCCACCTGGGCCTATCTGGCCCCCATGGTGGCCGCGCGCACCGGCCACACCGCCACGCTGATGCCCACGGGTGAAGTCCTGGTGTCGGGCGGACGCAGCAGCACGGTTCAAGCCGCCGTCGAGTCCTTCGACCCCGTGTCCGCGCTCGCCTCCGCGCGGCCCACGCTGGACACGCCGCGCATCCTGTCGCCCGGTGCTTCGTTCATCGCCACGGGCACCCGCCTGCGAGGCGTCTCGGATGGCGGCAGCGGGGGCTACCATTCCTCGTCCAGCGAAGCGCCCCTGGTCCGGCTGGTGAACGTGGAGAGCGGCGCCATCTCCTGGGTGAAGAACGTCACCGCGTGGCAGGACGGCAAGCAGTTCTCCGCCCGGGCTCCCACCGTCGCGGCCGGACAGTACCTGCTGCTCGTCACCGTCCAGGGCATCACCGGAGGCCGCATGGTGCGCGTCACGGAGGACAACGCCGTCCCCATCGCGCTCAACACCACCGTCTCCACGCCGAAGAACACGCCCGTCGCCGTCACCCTGTCCGGGACGGACGCGGACTCGGACTCACTGGCGTATTCCATCGCCCAGAACCCCCAGCATGGGACTGTCTCCGGCGCGGGCGCGTTCCTCGTCTACACGCCCGCCACCGGCTACAGCGGCCTGGACACGTTCAGCTTCCGCGTGAACGACGGCGTCGCGGACTCCAGCGCGGGCACCGTCACCCTCCGGGTGAACAACGCCATCCCCGTGGCACTGGCGGTCTCCGTCACGACCTCCAAGGCGAAGCCGGTGCAGGTGACGCTCGCCGGGCTGGACGGAGATCAGGATCCGCTCACGTTCCGCCTCATCACCCAGCCCCTGCGCGGCACGCTGTCCGGCAGCGCGCCGCACCTGACGTACACGCCCAACGCGGGATACGTCGGCACGGACTCCTTCACCTACCGCGCGAGCGATGGCTCCACGGAGTCCTGGCCCGTCCCGGTCACCCTGAGCACCGTGAACCTGACGCCCGTCGCCCGGAGCGCCACGCTGACCACGGTGGTGGGGCAGGGCGTGCCCTTCACGTTGGAGGCCACCGACGCGGACGGAGACGCGCTGACGTACGCCGTGGTGCAGGCGCCCCAGCACGGCACGCTGTCCGGCACCGCGCCCCACCTCATCTACACGCCGCAGTGGGGCTACGAAGGCCCGGACACCTTCAGCTTCCGCGCGAATGACGGCACGACGAACTCCAACCTCGCCACCGTCACCACCACCGTCGCGGCGCAGGTGCCCCATGCGCCCTCCGTCCCCATGCTCCGCACGCCGGGCGACAACACCGTGCTGGGCACGGGCGACGTCACCTTCACCTGGGACGCGTCCACGGATCCGGAAGGGGATGCCCTCACCTACCGCCTGGAGCTGAGCCGCGACGGGGCCGTGCTCGCTTCGCTCAACGCCGCCGGCACGTCCCTCACGCTGCCGGGTTCGCTGTCGCCGGGCACGTACACGTGGCGCGTGGAGGCGGTGGACTCACAGGGGCACCGTGGCGGCTTCTCCGCGCCTGCGTCGTTCACCGTGTCCACCATGGCCTTGTGGCGCACCTCGGGCGGCCAGGGCCTCCAGGAAGACGATGCGTCAGGCGGCCTTGCCTGCTCCTCGGGTGGCAGCTCCGGCTGGGCGCCGTGGCTGGGCACGCTCGTCCTGCTCGCGCTGACCTTCCGGCGCCGCCTCGCCCGCTGACGAAGCGCGGTCCACCGGACGTCTCCTGCGTGGGACGCCCGGTCGTCCGCCTGCTTCCAATACAGAACGAGGGGCCGTCCGCCGCGACGGTCTCCTCCCTCCATCTGGTGCACGATGGGGTCCGACCGGAAATTGAGCCGGAGCACGGCCACCCCACCGGAAGAAGAGCGCACCATGGACGAGCAGCGCCCCCCCAAGGCCCCGGCACGGACGGACCCCTCCATCGACCTGCTCCACCAGCGCACGCGTCAACCGCTGGAGGTCCTCTTCTCGCCCCGCAGCGTCGCGGTGGTGGGGGCGAGCGAGCGGGCCGGCAGCGTGGGCCGCACCGTGCTCTGGAACCTCATCAGCAGCCCGTTTGGCGGCACCGTCTATCCCGTCAACCCGCAGCGCCCCAACGTGCTCGGCATCAAGGCGTGGCCGTCGCTGCGCGCCCTGCCGGAGGCCGTGGACCTGGCCGTCATCGTCACGCCCGCGAAGTCCGTCCCGGCCATCATCCGCGAGTGCGCGGAGGTCGGTGTCCGGGGCGCCATCATCATCTCCGCGGGCTTCAAGGAGACCGGGCCCGAAGGCGTGAAGCTGGAGCAGGAGGTGCTTCGCATCGCGCAGGCCGGGAACGTGCGCATCATCGGGCCCAACTGCCTGGGCCTGATGCGCCCCACCACCGGCTTCAACGCCACGTTCGCCAAGGGCATGGCCCGGCCCGGCAACGTGGCCTTCATCAGCCAGTCCGGCGCGCTGCTCACCGCCATCCTCGACTGGAGCCTGCGCGAGTCCGTGGGCTTCAGCGCCTTCGTGTCCGTGGGCTCCATGCTGGACGTGGGGTGGGGCGACCTCATCGACTACCTCGCCGATGATCCGATGACGCGCTCCATCCTGCTGTACATGGAGTCCATCGGCGACGCGCGCGCCTTCCTGTCCGCCGCGCGCGAGGTGGCCCTCACCAAGCCCATCATCGTCATCAAGGCCGGCCGCACCGCGCAGGCCGCGCAGGCCGCCGCGTCCCACACCGGCACGCTGGCCGGCAGCGACGAGGTGCTGAGCGCCGCGTTCCGCCGCGCGGGCGTGCTGCGCGTGGACTCCATCGAGGACCTGTTCCACATGGCGGAAGTCCTGGCCCGCCAGCCCCGGCCCTCCGGCCGCCGGCTCACGCTGCTCACCAACGCGGGCGGCCCCGCGGTGCTCGCCACGGACGCGCTCGTCGCGGGCGGCGGAGAGCTGGCCACGCTGTCCGCCGACACGCGCGCGCAGCTGGACGCGTTCCTGCCTCCGCCGTGGAGCCACGGCAACCCGGTGGACATCCTGGGCGACGCGGACGGTGAGCGCTACGCGAAGGCCCTGGAGGTGACGGGCGCGGACCCCAACAGCGACGGCCTGCTCGTCATCCTCACCCCGCAGGACATGACGGAGCCCACCAAGACGGCCGACCGCCTCAAGGGCTACGCGAAGCTGCCCGGCAAGCCCGTGCTCGCGAGCTGGATGGGCGGCTCCGAGGTCGCCGCGGGCGAGCGCATCCTCAACGACGCGGGCATCCCGACCTTCGGCTACCCGGACACCGCGGCCCGCGTCTTCAACTACATGTGGCGCTACGCGGACAACATCGCGGGCCTCTACGAGACGCCCACCCTGGCGGAGGAGCCCACCGGCGGAGGCCGCGACGTCGCGCGCGCGCTGATCGACGAGGCCCGCGCCGCCGGCCGCACGCTCCTGTCGGAGTACGAATCCAAGCGGCTGTTGGCCGCCTACGGCATCCCCACCGTGGAGACGTGGCTCGCGACGTCGGAGGACGCGGCCGTGGAGAAGGCCCGCGCGCTGGGCTTCCCGGTGGTGCTCAAGCTGCACTCGCTCACGGTGACGCACAAGACGGACGTGGGCGGCGTGCGCCTGGACCTGCGCGACGAGGCCAGCGTGCGCCAGGCCTTCCAGGCCATCCGCGACGCGCTGGTGGAGCGGGGCCTGCCGGACGCATTCGACGGCGTCACCGTGCAGCCCATGGCGAAGCTGGACGGCTACGAGCTCATCCTGGGCAGCAGCCTGGACGCGCAGTTCGGCCCGGTGCTGCTCTTTGGCGCGGGCGGCACGCTGGTGGAGGTGTTCCAGGACCGGGCCCTGGGCCTGCCGCCCCTCAACACCACGCTGGCGCGGCGGATGATGGAGCGCACGCGCATCCACCACGCGCTCAAGGGCGTGCGCGGTCGGGCACCGGTGGACCTGGGCGCGCTGGAGCGGCTGCTGGTGCGCTTCAGCCAGCTGGTGGTGGAGCAGCCCTTCATCCGCGAGCTGGACATCAACCCGCTGCTCGTCTCCGCCGAGCGCATCATCGCGCTGGATGCCCGCGTGGTGCTGCACGCTCCGGAGGCCACGGCCGCGTCGCTGCCCCGGCTGGCCATCGAACCGTACCCGTACCAGTACGCGCAGTTCTTCACGCTGAAGAGCGGTGAGCAGCTCATGCTGCGCCCCATCCGGCCGGAGGACGAGCCCGCGATGACGCGGTTCCACCAGGCGCTGTCCGAACAGACGGTGTTCATGCGCTACGCGGGCCTGATGAAGCTGAGCCAGCGCGTGGCCCATGAGCGGCTGGCGCGCATCTGCTTCAACGACTACGCGCGGGAGATGGCCCTCGTCGCCGAGCGGCGCTCCCCGGACCTGAAGGATGGAGGGGAGATCCTCGCGGTGGGCCGGCTCACGCGCTTGAGGGGCACGAAGGACGCGGAGTTCGCCATCACCGTCAGCGACACCGCGCAGCGCCAGGGCCTGGGGGCGGAGCTGCTGCTGCGGCTGGTGGACATCGGCCGGGACTGGGGCCTGCAGCGGATTGTCGCGGACATCCTCACGCGCAACCGCGGCATGCAGGCCGTCAGCAGGAAGCTGGGCTTCAGCATCCTCGAGAACGAGGAGCTGGCCCCGGACATGGTCAAGGCCGTGAAGGTGCTCGGCTGACCGTGCCCGGGGCTTGAAGCCCCTACGGCATCACACGTCGTCGCAGGGCGTGCCCAGCCGCGCGCCCGTGTAGACGCCCAGCTCGTTGTAGATGAAGGGCAGGTTTTCGCCCACGGGCACCGCGCGCAGCTTCTGGCGCTTGCTCTTCACCACCCAGAAGGACGGCTCCTCGCGGTCCACCACGAGGCGCAGGTCTCCGCCCTGGGTGGAGAAGATCTCGCCCTGCGAGTCGGTGACGACGTTGAGCATCTTCTGCGGCTTCACCTGGCCGCGCTGGCCCGTGAAGATGCGGAAGGACTTGTTGTCCGCGCCGATGCCGCGCTCCACCAGGTAGTACGTGCCCTTGTCATCCCGCAGCAGCGCGTACGGCTGGAACTTCATCGGGCTCGGCGCGAAGGTGGACTTGCGCAGCAGCTCCTTCGCCTTCTCCGCCTCCAGCGGCTGCTGGGGCAGGGCGCGGTCGCCGCAGCTCAGCGTGCACGTCTTCGAGTCCTCGCTGACGGCCAGCCGCGAAATCACGCGGTAGTCCACGCCGCGGAAGTTGTCGTTGGCCTTGGGGTTGAAGAAGCGCGGCTCGAAGAAGTCCGCCTGCGTCTCGCTGTTGCTGCTGACGTTGGGGACCTGGACGAAGGACTTGCCGTCCCCGTAGTAGAGCTGGCCGTCCGCTTCCGGCGTGGTGGGGACGAGGACCGTGTAGTGGCCCTTGCCGTCCGTGCACACGCGGGTGGACTCCAGCACCATGCGGTCGCGCAGCCGCTTCTCCTGCGCCCAGGGCGGATCCATTGCGAGCGCGGCTTGCGGGGCGATGACGAACCCCAGGGCGATGACCATGTGTCGAAGTGACATGTTGTTCGAGGCTCCGGCCTAGAGGTTGTCGGTGAAGAAGGTGGTGGTCGGTTCGGCCTGGATCAGATCGCCGTCCGACACGGTCCAGATGACCTTCTGCGCGTCCAGCGTCACCGCCGGCTTGGCGTCCACGCGGCACTCGACCGACTGGACCTTCTGCTGGATGGTGCGCTTCGCCTCTTCGGAGCGGCTGCACAGCTTCTGCATCGACTCCAGCGGACCCACGCAGTAGCTGGGGATGGACAGCTTGTTGAGGATCGGATCCGGGATGGTGTCCCATGCGATGGTGACGGCCATCTTCGAACCGCACGCCTTGTTCGCCTCGGCCAGGTTCTCACCCAGCTCCTTCTCCGCCTGGTTCGTCCAGAACTTCCGGTCGAAGGGGAGGAAGGGCTTCAGGTCGCCGTCCTCCTCCGCCTCTTCGTAGCGCGCGAAGACCTTCTCCACCTTCAGCGCCGCGGTGCGGCCCGTGTCCGGCTTCAGGTGCGTGTAACCAGAGGCGCCCGCGGGGCTGAGGATCAGGTCCTCGAAGCCGCCCCGGTCGTGCACCGTGACGAAGCGCTGGGTGCGGCCGCGCCACTGCGTCCAGTACCCGGTGCCGCGGTCCCGATCCACGCTCGCGATGACGACCTTGCCGTCCAGCTCGCTCTTGGTGCCGTTGAACTCCAGCAGCGCCTTCTTCGAGTCGTTGGGCTCCAGCGGGATGATGGTGACCTGCTCACCGGCCTCGTTGGAATACACCTTGCCGGTCGCGGGCTTCATGCCCGCCACCGCGCTGTCGAGCCGCACGCCCCGGGAACACCCCAGGGACAAGGCCACGACGCTGACTGCCAGTAGAACTCTCACAGGAACTCCTTGAATGGGGGCGCGCTCGCCTTCCAGCTCCGCGCGCCAGGGACGACCTCAGAGGTCGATTTCGTACTTCTGACAGTATTGTCGGACCTTGGGACGCTCCGTTGCCGGCACCCGGGTCCATGAGGCCCGCGTATTCGCCAGATCATGCTGCTGGCAGTACACGCGGGTGAGCAGCGAGAACGACGCGCCGGTGATCTTCGTGCGCTGGCTGCGGCGGATGTGACGCAGTGCTTC
This sequence comes from Corallococcus praedator, assembly GCF_003612125.1. Lineage (GTDB taxonomy): Bacteria > Myxococcota > Myxococcia > Myxococcales > Myxococcaceae > Corallococcus > Corallococcus praedator. Next base: position 13,167 of record NZ_RAWI01000048.1, read on the forward strand.
TTCCAGGTTGCCCGCGTCCAGCGCGCGCTGCGCCGCGGTCAGGTCCTCGCGGACGCTGTCGGGAAGCTTCTCCACGGTCTGGGACGCAGCGGGCGGCTGGCCGCGCACCCCCTTGGTCTTGGTGCCCACGGCCGGGTCGGGCGTGTCCGTCACCGGGGGCTCGGTAGGCGACGGATCCGCGTCCGGAACCGGCGTGGTCGAATGCTCGGGGTCCGCGACCGGCTTCTTCAGTTCCGGGGGCGCGGTGACCACGGCGACGGGCGGCGTGACGGCCACGGGGGGCGTCTGCACGGTGGCCGGCACGATGACGGGCGCGGTCGTGCCCGCGCCGCGCCAGAAGAAGGCGGTGGTGAAGGCCGCGATGACCACGATGCCCACGGCCACGCCCACCAGCCACTTCGGCCGGGCGCGGGTGAGCGGCTGCGCGGCCAGCGACTCCGTGCGGGGGCCCTGTGCTTGCGAGGACGCGTCCTGCCCGGCGTGGGGGCGCATGCCCACGGTGGGCACGTGCTCCTGCGACGGGGGCATCGGCGTGGGCGACCGCGACGGCGCGGTGGACACGGGGGCCGCGGTCTTCACGCGCGCGGGCTTCGCTTCCGTCAGCGTCTGGAGCGGGCTGCCCGTCAGGGCCAGGATGAACGCGCCCACGTCCGGGAAGCGGTCCGCGGGGAGCTTGGCCATCGCGCGGTTGATGGCTGTCACCACGTGCGGGGGCGTGTTCGGCGCCAGCGTCAGCAGCGGCGCGGGCTCCAGGTGGACGATTTGATAGATGAGCTCCGCGATGTTGTCGCCGGAGTAGGGCGGCTGGCCGGCGAGCATCTCGTAGACCATGCAGCCGAACGAGAAGAGGTCCGTCCTCGCGTCCACGTCGCTGTTGCGGCCCATGGCCTGCTCGGGCGCCATGTACTGCGGCGTCCCCATCAGCACCGAGTCCAGCGTCTGCACCGTGCGCGAGTCGACGAGCTTGGAGATGCCGAAGTCGAGCAGCTTCACGCGCTCGCTCACCACGCCGCCCGCTTCGGTCGGCACGAGGAACACGTTGCCCGGCTTCAGGTCGCGGTGCACCACGCCCGCGCGGTGCGCCGCCTGGAGCGCCGCGCCCATCTGACGGGAGATGGAGAAGACCTCCTCCAGCGGAAGCTGCTTCTGCTTGCGCAGCCGGCGCGACAGGCCCTCGCCGCGCAGGTACTCCATCACCATGAAGGGCGTGCCGTCCTCCAGGGTGTCGAAGTCCAGCACCTCCACGATGTTGGGGTGGCCCAGCCGGGAGGCGATCTCCGCCTCGCGCCGGAAGCGCACCGCCACCTCCGGCGACAGCTCCTCCGTGCCGTGCAGCACCTTGATGGCCACCTGCTTGCCCGGCAGGCGCAGGTGACGGGCCAGGAAGACCGCGCCCATCCCGCCCTTGCCCAGGACGGTGCCGATCTCATAGGTGGCGTTCAGGATCCGCCCCGTGGTGAGGGGCTCGGACTGGACGGAGGTGGGTTCGGTCGGCTTTTGCATCGGCGGTTCTTTTTCCTACTAAACCGGGCCGACATGATTGGAAAGCACCTGGGTCGAATCCTCCCCATCAGGTCGTGTGCGTGGATCCGGATTCGCAGGTTCTGAGAGGGCAAGCCGCCTTTTCCCAAAGCCTGTGCGCGCCGTGTCTGGGCCTGCCCGGGAGCAGGAGGCTTCTGAAGCACGGCGAGCCCCGCTGGAGGCTCCCGGGGGAGGCTCCAGCGGGGCTCATGGATGGGACGTGTTTCGTGCGCCGTGGGGGGAGGCCTACGGGACGGGCAGCAGCCGCGTCTGGATCTCCTCGGCTTCCTGGATGTGAAGCTGGACCTGCTGCCGCTCGGTCTGGAGCTCCTGGACCAGGGCCGGCAGGGTGACCTGGGGCGTCAGGAGGCTGTCGCCGACGAAGGCGGTGCGCGCGTGCGCGTTGAGCTGCGCGCTCATCAGCGCCAGGTCGAACGCGGCGCCCTGGGGCGCATCCGGGCCCTGGAGGATCTCCAGCATCTGCTTCACTTCATCCTGCAGTTGGAGGCTCAGCGGGCTGTCCTCGGGCGTGATGCCCTGGCTTTGCAGCAACGCGTCCAGCCGCTGCCGCGCGGCGGTGTGCTCGGTGACCATGGCGTTGTTGAAGTCGCGCACGGCGGGGTCGGTGGCGAGGGGCCCGCCGAAGGTTCCGAGCATCACCTCGCCTTCGTTCGCCACCTGCAGCACGCGGGCGATCTGCGCGTCGGTGAGCGTCACCACCGTGCCGGCGTCCGCGACGATCTCGAGCTCGGGCGGAGGATTGCCGCCGTTGTCATCGGCGTCGGAACTGCACGCCGCGCTGCCCAGCACCATCGCACCCGCCAATACCGCGCCCAACCAGTACCCTGCCAATCGCATGAGGCCCGCTCCTTCTGAGGATTGAGCACGCAGGGTGGGGACCGCCTCGCGAGGCGACCATCAGCGGCCCAGCCGATGCCACTGTGGAGCAGTCCACAGCCCCGGGGACGGCCGGCAGGTCGCCTGCCGCCAGCGAAGCGGTCCCGGGACGCGCGATTTTCACGGCGAGCTGGGGCGCCAACCCCTAGAGTCGCCCTCGATGAGTGCCCCTGAAGACACCCGCGCCCCGCTCGCCGCCCTGTTGCCGAAGCCCGGCGAGCCTCCCCTCGACGCCGATGAGATCCTCAATCGCTTCGTCGGTTACGTGGCCACCAACGGGTTGAGCCTGTACTCCGCCCAGGAGGAGGCCATCCTGGAGCTCTTGAGCGACAAGCACCTGTTCCTCAAGACCCCCACCGGCTCCGGCAAGTCGCTGGTGGCCATGGCGCTGCACTTCAAGTCCATGGCCGAGGGCAAGGTGTCGTTCTACACGTGCCCCATCAAGGCGCTGGTGAACGAGAAGTTCTTCCAGCTCTCCAAGGCCTTCGGCCCGGAGAACGTGGGCATGCTGACGGGCGACGCGAGCATCAACCGCGAAGCGCCCATCCTCTGCTGCACGGCCGAAATCCTGGCGAACCTCGCGCTGCGCGACGCCTCCGCGCGCGTGGACGCAGTGGTGATGGATGAGTTCCATTACTACTCCGACAAGGAGCGCGGTACGGCCTGGCAGATTCCGCTGCTGGCGCTGCCGAAGACGCAGTTCCTGCTGATGTCCGCGACGTTGGGCGACACGCACATCATCGAGCAGAGCCTGGAGCAGCTCACCGGCCGCGAGGTGGCCACGGTGCGAAGCTCCGAGCGCCCCGTGCCGCTGGACTTCGACTACCGCGAGGCGGCGCTGCACGAGACCATCCAGGACCTCATCGCGCGCGGGAAGTACCCCATCTACCTGGTGAACTTCACGCAGCGCGCCGCGGCCGAGCAGGCGCAAAATCTGATGTCGGTGGACTTCAACACCAAGGAGGAGAAGGAGGAGCTGCGCCAGGCGTTGATGGACGCGCCCTTCGACACGCCCTACGGCAAGGACTTCCAGCGCTTCCTGCGCCACGGCATCGGGATGCACCACGCGGGCCTCTTGCCCAAGTACCGACTGCTGGTGGAGAAGCTGGCGCAGCAGGGCCTGCTCAAGGTCATCAGCGGCACGGACACGCTGGGCGTGGGCGTGAACATCCCCATCCGCACGGTGCTCTTCACGCAGCTGTTCAAGTTCAACGGCGAGAAGCTGACGACGCTGAGCGTGCGCGACTTCAAGCAGATTTCCGGACGCGCGGGCCGCAAGGGCTTCGACACCGAGGGCAGCGTGGTGGCGCAGGCGCCCGAGTACGTGGTGGAGAACATCAAGCAGGCGGCCAAGGAGGCCGCGGGCAAGAAGAAGACGCCCAAGGCGAAGCCGCCGCAGAAGGGCTTCGTGCAGTACGACAAGAGCACCTTCGAGCGGCTCCAGAACGGCATGCCGGAGCCCCTGGAGTCCCGCTTCGAGGTGAGCCACGGCCTGCTGCTCAACCTGCTCCAGAGCGACAAGACGGAGGGCAGCGGCGGCTACAAGCGGCTGGTGCAGCTGGTGCGCCGCTCGCACAGCTCCGAGTACACGAAGAAGAAGCTCCTGAAGGACGCGGCGATGTACTTCCGCACCCTGCGCGAGGCGGGCATCGTGCAGGTGGTGCAGTGGGAGGGCCGCTCCTCCACGGTGGAGGTGGCGGGCGAGCTGCAGCGCGACTTCAGCCTCAACCACACGCTGTCGCTGTACCTGCACGAGACGCTGGAGCTGCTGGATCCGGCGGTGGAGACGTACGCGCTGGACGTCGTCACGCTGGTGGAGTCCATCCTGGAGAACCCTGACGTGGTGCTCTACGCGCAGCTGCACCAGCTCAAGGGCGAGAAGATCCAGGAGATGAAGGCGCAGGGCATGGAGTACGACGACCGGATGGAGGAGCTGGAGAAGCTGGAGTGGCACAAGCCCAACCGCGACTTCGTCTACGGCACCTTCAACGCCTTCGCGCGCAAGCACCCGTGGGTGGGCGAGGAGAACATCCGCCCCAAGTCCATCGTGCGCGACATGTTCGAGCGCTTCATGTCCTTCCACGACTACGTGCGGGAGTACGGCCTGCAGCGCAGCGAGGGCGTGCTGCTGCGCTACGTGGGGGACGTCTACAAGTCGCTGACGCAGACGGTGCCGGAGCGCTTCCGCAACGAGGAGGTGGACGACATCATCGACCACCTGCGCGCGACGCTGCGTCAGGTGGACTCCAGCCTCCTGGACGAGTGGGAGCGGATGAAGAACCCGGGCGCGCCCATCGAGGCGAAGCCGGTGGTGGACCTGAAGCCCAAGGAGCTCACCGAGGACCCGAAGGCCTTCGCCGCGCGCGTGCGCGAGGAGCTGCACCGGCTGCTGCGCGCCCTGGGCCAGCGCCGCTACCTGGACGCGCTGGGCATGCTGGACAACGCCCTGGGCGAGTGGACCGCGCCGAAGCTGGAGCAGGCGATGGCGCCGTACTTCGAGGAGCACAAGCTGGTGGTGCTCACGCCCCAGGCGCGAAAGCCGGCCAACACCCAGCTCAAGGAGGCCGGCACCCGTCAGTGGGAGGCCCAGCAGCGCATCATGGACCCGGAGGGCCATGGGGACTGGGTCATCGACGCGGAGATCGACTTGCGCGGCCGCCGCATGGACGACGGCCCCATCCTGATGCTGCGCCGCATTGGCGGCATGAGCGCGTGGACCTGAAGTCCTGAAGTCCTGAAGCCCTGACGTGCGGGGCGGTCAGCGCGAGGGCGGCCTGGAGTCCCGGGCCGCCGCGCGCACGGTGTCCGCCGCCGCGTCCACCTCCGCGAGGATGCGGCGCGCGTGGTGGAGCAGCGCTTCTCCGGTGGGCAGCAGCCGCATGCCCCGGGGGACGCGCTCGAAGAGGGGCGTGCCCAGCTCATCCTCCAGCGCGAGGATGTGACGGCTGAGCGGCGGCTGGGTGATGTGGAGCCGGAGCGCGGCCCGGCCCACGTGGCCCTCTTCGGCCACCGCGACGAAGGACTGGAGGTGCGTGATGCTCACGCGCCCCAGGTTAGCGCGGGACGTGCGCGCCGTGCACGCGGCCGGACCATGCCAGAACAGCATTGGACGTTGCGAAGGGGCGGGTGCCACCTTGCCCGCCATGGGCATTCCACTCTTCAAGGGCACCGAGGTTGAACGGCTGCGCGTCGCGGGACTCGCGGCGGCCGGCACGCTGGCGCATGTCGCCGGGAAGCTCCAGCCGGGCGTGACGACGGCGGACATCGACGCTTGGGTGCGCGAGGACACGGCGCGCCGGGGCGGCACCCCCAGCCAGCTGGGCTACAAGGGGTTTCCCGCCACGGTGTGCACCAGCCGCAACCACGTGGTGTGCCATGGCATCCCGCGCCAGGACGAACACCTGAAATCCGGGGACATCGTCAACGTGGACGTGACGACGTGCCTGGACGGGTTCCACGGCGACACGTCCGCCACGTTCCTCATCGGCGAGGTGTCCTCGGACGCGAAGCACGTCGTGGACGTGGCGCGGCGGTGCCGGGACGCGGGCGTGGCGGTGGTGCGGCACGGCGCGCGGCTGGGGGACATTGGCGCGGCGGTGATGGCGCTGGCGAAGGCGGAGGGGTGCAGCGTGGTGGAGGAGTTCGGAGGCCACGGCATCGGCCGGCAGATGCATGGCCCACCGCACGTGTCCCACGTGGGCAAGGCGGGGACGGGCATCACGCTGCGCTCGGGGATGGTGATCACCATCGAGCCCATGGTGAACCTGGGCCGCCCGGACATCCGGCTGATGCCGGACGGGTGGACGGTGGTGACGGCGGACGGCAGCCTGTCCGCCCAGTTCGAGCACACGGTGCTCGTCACCCGCGACGGGTGCGAGGTGCTGACCCCGGGCGAGTTGTCGCTCCACGTCGCCCACGGGTGTTGAGAAGGGGGCGCTTGCGTCCGCCTGCCCGGTCGCGTGCCGGGCGGTTCTCGTTGGCAGCGTCGGGGCCGGTGATAATTTGCCGGCCATGAAGAAGATCCTGGTCGCGCTCCTGGTGCTCATCGTCCTGGCGGTCGCGGGCGTGGCGGGGGTGTATTCGTACGCGCAGAAGGCCGTCACGACGCCGCACGCCTCGGCGGATGCCACCCCGAAGGAATTCATCGTGAAGAAGGGCGCGTCGGCGCGCTCCCTGGGCCAGCAGCTCCAGGCTCAGGGCTTCCTGGACGACGCCCGCATCTGGCGCTTCCACCTGTGGCGCCGGGGCAACCTCAACGTGAAGGCGGGCCGCTTCATGCTGAGTCCGACGGCCTCCGTGGAGCAGCTGGCCACCGCGCTGGAGGGCCCGCCGCTGCCGGAGGACGTGCCCTTCGCGATGATCGAAGGCTGGCGCCTGCGCGACACCGACCAGGTGCTCGCGGCCCAGGGCCTCATCAAGCCGGGCGAGTACATCGCCGCGGCCAGCCGCTCGGAGCGCTTCGCCGCGCCGTTCCCCCTGCCCACGCGGGGCCTGGAGGGCTACCTGTACCCGGAGACGTACGGCATCGTGGTGGAGGGCTTCAGGGTGGAGGCCTTCATCCAGCGGCAGTTGGACACCTTCCGCGCCCGCTTCTACGACGCGCACAAGGCGGAGATCGACAAGAGCGGCCGGTCGCTGCACGACATCGTGGTGATGGCCTCCATGCTGGAGCGCGAGGAGCCCATGCCTTCGCAGCGCCCGCTCGTCGCGGGCATCCTCTGGAAGCGCGTGGACAAGGGCTTCGCGCTGGGCGTGGACGCGACGAGCCGCTACGAGCTGGCGGAGTGGAACGATCGCAAGGAGTTCCTCAAGAGGCTGCGCGACAAGTCGGACCCGTGGAACTCGCGCACCCGCATCGGTCTGCCGCCCGGTCCCATTGGCGCACCGACGGTGGACTCGCTGCTCGCCGCGCTGCGGCCGACGAAGAGCGACTTCTTGTACTACCTGCACGACGCTCAGAGGATCCTCCGCCCCTCGCGCAACGCGCAGGAGCACGAAGCGCTCCGCGCCAAGTACAACGTGTACTGAGCACGATGACATCCTCATCCCCGGATCCGCGCCGCCTTGTCCCGCCCGTGGACGTGGAGGCGGGGCTGCGCCAGGAACTGGCCGTGCTGCGCGAGGAGTCCGCACGGCTGCGATTGATGCTCGGGACGGCGGCGCAGCTTGCCGGGTCCTACGATGTCCGCGCGGGCATGAAGCCGGTGTCGCCGTCCTGGGAGGCCTTCACCGGACAGTCTCCGGAGGCGTTCGCGAAGCAGGGCTGGCTTGCGGCCCTGCATCCGGACGACCGCGAGGGGGCGCTGGCGGACTGGGAGCGGGCCGTGGCCGCGAAGCAGCCTTTCGCGACGCGCTACCGCTTGCGCCGCGCGGATGGCGCCTACGTGTGGATGCTCGCGAAGGGGACGCCGGTGCTGGGCCCTGACGGCGAGGTGTCCGCGCGGTTCGCGCCGCGCTTCGAGCTGGAGCACTGTCACTTCACGGTGGAGGCCCCGGAGTCGGTGCAGGGCTGTTTCGACCGCTCGCGGCTGGCCCAGGTGTTGGATCACCTCCTGGACAACGCGCTCAAGTACGGGGCCGGGACGCCGGTGTCCCTGCGGCTCACGGTGGACGGGGCGGTGGCGCGGATCCAGGTGCGTGATGGGGGCATCGGCATCGCGCCGGAGCAGCGTCCCCGCCTCTTCGAGCGCTACGGCCGCGCGGTGTCCGAACGCCACTACGGCGGCCTGGGCCTGGGCCTCTACCTCACCCGCACCATCGTGGAAGCCGAGGGTGGCCGCGTGTCGCTGGAGAGCAGCCTGGGCGAGGGCGCTACGTTCGAGGTGGAGCTGCCGCTCCAGCAGGCCTGAGCGCGCCGGCTAGGGCGCGGGGGCCTTCTGGAACATCTCCGCGAGGATGTGCTCGGCCGCGTCCGCGAGCAGATCCCGGGCCATGCGCGTCTCCTCGCCGAAGATGCCGGTGGACGTGCGCGCATCCAGCACGTGCGTCGCGAGCAGCGAGAACGCCGCGGCCTCGTCGAACGTCGCCTCGGAGGAGAGGACGCGCTTGCCGGGATGGGGCTCTTCCTCGTGGAAGCGGCCCTCCCAGTTCTCGCCCAGGGTGACGGCGAAGTACTGCGTCGCCACGTTGCCGGGCCGCGACATGTGCGAGGCGGCGACCACCGCCCGGAGCTGGTCGCGCTCGTCGGGCGTCATCTGCCGTTTCCACCCCTCGACCGCGGCGTGCATCGTTTCAAGTTGATCCCTCGCCGCGGCCTCCGCGTTCTTCATCAGGTCCGGCACCTGGGCGTGGATGAACGCGGAGAGGTCCTCCTGCGCCACGCGGTTCGCGGCCAGCACGGCCTCCACGAGCGCGAGCGACGCGTCCAGCACGCGGTGCTGCCGGGCCAGGTGCTCGGCCGGAAGTCCCCGCGAATCGAAGCTGCCACGCACCTGGGTGATGAGCCCGCGCAGGGTGGCGAGCCGGACGCGGGTGTCCTCGTCGAGCGCCTGCTTCAGCGGGGCCAGGAGCACGTGGAGCGCGAGCGGGACGTGGGTGACGACCTTGTAGACGTGGTAGCGGCGCGTGCGCGCGGGGGCCTCGAAGCGCTGGCCGCCCTTGCGCAGGATGAGCAGGTCGTCGATCTGCGCGATGACCGGGCCCATGCGCGACAGCACCGCTTCGCGGCGCGCGGCGTACGCGTCCCGGAACGCCTGGTTGAGCACGGAGAGCGGATCCGTGGGCTCCAGCGCCACGGTGCGCGCGACCTCGGAGGGCGGCTCGGGAGGAGGGGAAGGGGAGGAAGGGCCTGCTACGGGGCACTCGGCCATGGCGCGCACGCTAGCGCCCCTGGAATGCCCTCGGAGCCGGAGCTGGAACCGGGTGTCGGGATTCCTGCAACCGCGTCCCCTCCATGCGACGAAGGCCGGCCCCGCGTGGATGCGGGACCGGCCTCCAGGTTCAGACGTTCAACGGTTGCTTCAGTCGACCGGACGCACCTGCACCTGCATCACGGTCCCGGCCTTGTTCTCGCTGAGGACCTCGATGATGGTGCCCGTGGGGGGGACCTTCACGCCGGCGTACGGCTGCGTGGCGTACCAGAAGGTGTTCAGGTCGTTGAACACCGGCACGGCAGGCTGCGAGACGTAGTCGCTGCGCGGGAAGCCACTGGGCTTGAGCGACAGCGGGAAGCTGGGCTGCAGGCCGAAGGTGGCATCGTGCGTCTGCACGCGGCCGGACCAGTAGCGGCCGTCGCTGCGCTGCAGGGGCTGCGGGCGCGAGTCGATGGGCAGGATGCGGCCCTCGCCCGGGTGCACGGACACGCGGTTGTCCGGCACGGACGTGTCCCAGTACGTGATCAGCAGACCGGGGTTGTAGGCGTAGCGCTCGGCGTAGTCGATGAGGCCTTCCGCGCTGAAGCCGAAGTTGTACGGACCGGTCTCCAGGCCCGTGTCGTAGCCACGGAACTGACGCCACTCGGCCAGGTAGTAGTTGTCGTAGTAGGTGTTGGCGCCGTCGTTCAGGAAGAACGTGGCCTGATCCCAGTACTTGTCGCCGTTCTCCGCGTCGTCGCCGAAGACGTACTTGTTCTTCGCCCACAGCTGGAAGCCGTCCACCAGGAAGCCCCGGCCGAACTCCGCGCCGTCCGTCTTGTAGCGGATCTTCAGCGTGACCTTCTTGCCCGCGTGCGCGGACAGGTCGAACGACAGCGGCACCCAGCCGTCGGACAGGCCGGTGATGCCGTTGCCCAGGTTGTTGCCCCACGGATCCGACGTGCGGCTCACGGCGCTGGGCAGGTTGACGAACGGACCGTCCTCCACCGCGAGCGCGACGTAGGCGTAGTCCCAGTCCTCCTCGATGTCGAACCACGTGGAGAACGTGAACGTGATGGGCGTCTTGTTCGGCAGCTTCACCGTCTTGACGAGCACGCGGTCCAGGTTGTTGCCCGCGCCGCCCTGCCACGAGAACTGCCCTTCGATGGGCGCCACCGTGACCTGCGGACGGGGCTTCGCGGGCAGGTTCACCACCAGCGCCTGCTTCGCGTTCTGGGACGTCACGCCGGACGGGCCCAGCTTGTGGTACGAGTACAGGCCGTGCGTCGTGGTGGCGTGGTCCAGCCAGCCCAGCTGCAGCTTGTCCCAGGCGAAGAAGTCACCCGGCCGGCTGCCGATGTCCGTGGTGCCGTCGTTCAGGTACGAGCCCGAGGACATGATGGTCCAGAAGCCCGTCCCGTTGTCCGCCGCGTTCGTCGTGTCGTAGTGGTCCGGCAGACCCAGGTCGTGGCCGAACTCGTGCGCGAACACGCCCAGGCCGCCGTTCTCCGGCTGGATGGTGTAGTCGCCCACCCACTTGTCCACGTTCGTGGCGAAGCGGGTGCCGCCGTTCGGGTTGTACGCGGGGCCCGTGCCGTCCGCGCTCAGGCCCGTGCTGTAGGCGAACCAACGGTGGCTCCACACCGCGTTGGGGCCCTGCGCGCCGCCGCCCGTCTCCTCGCCCACGCCCGCGTGGACGATCTGGAAGTGGTCGATGTAGCCGTCCGGCTCGTCGAAGTTGCCGTCGCCGTCGTAGTCATACCGATCCCACGTGTCGAACGTGTCCAGGTACGCCTTGATCTCCGCGGGCGTCTTGCCAGCGGCCACCTGGCCCTGCGTCCACACCTTGATGGCGTCGCTGATGAGCGGCCACACGGAGTTGGAGCAGCTGGAGGAGCCGCACAGGTTGTTGCCGTAGCGCGCGGCGTTGTACGGCACGCGCACCCACTCGGACACCGCGCCGTTGACCGTGTAGCGGCCCGACGAGGCGGCCTTGTAGAAGTTCGCCACCGAGTCCGCGCCCGGCGTCGTGTCGAAGTAGAGCTTCTCGAAGTGCGCGCGGTCGTAGTCCGGCTGCCAGATGGTGGTGTTGTCCACCGTCCGGTCCGGCTCTTCAATCAGGTTGTGCACCGGGCCCGGCACGTTGCCGCCGGGGTTCGTGGCGGGGTTGCCGAACACCGGGTGGATCTGCGTTCCGTACTCCACCAGGATGACGAAGATGCGGTCCGTGCGCTCCAGCTCCAGCTCCACGAACTTGCCGTTGCCCAGCTTGTGCACCTTGCCGGCCTGACCACGGCCTTCGATGCGCTCCTGGAGGGCCTGGGCCTTCAGCTCCTTCTGCTGCTCGCCCAGACGGTGTGGCAGATCGTCCGAGATGTCCTCGGTGGCCTGCCTGCGCAGGCCCGCGGACGGCGGCGCGATGTCGGGTTGCGGCTTCTCGTACCAGGCACGCTCGGCGTACGCCGACGGGGCGATCGCGAGCAGGCTCCAGGCAAGCCATGACGGGGGTTTCCGCATTGCCACTCCTTCGAAGGGATCCCGGTGGGGTCCGGGATGACCGAGGTTTTAGTGGAGGCGCGGGGAGCAATGGAAGACGGGGACGTTAAAAAATTCCCACAAGGACGGAGAAGGTCTTCGTTGGCGGGTGGGCGAAAACCGAAGATTGGGTAGTTGGCGCCCTGCGTCGGGGGACTACGTTGCCGGTCGCTATGGCGCGTACTCGTCCCGTGGATCCCCCGCTCCGGCGGGATGTCCGGCTCTTGGGCCGGCTGTTGGGAGAAGTCCTCGTTGAACAGGAGGGGCAGGCGCTCTTCGAGAAGGAAGAAGAGGTGCGCCATCTGGCCATCCAGCGTCGGCGTGGACCGGTGGCGGGGCGGCGGGCGGCGGCGGCGGAGCTGGCGGCCGTCCTGCGGCGGCTGCCGTCGGAGCAGGTGGAGCCTGTGCTGCGCGCCTTCTCCATGTACTTCCAGCTGGTGAATCTGGCGGAGCAGCACCACCGCCTGCGCCGCGCGCGTGCCCACGCGAGCCCCACGTCCACGCGGCCGCAGAAGGGGTCGCTGGAGGCATCGCTGCTCACGCTGAAGGCCGCGGGCGTGAGCGCGGAGAAGGTGCGTGAGACGCTGGGCACGCTGAAGGTGACGCTGACGTTCACCGCGCACCCGACGCAGGCGGTGCGCAGGACGCTGCTGGAGAAGCTCTACCGGCTGGCGCAGCTGTTGGAGGAGCGCGACCGCGTGGCGCTCACCCCGCGCGAGTCCGCCGCCAACCTGGCGTCCATGCGCGAGGAGATCACCGCGCTCTGGCAGACGGACGAGCTGCGCCGCGAGCGCCCCACGGTGGGTGACGAGGTGAAGAACGTCCACTGGTACGTGGAGGAGATGCTGTCGGAGCCGGTGGCCCGGCTGCCGGAGGCGCTGGACTGGGCCTTCGAGCGCGCCTACGGCGAACCGCTGGGCGTGTTGGACACGCCCGTGCGCATCCATTCGTGGGTGGGCGGCGACATGGACGGCAACCCGCTGGTGACGCCGGAGGTGTTCGAGGACACGCTGCGCGCGCACCGCGCCCGGGGCCTGCGGCTGTTCCTGCGCGACGTGGAGTTGCTGGGCGGCATGCTGTCGCAGTCGGAGCGGCACGCGCGGCCCACGCAGGAGCTGGAGCGGTCGCTGGAGGAGGACGCGGAGGCGCTGCCGGACGTGGCGAAGTCGCAGGGCCCGCGCACGTCGGGTGAGCCGTGGCGCCGCAAGCTGCGCTTCATGGAGGAGCGCCTGTCGCTGGCGCTCGAGCACGTGCTGGCCCGGCGCGAGGGCCGGCCCTCGAAGCTGCCGCCGGAGGCGTATCGCTCTCCGGAGGCGCTGGGGGACGACCTGGCGGTGCTGGAGCGTTCGCTCTTCGCGGCGCGCGCCGAATACGCGGGCCTGCGCGAGGTGCGCCGCATGTCCGAGCGCGTGCGCGCGCTGGGCCTGGGCCTGGGCGAATTGGAAGTGCGCGCGCCCGCGGAGGACGCGGTGAGCGCGGCGGCCTCGTTCAGCGGCGGGCCTGCTCCCACCGAAGGGGGCACGCGGCTGCTGGCGGTGCTGGCGAAGCTGCGCGAGGCCCAGGACGAGGGCGGCGAGTCCGTCTGTCGCACGCTCATCCTCTCCATGGCGTCCACCGCGGAGGACGTGCTGGCGGCGTTCAAGTGCCTGAAGCACGCGGGCCTCTGGGACAAGGAGCGCCAGTGCGCCACCGTGGACGTGGCGCCGCTGTTCGAGCAGTTGGGCGCGCTGGACGCAGGGCCCCAGGTGCTGCGCACGCTGTTCGCGGACGCGGAGTACCGCCAGCACCTGAAGGGCCGGGGCGTGCAGGAGGTGATGGTGGGCTACAGCGACTCCGGCAAGGAGGTGGGCCTCTTGGCCGCGAGCGCCGCGCTGTACCGCGCGCAGGTGGCGCTCACCCACGTGGCGGACGAGCACGACGTGCCCCTGCGCCTGTTCCACGGACGCGGGGAGACGGTGGCGCGCGGCGGCGGCCCCGCCCAGACGGCCATCCTCGCGCTGCCGCCGGGCACGGTGGCCGGGGCCTACAAGGCCACCGAACAGGGCGAGGCGATGGACCACAAGTACGCCCGTCCGGAGCTGGCGCAGCGCACGCTGGAGCTGGTGGTGGGCGGGGTGCTGCTGCACACGCTGGACGCGCAGCCGCGCCCGTCCCCCGAGGATGAGACGGCCTTCCGCGCCGCGTTCGACCTCCTGGCGGAAGAGGGCCGCAAGGCGTACCGGGCGCTCGTGTGGGACGACCCGCGCTTCGTGGAGTTCTTCATGACGGGCACGCCCGTGGAGGAGATCTCCGCGCTGCCCATCGGCTCGCGCCCCAGCAAGCGCAAGGCGGGCGGTCTGGAAACGCTGCGCGCGATTCCGTGGAGCTTCGCCTGGACGCAGACGCGCGCCATCCTCCCGGCCTGGTACGGCGTGGGCACGGCGCTGGAGGCCTACGCGGCCACGCCCGAGGGCGCTGGGCTGCTCCAGCGCATGTACAAGGAGTGGCCCTTCTTCCACGCGGTCATCGACAACGTGACCATGGTGCTGGCGAAGACGGACATGGCCATCGCGGCGCGGTACGCGAAGCTGGCCCCCGCCTCCACGCGGCCCCTGTGGCTGCGCATCCAGCAGGAGCACACGCGCACGCGCCGCGCGGTGAAGACGCTGACGGGGGAGGGGAAGCTGTTGGACAACAATCCACAGCTTCAGCGCAGCATCGCGCTGAGAAACCCCTACGTGGACCCCATGTCCTTCCTCCAGGTGGAGCTGCTCAAGCGCAAGCGCGACGGGGACACGGCCTGCGACCGGCCGCTGCTCCTGGCCCTCAACGGCATCGCGGCGGGGATGCGGAACACCGGTTAGAGAAGTGCCTCACCCAAGTCAGTCAGGAGCGCGCGGGATGGCCCAGGAGACGTTCACCGTGGAGGAGATCAACCCGAAGCACGGCTTCGCACGCCTGCGTCCGGACGCGGGGCCGGGGATGCTCCACACCGCCCTCTATCCGGATCCGGAGTTCACCCACGCGCCGCCCTTCCAGTTGCGCCAGGGCGACCGGGTGTCGGGCATCCGCCGGGGGCAGACGGTGTCGGAGGTGGCCTGGGTGACGCGCGTGGAGCCGCCCTGGGAGGAGGTGGAGCGCGTGGCGGAGCTGCTCGCGCTGCTGGAGCGCTGGGAGATCCGCGTCCCCTTCGAGGCCCGCGTCCTGGCCGAGCACGCGTGGCGCGAGAGCCGGGAGGACCCGCTGCGCGACGAACTCCAGGCGCAGCTGCCCACGTTCTTCGACCTCGACGGTGCCCACCCCTTCGAGGACCCGTCCCTGCTGGAGCGGCTGTCCGCCGCCATGCAGCCGTACCTGCCGGGCTTCTCCGTGCAGCCGGTGCAGGGACAGCCCGCGGTGCGCGTGGAGCCCGGCGCCGTGGAAATCATCGCCGGGGTGGGAAGCTGGGACATCCCCCAGCCCACCTTCGCCCCGATGATCGCGGAGGTGAACGCCCGGCTCGCCGCCGCCCAGGCCCCGGTGCGCTGGGTGCCCACCCGCGAGGACTGGATGCTCGCCCCCCCGGCGCTGGCCGCGCTCCTCCAGAAACACGGCCTGCTCGAAGGCACCGCCATCCCCGCCTAGTGGGCAGCCTCCACCGCGCTGTGTCATAGGTCGGTGTGAGGTCAAACGATTATCTGATAGAGGACGGGGACTCCATGGGTCTTCGTCAGCTCGCCTCCGTCCTCGTTGGTTTCCTCGTCCTCTCCGGGTCCGCCTGTGAGCCCCCGCCGGAGCGCCGGCTGGAGGAGGCGGAGCTGCCCGCGCCCGCGCGGCCGTTCGTCACGCTGGACGGGCAGGAGCCGGACGCGCAGCGCCTGTTCGGCACGGTGTGGAGCGACGCGGGCGTGCCCCGGGTGGAGGTCTACGAGGACGGGCGCTTCCTGGGCTTCGCGGATGTGGAGGCCGGCCGCTGGAGCCTGCCCTGGTGGCCGGGCCGGCGCGCGTTGGCGTTGGAGGTCGTGGCAAGAGATCCGCTGGGCGGCACGGCGAGTGCCCGCATCGACTTCCAGCACCTCGCGTTCGACGCGCGGCCGGGGCTGTACCAACCGGAGACGCTGCTGTCGCTGCCCACGGCGCGCGGCCTGCGGACGTACTTCACGCGGGACGGCTCCACGCCCACGCCCGCGTCCCCGCTCTACACCGGGCCCATCGCGTTGCTGGCCCGCTCCGCTCCGCCCGTGAAGTGGGCCTTCATCCCCACGAGCTCCACCGCCGTGCCCGAGGGCCTGCGGTGGGTCGCGCCCGCGGAAGAGGTGCCCCAGGCCTCCGTGGTGCGCTTCCAGCAGTACCGGGGCGCGGAGCCGGTGGGCCCGGTGCGCACGCGCACGTTCCTCATTGGCCGGGCGCCGTACACGCTGCCGGTGCTGTCGCTCGTCACCGACGCGGCGAACTTCTTCGACAGGGACCGGGGCATCTACGTCCCCGGGCGCCTGTCCGAGGCGAGCCCCGACGACCCGGGCGCGGGCAACTACGCGCAGGACGGCAAGGAATGGGAGCGTCCCGTCCACGTGGAGTGGTTCGAGACCTCGGGCGCGCGCGTGCTCGCGCAGGATGCGGGCGTGCGCATCCATGGCTCCGGCAGCGCCGTGCTGCCGCAGAAGAGCCTGCGGCTGTATGCCAAGGAGGACTACGGCCCGAAGACGTTCTCGGGCCCGGTGTTTCCCGGCTCGCCGGTGACGGACTTCACGCGGCTGCTGGTGCGCGCGTCCGGGCAGGATCAAGGACAGTCGCGGCTGCGCGACTGCGCGCTGCAGAACCTGCTCGCCCAGACGCGGCTGGCGCTCCAGGCCTGCCGTCCCACGCTCGTGTTCCTCGACGGTGAGTACTGGGGCCTGCACGAACTGCGTGAGCGCTACGACGAGTACTACCTCGCGTCCCACTACGGCGTGGACCGCAAGAAGGTCGTCATCCTGGAGCGCGAGGGTGAACTGGACGTGGGGGAGGAGGGGGACGCCGCGCCCTACCAGGAGCTCATCGACTACGTGCGAACGCACGACCTGGCGGTGCCGGAGCACTACGCCCACGTGGAAGCGCGGATCGACGTGGAGGACTTCATCGACTACCAGGTGGCGCAGCTCTACCTGGGCAACCAGGACTGGCCGCAGAACAACGTGAAGTTCTGGCGGCTGCGCACGAAGACGGTCGTGCCGGACGCGCCCCACGGGCAGGACGGTCGCTGGCGCTGGCTCGTGTACGACCTGGATTTCGCCCTCCGGCCGGAGCCCGCCTTCGACAGCCTGGGGCGCGTGCTGGAGGACCCTTCACTGGAGGCTTCGACGCTCCTCCTGCGAAGCCTGCTCCAGGCCCCGCAGTTCAAGGCCCGGTTCGTCGAGCGCTTCCTCTGGCACCTGGAGCACACCTTCGCCCCGGAGCGGGTGGCGGCGTACGTGGACGCGGTGGCGGAGCAGCTGGCGCCGGAGCTGCCCGCGCACGTGGGCCGCTGGCTCCAGCCGGCCTCCGTGGAGGCGTGGCGCGTGAACGTGGAGGAGATCCGCGAAACGGCGCGGCAGCGGCCGGCGTTCATGCGCCAGTCCCTGGAGCAGCACCTGGGCTCGCTCTAGGGGGTCTTCTTCTCGGGGAGTTCGCTGCCGTAGTTGCCGCTGCGCACGTCCACCAGCCGGCCGTCGCGGAAGATGGCGACCTGCATGAGCCGGTGGGGGCCGAAGTTGTAGGTCCACTCCTCGATGGTGGACGACGAGCCCACCTCCGTGGAGACCTCTTCGTGGGGCGTCTTCTGCTTGTAGCGGGTGCTGGCGTACTCGGTGCGCGTCCGCCGGGACATGGGCTCGCCGCACTTGATCAGCGCGTCGTCCGTGGACGCGCCCTCGGACACGAGCTTGTTGTCGCAGCGCAGCGAGGACGCGTGGACGAGCGAGGGCAGGGCGAGGCAGGCGACGACGAGGCTGGCGGACAGGGCGCGCATGGGGAGGGCTCCGGGAGGGACGCGAGACGGCGGTGACGCTCGGACGCCTGGCGCCCGAACCTATTCAAATCCGCCCGGTCGATTCCAGGCGGAGCCCGTCGCCCCTGGCCTACAGGCCGCCCTTCTCCTTGAGCACGCGCACCACCTCGGCGGCCATCACCCGGTGGCCTTCCTTGGACGGATGGATCTGGTCCACCTCCAGGCCGTCCAGGAACAGGTCCACGTTGCCCGGCTGCCGCGTCACGGCCTCCAGGTCGATGACCTCCGCGCGCGTCTGGGTGCGGATCCACGCGTTGAATTCCTTGCGCTGCGCCTTCACCACTTCGTAGCTGCCGTAGTTCGTCTTCTCCTTGGGCAGGAGCGTGCTCACCCACAGCCGGCACCGGGGTTGGAGCTGATCAAACAGCTGGTTCATCCGCTGCTCCAGCTTCGCCACCGTGATGCCTTCGGAGGCCAGGTCGTTGGTGCCCAGCAGCACGATGCAGTCGGTGAAGCCCTGCATCGCGAGCACCTCTTGCGGCAGCTGGAGGTTCGCGTCCCAGAAGCCCTGGCCGGACGCGCCCGAGTTCACCACCGGCACCCCGAGCTCCTTCTCCACCAGGGCCGGCCACGCGTTGCGCGTGTCGTTCTTCGTGTCGTAGTAGCCCTCGGTGATGCTGTCGCCGATGGCCACGAAGGCCCGGCCCGGCGGGCCCTCCACGTCCACCGTCGCCACGGCCGTCGCGAACTCCCACGCCTGTCCGCCCAGCGCGGCCTGCGTCGTCGCGTAGGAACCGGCGCGCATGAAGCTGCCCGGGAACGACTCGATGAGGCTGACCGCCAGGGCGCCCGTGGCTTCGAAGGAGATCGCCACCTCGTCCCGGAATCCCACCGGGAACGCCACGGGATCCGACGTCACCAGGGTGCGGGCGTTGGCGGTGAAGCCCGGCTGACCGTTGAAGGTCAGGGACACCGGCGTGGAGGCCAGCGCGCCGTTGGCGCCCGCCTGCGCCACCGTGGCCCGCTTCAACGTGAACGTTCCGTCACCCGAACGGAAGGTGATGCGCACGCGACTGCCCGCGCGTCCCACGGGAACGCGCATGCGGTACGTGGTGAGGCTTCCCGCGAACGCGGGCTCGCGCAGCGCCTGGTGGAAGCCCGGCTGGAACGCGATGGGTGGGGGCGCCACGGGCGGAGTTCCCTGCACCTTGCGGTCATCGTGCAGCGTCAGCGTGGGCGCCGCCTCCACGGAGGACGCGGGCGCGGTGACCTCCGCGTCCGTGCTGCCGGCACCGAAGGTCGGATCCGCACCGCGTTCCTCCACGCCGCCACAGCCCATCAGCAGGCCCAGGGCACCCACCCAGCTCCAGCGCAGCGCCATCCTTGAACCCATGCCATCAGCCTCCCGGCGCAAGACAATGTGCACGACCCACGTTCCTGGCGACCTCATGTTTCAAGGGGCGCGCCAATCACCCGGGAGTCATGCGTGCCGAGCGCTGGGAAACGGAGCCGGACGACTTCCGCCGCAAGGGTGGGTGGCCGGGGCACCCGGTCCGAAGCCCTCCTCAGGAGGGTGGCGAACCTGCCCCCCCTGGGAAAAACCGTCCTCAGGGGACGCAGGCCCCGACGTCGCCGTTGTTGGTGAGGGCCCGGCAGGTGCCGCTGGAGCAGGCGGGCGAGCCTGACGGAACGCGGCACAGCGTCCGACACGTGCCGACGCCGTCGGACACCGCGCAAGTGCTTCCCGGTGAACACTGGTTGCTGAACTCGCACGCGGCGCCCGGAGCCAGCGTGCCGCGGCCCGCGCACACCGGACCGTTGGTGGCCGGGTAGCAACCCAGGGGCCCCTCGCAGTCCTGCGCGAACGCATCACACCGCGCGGACGGCGGGCCGCACACCAGCGGCAGCTCGTCCGTGCCGGCCAGGCGCAGCACGGTGTTGCAGTCCCCGGAGGCGCAGTCGGACGTCGCGTGGCACAGCTCGCGGCAGAAGAAGCCGGTGCCGCCGTCATTCAGCGCGTCGTCCTTGCAGTACAGGCCCGCGCCGCACGTGTCGTAGCGCTGTCCCGCGGGGGCGTCGGACGCCAGGGTGCACGGCGCGCCCTCGGTGCCGGTGCCCGCGGCCACGCACTGGCGCTGCGTGTCCCCACCGTCCCGCGCCACGTAGGTGCACCGCTGTCCGGCCGGGCAGTCCTGCTGGCGCACCGGATCACACGCGCCGGGGAAGCACCGGCTGCCCGTGCCCCCATCCGTCAGGTCCGTGTAGAGACAGTTCTGTCCC
The DNA here is from genome assembly GCF_003612125.1 of Corallococcus praedator. Lineage (GTDB taxonomy): Bacteria > Myxococcota > Myxococcia > Myxococcales > Myxococcaceae > Corallococcus > Corallococcus praedator. The sequence goes on from NZ_RAWI01000048.1 coordinate 33,114, forward strand.
GCCGCACAGCCGTCCTGCTTCACCACGTTGCAGGTGAAGTCCGAACGCCCACCACCGCCGCCACCGTCACCGGCGTCGACAGTCCCGGAATCGCTGGCGCCGGTCCCGGAATCCACGGTAGTCCCCGCATCAGGCGGACGGATCGTCTCTCCGTCGTCGCAGCCCGCCGCCCACAGCCCCATCAACAGGGCACCACCCAACAACACGAGACGTGAAGCCATCCGGAAACTCCTGGCGTGGAAGTAGTCTGGGACTTACACGAGCCGTTCCACCTCACGGGCCCCCTTGAACCGGGCCTGGAAACCAGCCGACACTTCCAGATTCAGAACCGAGGGGGGTCAAGGTGCGCATGAACACGAAGTTGGATGGGCCGGTGGAGCCAGACCCGTATTTGAACCGTCGCAGCGACGAGCGTGTGACGGCGCGGTTCGAGGTGCGCTTCGAGCAGGCGGAAGACGCGGCGCGCGCACTGCGGGCGTACTCGCTCAACCTGTCCGCGGGCGGACTGTGCCTGCGCACGCGCAAGTCCTACGACGTCGGCTCTCAGGTGCGGCTGGCCATGGTGGTGGACGGCGAGGAGTTCCACCTCACCGGCGTCATCGCCTGGGTGCGCGACGAGGCGGAGGCCATCGGCGTGCGCTTCATCGACGTGAGCGAAGAGGACCACGAGCGCCTGCGCCGCGTCATCGCGAGCTTCAAGCGCTAGTCGGGGCCTGGCCGTTCCCAGGTCCGCTCCAGCAGGGAAGGGCGCCCGCGAATCGGGCGCCCACCCGCGAGCGGGGGACGGCACAAGCAGTGCTACCGCTGCGTCTCGCTCTCGGCGTGACGGAACACGCCGGAGTCCCCCTCCACGTAGCCGCACGCCTTGTAGAACGCGCGCGTCTCGTCGGTGACGTTGAGCGGGGCGATGAGCTGGAGCTGCTTGACGCTCAGCACCTTGCCCCGCTGCGCCACCTGCGCGAGCAGCGCGCGGCCCACGCCCCGGCGCCGCCAGCCCTCGGACACGACGAGCTCGTCCACGGTGGCCACGCGACCGCGCAGCCGCAACTGCGGACGGTGGGAGAAGGACACCATGCCCACCGCGCGGTCCTGCGGGTCGCCGGCCACGAAGATCTCAATCTCCGGATGGCTGATGACCCAGTGCACGGTCTGCTGGTCGGTGCCCTGGGGGTAGCCCAGCTCGCGAAGGAGCAGTGCCATGACCTCGGCATCACCTCGACGCGCGCGGCGGATGCGGAAAGCGTTGGCGTCGGGAGCAGGGGTCATGGTGCGGACGATGGGCTGGGACAAGGCATTCTCGATACTAACGACAGGGCCGTCGGACCTCCAAAGAGGAACGACGGCCCAGGAAGACTTCACGTACGAATGCGCGGCCGCCCGGTGTGGGCAGGCGTCGTCAGGGCTGCTCGCCGGCCAGTGAGCGGATGGCGGAGGTGATGTCCGCCTGCTGCGGCACCGACGCCATCTCCAGCGCGTCCGCCAGGCCGATGCCCGGGATGAACTTGCCGGCCACCAGCCGGGGCGGCGCGAGCAGCGAGTAGAACAGCTCCTCCACCGTGCGCCGGACCAGGTGCTCGCCGAAGTTCGTCACCTCGGTGTCCTCGTTCACGTACAGGACGCGGCCCGTCTTCTGGATGGAGGCCTTGATGAGCTCCCAGTCGTAGGGCCACAGCGAGCGCAGGTCGATGACCTCCACGCTGAGACCCTCCTCCTTGAGCTGGTCCGCGGCCTTCGCGCACAGGGGCAGGGTGCGGCCATAGCTGACCACGGTGGCCTGGGTGCCCTCGCGGACCACCTTGCCCTTGCCAATGGGCACCGCGAACGCCTCCAGCGTCGGCCACTGGGGCTTCCACTGCGAGCGGTCCCCCAGCGGCGCGTCGATGAGCTTCGACAGCGCGCGGTCGTCCTCGGGCTCGCCCGGGATGCGCTCGTCGCCCTTCACGCGCAACAGCGCCTTGGGCTCCAGGAACATGACGGGGTTCGGGTCCTGGCACGCGGAGATGAGCAGGCCGTACGCGTCCAGCGGGGTGGAGGGCATCACCACCTTCCAACCGGGGATGTGGGTCATCGTCGCGTCGAAGGAATGCGAGTGGTACATCGACCCGCGGATGCCGCTGCCCACCGGCGTGCGCACCACCATGGGCAGGTTCCAGTCACCGTTCGTCGCCCAGTGCGTGTTGCCCGCGATCTTCAGCAGGTCGATGGTGTTGTAGATGTAGTCGCAGAACTGGATCTCCGCGACCGGGCGGTTGCCCGCCATCGCGAGCCCCATGGCCGCGCCGATGATGCCGCGCTCGTCCAGGGGGCTGTTCCACGCCGTCTTCAGGCCCTGCGTGCAGGTGAAGACGCCGCCCAGCGGGGCGCCCACGTCCTCGCCGAAGATGTCGGTGACGCCCAGGTTCTCCTCGGCGTAGTGAAGGGCCATGCGGATGGCCTGTGCCATGTTCGCCATGGTTATTTCTTCTCCGCGTAGATGTGGTCCCAGATGGTGTCGCCGGAAGGTTGCGGCTCGTCCCGCACGGTGCGCGCCGCCGCGGCCAGCTCCTCGCTGTAGCGGTTGCGCACCTCTTCCATCTGCTCCCGGCTGAGCACGCCTTCCTGCTCCAGGCGCGCCTCGAACAGGCGCAGACAGTCCTGCTCCTCGTTCACGAAGTTCGCGCCGGACGCGGACGAATGTCCGTACAGGCGCGACACCCGCGCTTCGATGAAGTACGGCTTGCGCTCCTTGCGCACGTACTCCATCGCCGCCTGGAGCTCCTGGTAGGACTCCACCGGATCATTTCCGTTGATGGTCTTCGCCGGGATGTTGAAGGCGCGCGCGCGGTCGCTGATGTTCGTCTCGCCGTGCTGGCCATCGGCGGTGGTGGAGATGCCCCACTTGTTGTTGGTGACGATGATCAGGATGGGCAGGGGGTTGGCGGGGCGGCTGCTCCACACGAGGCAGGTGGGGAAGTCCCCCTCGGCCGTGCCCGCGTCGCCGCCGGTGACGATGGTGATGGCGTCGCCGCCGTGGCGCTTCTGGGCCATCGCCGTGCCCGGCGCGATGGAGTACTGCACCTCGATGGGAGAGGTGATGGGCGCGATGTTCTTCGAGCGCCGGGTGAAGTGACCCGCGAAGTTGCGGCCGCCGGAGTAGGGGTCCGTGGCCGTGTTCTTCATCTGCCGCAGCGCCCCGATGGGCTCCTCGCCCATGGCCAGCAGCGTCGCGGACTGGCGGTAGTGCGCGTGCAGGTAGTCGTAGTCCAGGCCCTCGCCCACCTTCATGAGCAGGCCCAGGGGCACGTTGAAGGCCTCCTCACCGGGGCCTCCAATCCAGAAGTAGCCGTGGCCCTGCTTGTACATCTGGATGAGGCGCTCCTCGAGGACGCGCGCCTTCACCATCAGGTCGTGGATGCGGATGAGCTGCTCTCGGGCGAGCGAAAGCGGCGCGGAGTTTTCTTTGATCAGCCGGGGCCGTGACACGCGCGGAGGACCTCGAAAAAGGGAAAGGGGACGCCCCTATACTCCGAACGTGGGCTCCCGACTCAAGGACCCTGAGAGGGGCGGTGTTCTCCGCCCTCTGTTCCAGGCCCGGTGGCGCGACGCGGCAATGAGCCTGTCTCTTATATACATCT
>NZ_RAWI01000490.1 GCF_003612125.1 Corallococcus praedator
CCACCGGCCCCTCGCGAAGGGTCCCCGGCCGCAGCAGCCCCAGCCCCCAGCCCACCGCCGCGACGAGGCCGACGGCGTACAGCGCCCACCGGTCCGAACCGTCATGGAACGTGTTGGCGAGCACCTGGAAGAACTCAGCGCGGTTCTGCTCGAAGCCCTTCCACGCCAGGTTCTGCGGCGAGAACGTGGGCCCCCACGCCTTCCACGGCGCCCCGGGCTGGATGTCCGGCGGGTTGCCGAAGCGCAGCACCACCCACGCGAGGAACAGCGTCACGCCGGGCACCACGCCCGCGAGCGCCGCCACGCGCGGCCGCAGCCGGGCCAGGAAGCCGCGCGCTGATGCGTCCTCCGGCACGGGCGTGGTGAAGAGCAGCCACGGCAGCCCGAACGCCAGGAACCCGAACGCCTGCACGTGGAAGAGCAGCACCGCCACGAGACACGCGGCCAGCCCCACGGCCTGGCGGATGCGGTGGGGCACGTCCGTCAGCGCCCGCACGAACAGGCCACAGCACAGCAGCGTCAGCGGCAGCGCCGCCAGGTAGTTGATGAAGCCCCAGCCGAAGCTGTCCCCGTACGCCAGCGGCAGCGTGAGCAGCGCGGGCCAGGAGGGCCTGCCCAGGCTGCGCAGGAGGAAGGCCATGCCCAGCGGCAGCCCCACCACGTACGCGGTGAGGAAGACGCGGTTGGCGACCTCCAGCGGCAGCAGCCAATTGAGCGCGCTGACCAGGTAGTAGTAGCCCAGGTAGGGCGTCAGCTCATGCCGCGCGGCGAACAGCGCCGGGTACAGCGTCGTCGGGTCCTCCAGCCGGTGCAGCACGGAGATGAGGTACAGGTGCTGCGGCAGGTCCACCATGGGCAGGACGCGCGACACCCAGAGGGGCAGCGCGCCCAGGACGAGCGCGGCGGCGAAGGCGATGCGGGCGGTTCGGTTCGTCACGGGCAGGAGGGCGCGGACTGTATGCGCGCGCGCCCACACCGGGCGAGCGCACCGTGGGCCCCATGCGCTCTGTCGATGGGTAGGCAAAGGTACGTGCCCATGTCTTGGCAGGGGGAATGCCCTGCGGTATAGGCCGGACTCCAGGGGCCCGCCGTGCCCCGCCTGAGGAGAGCGACATGGCACGCAGCGCGACGTGGATGACCGCCGGATTGCTGCTGGGCGGCCTGTGGCTGGTGCCGGTGCCCGCCCATGCGTGCGAAGCCCACGCAAAGGCGAAGGCGGCGTCGAAGGAAGCGGCGAAGACGCCCGCGCCTTCCCAGTCCCCCGAGGCGAAGCCGGAGGAGGCCCCGCGTCCCCTGGAGGAGCTGGATCGGATGCTGACCGCGAAGTGCTCCTGCGGCAGCAAGGCGGACTGCACCTGCAAGCGCGGCAAGTGCGAGTGCTCCAAGTGCTCGGGCCGCCACGCCCCCGGTCAGGTGATGGACGCGCTGCGCGGCCGTCCCGCGACGCAGCAGCTGCAGGAGGCGCGCAACGACGCCTCCGCCGGCGTCTTCATCTGAGGTCCGCTGCCGCGGGCGTCACCGCCCGGCCCTTCAGACGGCCGGGGTGGAGGCGCGCGTGCGCGGCGCGGGAGCCCCGCCCTCGGACACGAGCACGGGCCAGCCGCGCGCCATCGCCTCGCGGAAGAACGTGGCCAGCTCGTGCCGGCTGTTGTTCACCGCGCCCTGGAACGGGTCGATGAGGGCTTCCTCGCCCAGGCTCTGCTGCGAGCTCAGCTCCACCGGGGTGCCGCAGCGCTCGCAGCGGATGGACACCTGGCGCACCAGCGCCACGGGGACCGCGTAGCGGGCGTTGCACTGGCCGCACTTCCACACCAGGGCGCGCTCGCCGGCTTCCCGTTTGGCCAGCTGCTCCAGCTCGTCCGCCAGACGCAGGAGCGCCGGCAGGTCCTGGGGCGGCTGGGCGAAGACGGCGCTGGGGCCAAAGCCCTTGCCCGGCGAGCCCAGGGCCGGCGGCCGGTCTCCCTGGAGCAGGGCGCGGATGCGGTCGCGGGCGCGCAGGTCGCGGAACTCGGCGCCGGCGAGGGCGCGCTCCACGGCCTCGTGGACCGGAGGCAGCTCCGGCTCCAGGCGCTCGTCGTCCGGCAGGGTGTTGGGAAAGTCCACCAGCCGGTGGGCGGGAAGTGCGAGGAATCGGAAGGCCACGTCTCTTCCATGGCACTTGGGCCCGCCGTCCGCAAGGCGCGAGTTTTCAAACCTGGGACGCGGGCGACAGTCCCTGTTCAAGACTTCAGGCAGACCACTCCAGCATCCGCTTGAGGGGCGCCAGCGCCGCGCCCTGGAGGTCCGCGGGCAGCACCAGCTCCGGCGTGCGGTCCCTCATGCACCGGTAGAGCTTCTCCAGCGTGTTGAGCCGCATGTACGGGCACTCGTTGCACGCGCACCCGTTGTCCGGCGGCGCCGGGATGTACGTCTTGTGCGGCGCGCTCTTCTTCATCTGGTGGAGGATGCCGGCCTCCGTCACCACGATGAACTTCGACTTCGGGCTCTTCACCACGTAGTCCAGGATGGCCTTCGTGGAGCCGATGAAGTCCGCGTGACGCAGCACCTGCTGCTCGCACTCCGGATGGGCCACCACCTCCGCGTCCGGATGCTCGACCTTCAGCCCCACGAGCTTCTTCTCGCTGAAGATCTCATGGACGATGCAGCTGCCCGGCCACAGCACCATGTCGCGCCCCGTCTGCTTCATCACGTGGCGGCCCAGGTGCTGGTCCGGCGCGAAGAGGATGGGGCGGTCCTTGGGAATCTGGTTCACGATGCGGACCGCGTTGGATGACGTGCAGATGACGTCGCTCATCGCCTTCACCGCGGCGGAGCTGTTCACGTACGACACCACGAACGCACCGGGGTGCTTCTCCTTGAACGCCTTGAAGGCCGCGGGAGGACACCGGTCCGACAGGGAACAGCCGGCCTTCAAATCCGGCAGCAGCACCTGTCGGGTCGGATTCAGGATTTTCGCGGTTTCCGCCATGAAGTGCACGCCGCAGAAGACGATGACGTCGGCGTCCGTCTTCTCCGCCGCCTGCGCCAGCGCCAGGCTGTCGCCGACGAAGTCGGCCACGTCCTGCACTTCGCTCTCCTGGTAGTAGTGCGCCAGGATGACCGCGTTCATGGAGCGCTTCAGCGCCCGGATCTCGGCCTCGTAGTCCACCGTCACGCCCATCGTGGTTCTCCTCGCCGGGCCTTCTGTAACCGCCTCTTGCCCCGGCGGCCAGCACGCTCCAAACCGCCCCGCGCGTGCTTCCTACCTGGCAGGGGGTCTGGGATGACTTCGCGCCTTTAACCTATTCCGAAAAGTCTCTTACCCTCGCGTACATCACCTAATCCATAGGAGCAGGTAAAGTACGCAGCGGTTTGCTGGCGGCTCACCGGGAAGACGTCACAGCGCGGGCTCGCTGGCAGCGGACATCCACCAGGCTCGGACACTCAAGACATGCGACTGGCGGGAACGGGGCCGGGTCAAGGCCCCGCGTCAACAGGAATGGCGCCTTGCGCGGGCGCCGGTGTGGCCCTTGCGCGTCGGGAAAAATCCATGAGCGTGCCCACTCACGAAGTCCTCATCGTCCACCCCAACGAAGCCCGTCGCAGCGCGCTGGTGGCGGCCCTGGGGGCACACCGGGTGGAAGCGGTGGGCTCCCAGGTGGAGGCCACCCGGCGGATGGAAGCGTCGGTGCCCACGCTGATCATCGCGCCCGCGGACAACGCCCGGCGCTTCCTGCGCCACGTGGACCGCGCCGCGCCGGAGGCCGTCTGCGTGTTCGTCTGCTCCCGGTCGGATCAACTGGGGCTGGAGGAGCTGGTGGAGACCGCCGCGGAAGGGCACGTCTTCAGCACCGTGGATGACGCGCTCTCCGAAGGGGAGCTGGGCCTGCGCCTGCGCGACATCCTCCAGTTGCGAGCCTCCACGCGCGTATCGCTGGACGCGGGCATGCGGGTGGACTTCCTGCTGCGCGACCAGCCCTTCGTCGCGGAATGTCAGGACCTGGGCAACTTCGGCGCGGCCCTGCGCATTCCCATGGATGTGTCGATGGCGGCCTTCCTCCCGGGCACGGTGCTGGACGCGCTGTCCATGGTGCGCGACGGCCGGCCCGTCCTTCACGTGGGCCGCGCCTACGTGCGCCACGCCACGCCGGTCCACCAGGAAGGCAGATCGTTCCTGCGCGTGGGCATCTCCTGGCGGCCCGCCCCGGAAGTGCCCTGCGCCGCGCCGCCGCGCACGCTGCGCGACCCGGTGACGGTGCTGGCCGCGCTGCGCAAGGCGCTCCGGCGCGAGCTGCCCCTGTGGCTGCATCCGCCGGACAGCCAGGCGGCGCACTTCCGGATGGAGTCCGCCACGGTGGATCCGGTGGACGAGCGCGGCATCCTGCGCGGCGTCGTGGCCCCGGGACTGCCGGCCAGCGTGGGTGAAGTCGTCCACCTGTGCTTCGAGATGGGCGGCCAGCACTACTCGGGCGTCACCAGCATGCTCCACGTCGCGCACGACGGCGTGTCGCTGGGCCTGCCCCGCTCGCTGTCGGTGGAGAACCGGCGCGGCCAGCAGCGCTTCCGGCCCGCGGTGGACCACCGCTTCCTCGTGCGCTTCACGTCTCCCTTCGGCGGCCAGCGCATCACCCGCGCGGTGTTGGACCTGGGCGGCCAGGGGTTCGCCTTCCCCATCGACGCGTCGTGCGAGGTGCTGCCCGCGGGCTCGCACCTGGACGCGGCGCTGCTCCTGCCGGATGGCTCGGAGGTGGCGTGTCAGGTGGAGGTGCGCTCGGTGGACGTCGTCCCGTTCGAGGCCCGGCATGATCAACGCCTGCGGCCCTACCGCTGCGGGGTGCGCATCCTGGACATGCCGACCGCGGTGCGGGACGCGGTGGTGGACGCGTTCGTGTCCGCCCGTTCGCCCCAGGTGAAGGACGGGACGGTGTTCCGCTTCCCCGACCTCTGGCGGATGATGCAGGACGCCCGCTACACCTTCCATCCGGATCACCCCTTCGGGGAGGAGCCCCGCGTCCTGCCCGCCCTGGAAGAGCTGCACGAACGGCTGGGCCGCGCGCGCGACCTGGGGCGCTCGCTCGTCTACACCGACGGGCTGCGGCCGCTGGGACACGTGAACGGGCTGCGGATGCACTCGGGCACGTGGCTGGTGCAGCACCTGGCCGTGCTGCCGGGCTTCCGTCGCAGCGAGCAGGTCTCCAGCGAGCTGACGTCGCTCGCGGTGGAGGTCGGCGAGGCGATGGAGGACGTGGAGTTCATCCGCTACATGTGGCGCACCGACAACCGCTGGCCCCACCGGCTGGGGACGTGGCTGGCCCGCGTGCTGGAGGGCCAGGGGCTGTGCCACCTGCGCCAGTTCCACTACCTGCGCGCGGACCTGGACGCGCTGCCCCCCGAAGGCCCGGGCAAGGGCCCGCTGCCCGCCGTGCGCGAGGCGGGCCCCGCGGACCGCAGGTGGCTGGAGACGTACTTCCGGGCCCAGGGCGAGATGGTGCGCCTGCTCAGCGAGGACCTGCTGGCGGACCTGGAGGCCGAACAGGAGCTGGGCGAGCGCTTCCGGGCGGCGGGGCTGCACCGGCAGCGGCGGATGTTCGTGGTGGACGGGGAGACAAGGCCGCTCGCGGTGGCGCTCCAGGAGGAGGCGACCCCCGGCCTGAGCCTCATCGAGGTCTCCAACAGCTTCAACCTCGTGGTGCCGGACCGGGCGCACCCGGACACGCGCCAGGCGGTGGCGGCGCTCGCGGCGCGGTGCCTCCAGCATGCGCGCGAGCGCGGCCGGCCCTCGGCGCTGGGGCTGATAGACGTGGCGGACGTGCCGGTGCTGCTGGAGGCGGGCTTCGTGGACCAGGGCCGCTTCTCCGAGTGGACCTTCCACCGCTCCATGGTGCGCCGCTGGTGCGAGGCCTGGCGCTCGCTCTTCGAGCGGCAGGCCCCCACGCGCCGCGCGGCCCGCGAGGCCCGTGCCGAGGCGCGCGCCGCCATCTCCCAGGAACAGGACCAGGAGGCGCGGTGATGTACCTGATGGAGTCCGAGGACGAGTCCCGGCGCCTCCTGGAGCAGGAGCAGTCCCAGGACACGCGCGGCGTGCTGCGCCTCACCGGCCTCAAGGCCGGGGACCGGGCCCTGGACGCGGGGTGTGGCCCCGGGGGCATCGCGGAGCTGATGGCGGAGCGGGTG
>NZ_RAWI01000491.1 GCF_003612125.1 Corallococcus praedator
TGCCCCCTCTGGGAGGAAGGGGGACGCGGGACCTCACGGGGCCCGGGGGCTCCAATAGAATCCCGTACCGTCGAGGGTGGCGCTCCACAGCTCGTCCGACGACAGCCCTTCGAGGGTCGTGAAGCCCTGGGTGCCGAAGCGGAAATCCGCCCACGTCTCCCCGTCGAAGCGAACGATGTCGTCCGTGGCCAGGACCGCGATGACGGCGCCCTGTCCGAAGGCCACCACGTCGATGATGTCGGGCGAAACGCCACCGTCCACGAAGATGGGGTAGGGGGGCTTCGTGCTCCAGGTGCCCGCCGCTCGCTCCAGGAGCAGTCCCTGGTCTCCGGTCGCGTAGGCGAGGCCCGGCGCCACGACGTGAACGGCGTGCAGGGCGAGCTGTCCTCCGGCGGGCGGCGGCAGCGCCTCTCGCAGCCACGGGCCTCCGTCCGCGTTGACGTGGTACGCGACGGGCACCTCGCCCGTCTGCCCCACGGTGATGAGTGTTCGCGGGTCGAGACCGTGGATGGCGCGGAGGTCCGCGTTCACGCGCTCCACCCGCACCGGCTCCGCCGGGTAGTCCCAGCGGAGGATGTCCCCGGCCTCGTTCACCGCGTAGAGCGTCGTGCCTCCATCCGCCTCGAAGCCCACGAGGTCCTGGATGGCCGCGCCGCCTCCGTCGAAGGACGTCAGCGCGCAGGGCTCCCCGGCGGCCAGCGTCCGCGTGGCGAGCCGTCCCTCCCAGGAGCCCATGAACACACGCCCGTCGCTCGGCCGTGCCCACGCGGTGGACCACGCTCCGTGGCAATCGGTGAATGGCTCGACGTTGAAGCCACCGTCGGTCTCGCGGCGGACGTGGGCGACGACGTCGTTGCTGTCGCTCACGAACCAGGCCTGGTTGCGCGCGTGGGGCGCCACGTCCCGGAAGCTCGCTCCCGGGAGGGTCTCGGTCGTCTTCCAATCGATGCCATCACAGACGGGCGCCGGGTCCTCCCGGCCGTCACAGTTGTTGTCCAGGAAGTCGCAGCGCTCCTCCACGCCCGGGGAAACGGAGGCGGAGCGGTCATCACAGTCCGTGCCCCGGGTGGCGGTGCTCACGTAGCCATCACCATCGTCATCCCGCGCGCTCAACTCCAGCTCGACCGTGGCGGTTCCCTCCTCGGGAACAACCCCCTGCGCCGACGCGGTGGCCACCTCCTGTCCCGAGCACGAGCGCTCGCGGGCGGAGGCCGTCACCTTCACGGTGTCACTCCATCCTGCACGGCGAACGAATCCCACCTCCGCCGTCGCCGCTCCCCCAAGCCCGGGCGGCTCCACCGGCAGCTCGAAAGTCCTTGAGGCGTCCTCCGCGTCCACCAGTCGCAGCGTGACGCAGCCTGGACGGAAGCCGTCGTAGGTCAGCAGCACCCGGACCTGGCAGGGGTGGCTCGCGTCGCACCCGCTGGGGCGCTCCTCCTCGAGCTCCTCGATGTCCGGCACCGTGCAGGTGATGCAGAGCAGCCCGAGTCCCACGGCCACGGCGCGCCTCATGGCGAGACCTCCGTCCGCGACGTCGGCGGGTCGTCCGTGAGCAGCCAGACGACGGCGGCTCCGGCGGCGGCGGTGATGGCCGCCCCCAGCAGGACGTTGGCCGCGAGCGCCTGTCCCCGCGCGCTGTCCAGGTGCGCGGTCCGGTCGCTGTAGAAGGCATCGTCGCGCGCGGCGTTGACGTTGCTCCGCGACTGGAGGCCGAAGTATCCGCCGACGCCGCCGAGCACCACGCCCCCTCCCAGCAATGCCAGCGGAAGCACCGGCATGGAGCGCGTGTGTCGCACCTCCGCCTGCGCCCTTGGCGGAACGAGCGCGACCTGCGCGTCCGGCATCGCATTCGGTGCGTCCGAGGGCGGGCGGGGACTGCGTGTCAGCTCCTCCTGCACGGTCCGCTTCACCTCCTCGAAGTCGCGCGACACCTTGGGTGACACCTTCACCGGCAGGCTCGCGTCGGGCAGCAGCGACAGCCCGTTCTTGAACGAGGCCAGGGCCTCTTGACGGCGTCCCAGGTCCGCGAGCACGAGCCCTCGGAAGATGGCTGTCTGGCCCCGCTCCCTGCTGTCGCGCGCCACGGTCTTCGCCGCGTCGAGCTGCTCGAGGGCGTGCTCGTAGTCGAGTTCCTCGTAGGCGTGGGATGCGGCGGACATTCGGGCCTGGAACTCCGGGCCAGCGGAGGCCGCCGGTTGGCTCCAGGCGGGCGACACCAGCATCAGCGCGAGGCCGAGCACGATTCGCAGGTCCATGGGCGCGGAAGATACCATCGGGCCACCGGACCGCCTTGCAGCGCTGTTTTGACCGCACCGTGGGGTTGTCAGTTGATGCTTTCAGGACAGGGCGCTTCTGTTGTCGCCGGAGAAGTACACCCCGCAGGCCGCGGGAATCCTGGCTCATGGGTCCTGTCCGGGCAGCCTTCAGGCGAGCCCCGCTCTGTCATTGCACCCGGGGTGCCTCCATGTGATAGCCGCGCCCCCAACCTGGAGGCGTGATGTCGAGATGGATTGCCTGGCTGTCCCCGTGTCTTGGCTTGCTGGTGTCTGGCTGCATGTCATTGGAGGTGGATGACGCGCGGGACCCGGAGGTTCAACAGCAGGCCCTGGCCGGCACGCAGGTCATCGACTACTCCTCCGCGAGCACGCTGGCGAACACGGATGCGTCCGGCAAGAGCGGCGGCATGACCGTGCTCAAGACGAACAGCGCTGCGTGCACGGTCGGCGCCTACGCGGATTGCTACGCGGACTACATCGAATTCAGCGCGACCTACACGGGCTACCTGAGCTTCAATCTCTCAAGCCTCACCCAGGCCGCGCCAACCCCTGCTCAAATCACCCAGCTCCAGTTGCTGACGAAGTACCAGGGGCCTGGGGCTTCCACGTCCTACTACCAGTGGCAGCTCTACCGGTTCACGACCTCGAGCTGGGTGAACATCGCCAACTCGCAGGGGCGCGGTGACTGGGTGTGGACCCCGGCCCTGACGCTCACGCTCCCGGGCACCGAGGCGGCCTCCAACTTCGTCTCGGGCACTGGCGAGATTCGCGCGCGGCTCATCAAGGGCGCGGGGACGGATGCGGCGCAGCTCGACAGCCTCCGCCTCCAGGTGTCCTGGGACATCCCCACGACGTGCACCGCCGAAACCAACGCGGCCTTCTGCACGCGGCTGGGCACGAACTGCGGGCAGGTGAGTGGCACCGACAACTGCGGTCAGGCGCGCACGGTCTCCAGCTGTGGCAGCTGCCAGAGCCCGGCGACGTGTGGCGGCGGCGGAACCGCGAACGTCTGTGGCCAGGGCGGGGCCTGCACCGTGGCGAGCTTCCCCAAGGGCACCACCTGGATGTGGGACCTGGAGAACAACGCGCTTCCCACGAACCTGAATGCCCAGGTCTACGTCGTCGACCTCTTCAACACCTCGACGGCGAAGATCCAGGAGTACAAGAACGCCGGCAAGAAGGTGGTCTGCTACTTCAGCGCCGGCACCTATGAGAACTGGCGGAGCGATGCCAGCCAGTTCCCGCAGGACACCTATTGCAGCCCCGGAGAGGACTGCGCCCAGTCCATCCACATCCTGGGGGACTGGTGCGAGAGCGGCGGCGGCTGTGAGTGGTGGCTGGATCACCGCAAGCCGGCGGTGCGGACGGTGATGACGTCCCGCATGCAGTTGGCGAAGAACAAGGGCTGCGACGCGGTGGAGCCGGACAACATCGACGGCTACTCGCACGATGATGAGATCAGCTGCACCGACCAGGCCTGCTGGAGCCTCACGGCGGCCAATCAGCTCGACTACAACCGCTGGCTGGCCGACACCGCCCATTCCCTGTGTCTGGGCATCGCGCTCAAGAACGACGTCGACCAGATCCCCGCGCTCGCCAGCTCCTTCGACTTCGCCATCAACGAGCAGTGCCAGAAGTACGCCGAGTGTGGCGCGTACAAGACCTGGTTTACGAACCAGAACAAGGCGGTCTTCAATGCCGAGTACGTCGTGGACTCGGGCGATGAGACCACGAATTGGTCTTCGTGCACGGGGACCGGGACGCTCTGCGCCTGCGGCGAGAGTGGATTCGCCCAGGGTGACATGCGCACCCTGGTCTTCAGCACCTCGTCGGTCCGCTACAACAACCTCGCCTTCACCTGCTGGTAGCGCGGCGGGCCGGGGCGGGCTTCCCGCCCCGGCCTCGCACTCGTGTACCTCGCCGAAGTGCCGCTGCGCGTCCAGACGCACCCGAACGCCCGCATCGGGGAGCTACTGCCGCACGAGTGGAAGCGCTTGCGCGCCGCCGCCGCTTCCTGACGCCACCCGCGCCGACCATGGTACTCGTCCGCATTCAAGCGATCCGGCACGTCGTTGGCCGGACGGTTACCCATCCCCGGCGAAGCTTGCCGGGAGGTGGAAATGAAGCAGCCCCGGCCCCACACAGGCGCCGTTGTGCCTATCCCAATTTCGGTCGCTGCGTCATAGGTGCGTCAAGGCCACTTCCGGCAGCGCGTCAAGGCCGGTGAGCGAGGCGCGCGGTCGTCGTTCAGTCTGGCCAGCGACTCGCGAGGCAGGCTCCTGGAATGAGGCAGAGCCCACCAAGTGATGGGCCCTCTCTCCACCACGATGGCACGATTGCCACCGACAGGTCCGACATCATGAAGGCCACAACGAGCACTGGCTGATGAAACGCCGCAGCTTCCTCTCGCCGCAACAGGCCCGACGAAAGCTGGTGCAGTCCGGGCGAGCGGCCTGATTACGACCAACTCGGTGTCGCATCAATCCGGTGCGGTACACCGCCCAGCAACAAGGCCACGACCAGCACGCCACTAACGAGCCATTTCAGGATGCGCCCGAGAACCACTCCTCTTCGACCGCCACTGGGAAGGCGCTGTGCTAGGGCGTGTCCGCAAACTAGAGCCAGAGGCGGATGGAGGCGAGATGCACCATCGCCAGGTAGTTGGCGGCGCGCTTCTCGTACCGCGTCGCCACGCGGCGGCACTGCTTGAGGCGGTTGAAGAGACACTCCACGCGGCAGCGCTTGCGGTAAGCCGCGCTGCGAAAAGAGCGCTGCCGCTGCTGGTTTGAGCGCGTGGGGATGATGGGCTGCACGCCGTGCCGCAGGAGGTAGGCGCGGACCGTCGTGTAGCTGTAGCCCTTGTCTCCCGCGAGGGCGTCCGGAAGCCTGCGCGGCGCCCCGGGCAAGTGCGCCTTGGGCACGCTGCCGCCCTCCATGAGGGCTTCGAAGCCGATGGTCTCGCTCCGCTGGCCTGCCGTCAGTGCAAAGACGAGTGGCTGTCCTCGCCCTTCGGCCCGGACGTGGACCTTCGTCGAGAAACCGCCTTGGCTGCGGCCAAGCGCTTCGGCTTCCCCCCTTTATGCGGCGTGCCGCGGGCACGGGCCGCATGCTGGTGCGCACGCACCACACTCGAATCCACGTAGTGCAGCGTCCAGTCGAGCCTGCCGTCCTCGTTCGCTTCGGCCTGAAGCGCACGCAGCACGCGCGCCCAGATGCCCGCCTGCTCCTAGCGGTAGAACTGGCTGGTGAGCGTCTTCCACCTGCCGAACCGTCCCTCGGGTACGTCGCGCCACGGCGTCCCCGTGCGCAGGGCGAAGAGGATGCCCTCCACCACCGTGCGATGACTCTTGTTGGGCCGGCCCACAGCCGGCCGCTCGGGGGGAAGCAGCGGAGCCAGGTGCTCCCACTGCGCGCTCGTCAGTTCTGGGCGGTCCATGCTTGTTCAACACACGGACCCGCCTCGCTTAGTTTGCAGACACGCCCTAGCCTCCCGGCCGGACCGCGGTGTCCCGTCACCCCTGTACTGGCGCTCGAAAAGGCGCAAACTCCCCACTGGACGGCCACCACGGTGCAGCCCGAGCCCGGGCACGTGTCACTCCAGGTGCTCGAGGCACAGGGTGCGAAGGGTGTTCCGGGCCGGGCCGACCGCGAGCGACAGGCCAACTGCGCAGCCAGCCTACCGGTGAGCGTCAAGGTAGTTGTCGCGTGAAAGGGTTCAGCCGATGCGTTTCAGCTCCTGCACTTCCGGTGAGGGGTTGAGGCGCACGGGGCCCGCGGGCGTCCAGTCGCGCGTGTCGCGGCTCCATCGCTCGGGGTGACGGGCGCGGGCGCGCTGGTACACTTGGTGACGCTGGGCGAGCA
>NZ_RAWI01000492.1 GCF_003612125.1 Corallococcus praedator
TCCACCAGCAGCACGCCCAGACTGAAGACATCGGAGCGAGGCGTGAGCGGCTGCGGTGCTGGGGTGGCGGGGGCCACGCGCTTCGGGCCCCTCGTCCACCCGTCAGGAAGTAGCGCCCGCTGGCAAGTCGCCTAAAGGTGGTCTGGCCGCAGCTCTCACCGGGCCGGAGGCCATCGCCGCGGCCGTCGCTCATCCCGCGATGCTCCAGGAGGATTCAGCCACCGTGACGACGCAGACAACGCAGACCCCATCCCTTCAGCTCCCGTCGAAACTCGTGAAGAAGGGCATGAGCGTCATGGCCCGCGCGGTGGGGACCGTCGCAACCTGCGCGGCCCTCGGATGCCCCAGTCCCCAAATACGTCCGGCGCCTCCTCCCGAGCCATGTCCCGTGGGGGCCGTGAAGGCCATGGCGAAGCTGAAGATCAAACTGGAAGACAAGCACGGCGCGCTTTTTGTCTTCGGTCGGCCTCAGTTCATCTCAGTGCGTGAGGGACCCACGGAGCTGATCCTGGCTGGCCCCTGGGCGGACATGCCGAGCAACACAGTACTGTCGGGCCGGCTCATCGTGAGAGACCGCGTTTATGGGCGCCTGACGTGGGCGACGACGCCGAAGGGTGACAGCTTTCCCGTGTGCATGGAGGTCTACGCGGAGGGAGGGGCGCGAGGGATGGCCCGCGAGCCCGGAGACGATTCGCCCTCCAGTGCCCGCATCTTCACGGCCGCCTACGTGAAGGCGGTCGGTGGGTTCGAGTAGCAAGCCTGTCCGGGAGCCATCGTCGAGTGCCTTCTTCTTCCTTCGCCGTTCTGCTGGGATTCCTGTTCACGAGCGGAGCCGCTGTCGCTCAGGCGGAATTCCCATCCACCGTGCCGGGGGCGCGCCGCATCGAGCTGGCCCCTGACGAAGCTCCTCTCCCATCCGAAATCGCGGTGAGCCCAGGGCTGTCATCTGGCTTCTATTTCGATTCAGACCTACTGAGCGACGGCATCGAACTGGAAGGCCGGGAGCGCTTCTCGCTGGTGGACGTGGGGCAAGCCACCCTCCGATTGGTTCCTTCGTCGCGCGTGAACCCTGGCGAGACGTTCCGGCTGGTCGTGCGCTTCCGGGATGGAGCGTCGCCAGTGAGGGCCTTCTTCCTGCTGCGAGCCCATCCCGCGAAGGCGGAGCCACTCGTCGAGGTCTATCGTGGGAAGCGGACGATTGAGACCTACCAGCAAGAAGCCAGGGAGGCTCACGCGAAGCTGCTGATCTGCCAGGGCGAGAACGCGCGGTTGAGCGCCGAGCACGATGCGCCAGCGGGCCTGACGGGGCTCATCTCCACGGGAGCACTGGATGATTCGGGAGTGGCCGGCAGGGTCGTGACCCAAGATGTTGCCCAGGCTGCTGGGAACGCGCTCGAAGCAAACCTGGTTAATAGCTACCGTTCCAGGACGGGTGTCGCCGTGGAACTCATGCTGATGGTGAGGTCAGGTGCTCAGCCTTGGAGTGCGAAGGGCGCGTTGCTTCGAGGCAAGGCTGGAGCGGATTTGAAGGTGCTCCGCGTGTGGCAGGAGCAACCCATACCCGTGGGAGAGGCCCGGCGCGTCGTGGTCGAAGCCGAGACCACGACCGCTGCTGCCCAAGGGAACTTCTCGCTCAAGCTCTGGGAGGAAGGCGGCCCGCGCACCGTCACGATCAGCAACGTGACGTTCCCGTAGGAAGGCGTTGAGGAGCAGGCCATGGATGAGCCTTGTTTCCGTGGGGAGTCGATAATGGACGGACGTTCCTGGAAGGGAAATTGGAGGGTTCGGCTGTATGAGCGCGCCCGTGAGCGTGGTTTTGATTCGCTCACCGCCTTCGCGAATGCACGTCCTGCGGTCCCCGTGCATCAACTGGCCGAGGAACTTGGCAGGGAAGATGTCGCGGGCGTGCAGGTCTTGAGCGGATTGCTCGCGGAGGCGGAACAGCGCAAGCAGGTCACGCGCTTTGTCCGCGATCTGCTCGTGCGCGAGTTGTCCCAGAGCCTCCCTGATGGCTGGCCTGCCGTGATGGACGACACGTCCCGCTTCGCGGTCGCCAAGGCGCTCGGCCTCTGGAGTGGCTACACCCCGGAGACCCACCTGGACCGCGCCGATCAGGTCATGGCCGCGCTTCGCGCCTCGCCGCCACAGCCGGGCTGGCGCCCACTGGGACCCGACGACGCGCTCCTCCGCATGCTCCTGCCGGACGACGAGGCCTGACCGGCCCCCGGTGGGGTGCTCAGCAATAATCCATACTTGAAGCCAGGAAGGTGAAACCGGCGGGTGTCGGGAAGGGTCACCCACCGGGTGCCAGGGAGCGCGTGACGCGCGTTGTCCTTCCCGGTACACGTCTGTACAGTGCCCGGCCCTATGAAGCCCGAGAAGGAAACCGAGGCTTTTTCCGGCCCGCGTCGCTCACCGTGGTCGGGGGATCGCGGGCTGGATGCCGTGCTCCAGGGGTGGCGGACGGACCGGCAGGTGTGGCCGAACATGGTCCTCGACGCGGTGACGCCCGCTCGGGCCGGGGTCTTCGCGCCGCTGCCGGAGGACCTGGCGCCTCAAGTGCGGGACGCGCTGCGCAAGCGGGGCGTGGAGCAGCTCTTCTCCCATCAGGCGGAGGCCTTCGAGCGCGCCCGGGACGGGGAGAGCCTGGTCATCGCCACGCCCACCGCGTCCGGCAAGAGCCTCTGCTACAACCTGCCGCTCTTGGATCGCTTCGCGCGCGAGCCGGACGCTCGGGCGCTCTACCTGTTCCCCACGAAGGCCCTGTCGCGCGATCAGGAAGAGTCGCTGCGGGCGTTCATGCGCGAGGCGGGCCTGGGCCACGGCGCCATCACCTTCGACGGAGACACGCCGGGGGATGCGCGGCGGGCCGCCCGGGAGCGCGCGGGTGTGGTGCTCACCAACCCGGACATGCTGCACACGGGCATCCTGCCGCACCACGCGAACTGGGCGCGGCTGTTCGCGAACCTGCGCTACGTGGTCATCGACGAGCTGCACACGTACCGGGGTGTCTTCGGTTCGCACCTGGCGAACGTGCTGCGCCGGTTGCAGCGGGTGGCGCGGTTCCACGGCGCGTCGCCCACGTTCATCCTGGCGTCGGCGACCATCGGCAACCCCAAGGCGCACGCGGAGCGGATGCTGGGGCGCGAGGTGGCGCTGGTGTCGGAGAGCGGCGCTCCGTCCGGCGAGCGGCGGGTGCTGGTCTACAACCCTCCGGTGGTGAACGCGGAGCTGGGCATCCGCGCCAGCTACCTCAAGAGCGCCGTGCGGCTCACCGCGGACCTGGTGCGCGCGGGCGTGTCCACGCTGCTCTTCGGACAGTCGCGCAACAACGTGGAGGTGATGCTCAAGTACCTGCGCGACCGGTTCGTGGAGGAGAAGCTGGATCCGTCGCTCATCCAGGGCTACCGGGGCGGCTACCTGCCGGGCACCCGGCGCGCCACCGAGGCCGCGATGCGCGCGGGCGAGGTGCGCTGCGTGGTGGCCACCAACGCGCTGGAGCTGGGCATCGACATCGGGTCGCTGGACGCGGTGGTGTGCGCGGGCTACCCGGGCTCCGTGGCCGCGCTGTCGCAGCGCTTCGGACGGGCGGGGCGCCGGGGCATGGGGAGCCTGGCGCTGCTCGTCACATCGAGCGCTCCGTTGGATCAGTACTTCGCGTCGGATCCAAAGGCGCTCACGGGCGCGCCGGTGGAGCATGCGCGCATTGATCCGGACAACGTGGAGATCCTCGTGCAGCACCTGAAGTGCGCGGCCTTCGAGCTGCCCTTCGAGGAAGGGGACGCGTTCGGGGACGTGCCGGTGGAGAACACCACGGAGGCGCTGGACTTCCTCACGCAGCACCAGGTGGTGCACCCGTCGCAGGCGGCGGAGGGCGGGCGGCGGATGTTCCACTGGTCGTCGGACGCGTACCCGGCGCACCACGTGTCGCTGCGCAGCGTGGGCTGGGACAACGTGGTGGTCATCGAGCGCGGAAGCGACCGGACGCTGGCGGAGATGGACTTCCGCTCCGCGCACACGCAGCTGCACGAGCAGGCCATCTACCAGCACGACTCGGAGCAGTATCAGGTGGAGCTGCTGGACCTGGAGAACCACAAGGCGTTCGTGCGCAAGGTGGCGCCGGACTACTTCACCGACGCGATGACGAACGTGCGCGTGAGCGTGATCCAGGAGGACCAGGGCGCGCCCGTGGGCCCGACGCTGCACGCGGGGCTGGGCGAGGTGTCCGTCATCGAGAAGGTCGTGGGCTACAAGAAGATCAAGTACCACACGCATGAGAACGTGGGTTACGGCGACGTGCGGCTGCCAGAGATGCAGATGCACACCACCGCGCTGTGGCTGACGGTGCCGGAGGCGGTGGTGCGGTCGATGGATGCACCCCGTCCGGCGGTCATCGATGCGCTGCGCGGCCTGGGTTCGGCGCTGCGCACGGTGGCGTGCGTGGGGTTGATGAGCGACCCGCGCGACCTGGGGCGGACGCTCGGCAGCCGGGATGAACCGGACGGTCCGCCGCGCAAGGAGGGTGGGGTGGGCTTCGAGCCGACGCTGTTCCTCTACGACAACGTGCCCGGTGGCGTGGGGCTGGCGGCGCGGCTGTACGATCAGCGCGAGGAGTTGCTGCTGCGCGGTCGCAAGCTGCTGGAGTCGTGTCCGTGCGAGGACGGCTGTCCGGCGTGCATCGGGCCGGCGGCGGGTGGTCAGCCGGGGAGTGCTCCGGTGGGAGCGCATCCGCGCAAGCGGTTGGCGCTGGAGCTCCTGGCGGCGCTCGGCGTCGCGGGAGTGCAGTGAGGAGCACGGACGGCGCATGGACCTGAAGCGCAAGCTGTCGCGACTCACCAGCGCGGGCCCAGGCGGCTCGCGGGGAACGCCGGCCCCGGTGAACACCGTGGTGGAGGCGCGTCCCCAGCACGCGTCACCTCCGGACGTCCCCAAGGTCGAAGAAGCAGGGACGACCACCCTCGCGGAGGTGTTGGTGGAGGCGCTTCGCAAGCGCCTGTCCATGGAGGGGGAAGAGGGTCCTGCTCCCGGGCCGGTCTCGCGCGAGGCGGGTGGCTTCGCGGAGCCCTCGGGTCCGCGTGACGGGGCTCGGGACGAAGCGGCCTCCGGCCTCGTGGACCTGCGAGAGGAAGCACGGCGACGGTTCGCTGCCCGGAAGGCAGGCAGCGCGGACGGCCCGGCGGATCCCCGGGTGGAGTCGCTGCGCCAGATGCTGTCGTTCTGGGCGGAGCGTCAGGGCACGGCCTCCGCGCGGCGGTCGGTGGCCCCGGTGCCCGAGCCCCGGGCGCTGCCGGTGGAGGCGCGCACGACGTCGTTCGGCACGGTGCACGTGGCGGAGCAGTTGTACGCGCCGGAGCACCACCACGGCACGGCCCCGGTGGCGGCGGCGCTCGACGTGGAGGCCCGGCTGGTGGCGAGTCTCGCGCTGCATCCGGAGTTGGAGTCGGTGGACTTCACGCGGATGCTGATGCTGGACACGGAGACGACGGGGCTCGCGGGAGGCACGGGCACGGTGCCGTTCCTGGTGGGGCTGGCGTGGTTCGAGGGCCGGTCGCTGCGCGTGCAGCAGCTCTTCCTCCGGCGCATGGGTGAAGAGGCGCCGATGCTGCGGCTGCTGGCCGAGCGCATGGCGTCGTCGTCCTGCCTCGTCACGTACAACGGCAAGAGCTTCGACTGGCCACTGCTGCGCACGCGCTTCGTGCTCAACCGGGTGCCGGTGCCGAAGGAGCTGCCGCACCTGGACCTGCTGCACTGCGCGCGGCGTGTGTTCAAGCACCGGGGCGAGGGTGCGCGGCTGGTGCACCTGGAGTCGAAGGTGCTGGGCCACCACCGGGTGGACGACGTGGACGGGTCGCTCATCCCGGAGCTGTACTTCCGCTTCCTGCGGGGGACGGACGGCTCGGAGCTGGTGCCGGTGCTGGAGCACAACCAGAAAGACCTGTTGCTGCTGGCGGCGCTGCTGGGGGACCTCGTGCGCCGCTTCCGGGCGGAGGGGACGGAGCAGCAGGATCCCCGCGACCTGCTCGGCTTCGCGGTGGTGGCGGAGCGGGCAGGGGACGCGGAGCGCGCGCTCGCGTTCGCGAAGGCGGCGGCGGAGGGCGGCGGGAACG
>NZ_RAWI01000493.1 GCF_003612125.1 Corallococcus praedator
GGGGGAGGGCAGGCTCATGACCCCCAAAATGTACCGCGCCCTGAAGGAAGCTTCAGTCCCCCCCTCCCTTCAGGCACCCCCAACATCCAATACGGACGCTTGCAGGAGGGCGTGGCCACCCTTCCCAGGAACTGGGAAAGAGGGCCTCGGGGCACGCTACTCCCCACGAATCCGCTGGATTTCCGGCACGTTGGCGCCCTCGGAGGCCATGGGGGCGGCGTCCACGGGAGCCACCGGGGTGGCTTCCACCGGCGCGACCTGGGCCATCGTCACCTGGGCCGCGACGGCCTCCATGGCCTGCCCCTCCTCTCCCTGGGCAGTCGAGAGGGCCCGGAAACGGCGGGCCAGCGAGGCCAGCTCCGCCGCCTTGAGCTGCGCCTGACCGCTGCGCAAGGACAGGAGCGCCACGCGCGCACGCTCCAACAGGGCGACCTCTGCGCGCAGTCGCGCGATGATCCGCTCGCGCCGCTGGCGCATGTCCCCCAGCCGCTCCACCTCCTCGGCCAGCGACGCCGCCGCGACCTCCAACTGCCGGCGGGCCACCGCGTCGGTGCTGGCGCGGGCGCTCTTCTCCAGGCTGTCGCGCTCCGCTTGAAGCTCCGCGGAGGCTCGCTCCTCCAGCTGCGCCTCCACGCCGGCCCATTCGGAGGCCAGCTCCACCGCGCCGCGCGTGATGCGCGCCAGCGTGCGGGCCAGCTCCTCGCGCGCGGGCTCGCGGGGCAGCTTCGCCAGGGACTGGCCGCATTGACGGTAGAGCGACAGCGCGCGCTCCGACAGGGTGTGGAAGTCGCCGGAGAGCTGGGGCAGCAGCTCCTCCGCCCGCGCCTCCACCGGGTCGGCCGTGAGGCCCAGGTGCGCCGCGATGGCGCCAAGGCCCACGAAGAGCCCCACGATGCCGCCCACCATCACCGCCGCCAGCAGCGTGGGCGTGGCCACGGACGCCAGCCGCAGCGACAGGATGTTCGCCACCACGCCGCCCGCCAGGGTGAGCCCCGCGCCCAGCACGCTGCCCAGGCCGTAGTGCACGAGGGTGGGGCGCGCCTCCGCCACCTGGCCCTCCTCGCCCAGCTCGTTGAGACGCGCGCGCACCAGCAGGGCGCCCGCGGCCGCGCCGCTCATCGCCACCGTCCACCCGGGCGACAGGCCCAGCCCGTAGGGCAGTCCGACGAGCAGCAGCCCCAGCCCGGCCAGGAGCCCCCGGTCCCACCGGTCTCCGCGCGCGCACGCCAGCACCACCGCGGCGGGTGCCAGCCACGTGAGCGGCATGGGCATGCCCAGGCGCAGCGTCAGCCACTGCACGAGCCCCGCCCCGGCGCCCGCCGCCAGCGCGCGCGTGACGGTGTGCTCGAAGGCTTCGCGGTGGTGGAATTGCAACACGGCGGCATTCATCGGGACACCCCGGGAACGGCCCTCGGGCCGGGAATGTCCTTCGAACGCGTGGCCCGTGAAAAAGGTCTACGCCTTGGGGCGCGACAGCGGTCCCGTCCTGCCCTTCGTCACGCGCAGGTAGTCCGCGGGCGCGAGGACGATCTGCGTGCCGCGCACCCCCGCCGACACGGCGACGGTGTCGAACAGCTCCAGCGTCTCGTCCACGTAGACGGGGTACTCCTTCTTGCCCCCCAGCGCGGTGACGCCGCCCCGGATGAAGCCGGTGAGCGGCTGCAACTCCTTGAGCGGAACGGTGTCCACCTTGCGGTCGCCGCTCAGCCGCGCCAGGGCCTTCAAGTCCAGCTCCGCGTTGCCCGGCACCACCGCCATCAACACGCCGGTGCGGTCGCCCTTGGCCACCAGCGTCTTGAACACCTGTTCGGCGGGCATGCCCACCTTGGCGGCGACGGTCTCCGCGGACAGGTCGTCCGGGTCCACGTCGTAGTCGCGCAAGCTGTACGCGATGCCGAGCGAGTCCAACAACCGGGCGGCGTTCGTCTTCACGGGCGTCACATCCCCAGGAGCTTCGCGGCGGCCTTCACGCGGGTGAGCGCGTCCTCGGGCGAGGTGCCCACCGCGGACAGGTGCCCCATCTTGCGGCCCTTGCGCGCGTCGCGCTTGCCGTACAGGTGCAGCCGGACGCCGGGCATCGCCAGCACCTGCTCGAAGCGGGGCCCGCCCTCGTTCAGCCACAGGTCGCCCAGCAGGTTGACGATGGCCGCGGGGCGCACCACCTCCACCGAACCCAGGGGCAGGTTGCACACCGCGCGCACGGCCTGCTCGAACTGGCTCGTCAGGCACGCCACTTCCGTCGAGTGGAAGCTGTTGTGCGGCCGGGGCGCCACCTCGTTCACCAGGAGCGAGCCGTCCCCCAGGAGGAACATCTCCACCACCAGCAGCCCCTCCACCTTCAGCGAGGCGGTGATGTCGCGCGCCACCTGCGAGGCCTGCGACAGCACCGCCTCCGGCAGCGGACCCGGCAGCAGCGACCACGCCAGGATGCGGTCCTCGTGGTGGTTGAACGCGGGCGGGTACACCGCCAGCTGTCCATCCGGCCCGCGCGCGACGAGCACCGACAGCTCCGCCTTCAGGTCCAGCGCGGCCTCCACCACCACGGAGCGCTCGCCCAACTCCTTCCACGCGACGGCTGCCTCGGAGGGGCCCTTCACCTCGTACTGGCCGCGCCCGTCGTAGCCGCCTTCACTGGACTTGATGAAGCACTTGCCGCCCATCGCGGTGATGGCCGCGGAGAGCTCCGCCTCCGAGTTGGCCTCGCGCCACGGGCCCAGCGGGAAGCCGCCCTTGGCGAGCCAGGCCTTCTGCCGGCCGCGGTGCTGCACGACGGACAGCACGTCCGCGCCGGGCCGCATGGGCGTGTGGCGGGCCACGGCGTTCAGCGTGGCCAGCGACACCTTTTCAATCTCCAGCGTCACCACGTCGCACGAGCGCGCCAGGTCCTCCGCGGCGGCCGTGTCGGAGAAGGACGCGGTGAGGCAGCGGTCCACCACCGAGCGGGCCGGACACGTGGAGTCCGGATCCAACGCCTGCACCTGATAGCCCAGCGTGCGTGCGGCGAGCGCCATCATGCGCCCCAGCTGTCCGCCGCCCAGGATGCCCAGCGTGCCGCCGGGGAGCACCACGCGCGCCGTCATCCGGACACCTCGCGGTGCGCCAGCACTTCGTCCGTGCGGGCCTTGCGCCAGGCGCCCAGCCGCTCGCGCAGCTCCGGGTACTTGAGGGACAGGATGGCCGCCGCGTGCAGCGCCGCGTTGGCGGCCCCCGGCTTGCCGATGGCCTGCGTGCCCACCGGGACGCCCTTGGGCATCTGCACGATGGAGAGCAGCGCGTCGAAGCCGCTCAGCACCGTGGTGGGCATGGGCACGCCCAGCACCGGCAGGAGCGTCTTGCTGGACACCATGCCCGGCAGGTGCGCCGCGCCGCCCGCCGCGGCGATGATGACCGACAGGCCCCGCGACTCCGCGGTGGAGGCGTACTCCATCATCCAGTCCGGGGTGCGGTGCGCGGACACGACGCGCACCTCATGCGGGATGCGCAGCTCGGCGAGGATGTCGATCGCCGGTTGCAGGTGTTCGAGGTCGCTTCTGCCGCCCATGATGACCCCGACCCACGGGGTGCTCGCGCTCGCCGCCATGCTGTCTCGCGCCTCCAGTGCGCCCTTCCAGGGCTGAAGCCTGGAAGAACGCGGAGATAGGGCCACGCGATTCCACAGGTCAATCGCGAAGATGCCGCTTCGCGTCGCCAAGGGGCCGGGGGGCCGAGCGTTCCCCACTCCAGCCCACCCGCCGTCCCCAGGCCCGGCGTCACGCCCGCGTGACGCCGGGGCCCGAAGGCACCACGCTCAGTAGGTGGAGCCCATCCGGCCAAAGCCCTTGAGCGCCTTCACCTTGCTGCTCTTCACCGCGGCGCGCTGGGACTCCTCGCTGTCCGCGTCGTCATAGGCCTTCATCGACTCCGCCTGCTCCGCCTGATCCGCGGCCACCGCCGCCGCGCCCGCCACGTTGCCGGCCTCCATGAAGAGCGCCTGGTTCTGGCGCAGGTAGAGCTGGGCCGCGTCCTTCTTGCCCTGGCTCATCGCCTCCGCGGCCTTCTGGAGGTTCTGCGCGCCGCGCGCCCGGGCCGCGTACACCGTGGCCTCCTTGTCCTGGCGCTGCACGACCTCCTCCTGGATGTTGGTGGCCACCGCGGTCAGCCGGGACTGGTCCTCCACGTTGTGCCGGGCGATGAGGTCCGTGTACGTGAGCTTCAGCCCCGCCACCTGCACGGACTGGCCCGCCGCGCCGGCCGTGACGTTGAGGCGCACCACCACGCGCTCCACCTGACCCGCGGAGAAGTCCGGCATCGCCACGCGCACGGTGTTGCCGGCCTGGTGCGCGCGGTAGCCCAGCACCTCGCCCAGCGTCGTGCCCGGGGGCAGCTCGAAGGACAGCTCCACGTTGCGCGCCACCGCGGTGGTGGCCTGCTGCAGGTCGCGCTGGAAGAGGTTGGACAGCTGGCTTGCGTCCTCCAGGAAGCCGTACGCACCCGCGCCGTACTCCGCGAAGGCCTGCATCAGGTCCTCGTTGAAGTCGGTGCCCACGCCAATGGAGCTCACCGTGATGCCGGAGGCGCGGATGTCCCGCACCACGTTCTTCAGGCCCTGCTCATCCGACACGCCCTCGGTGGGCTGGCCGTCGCTCATCAGGATGAGGCGGTTGACGGTGGCGGCGCCCCCCATGGCGGACGCCAATTGCGTGCGGCCCACGGACAGGCCCGCGCTGATGTTGGTGCCGCCGTCATCCCAGATGGAGTCGATGAACTGGGCCATCCGCTCGCGGTTGGCCGGCGTCGCCGGCAGCGACGGCAGGCTCTTCACATCCGAGCCGTAGTGCACGATGGCCAGCCGGTCCTCGTCCCGCAGGAGCGTCACCAGGTGCCGCGCGGCCTGCTTCGCCTGCTGCAGCTTGTAGCCGCTCATGGAGCCGGACCGGTCGATGACGACCGCCAGGTTCACCGGGCTGCGCTTCGCGCCCGCCACCTCCATGCCGGTGAGGTCCACCGTCGCGTACGTCTCCGACGCGCCCACCGGGAGGTAGGGGTGTGACAGCCGGCTCTTCACCTGGATGGACCCCCCGGCCCCGGCCTGGAAGACGGTCGGCGGCGGGGTGGGCGGGGTCGGCGGCGTCACCACCACGTGCGGCGTGGGCTGGGTGTCCTCACCCCGGGGCAGGCCCAGCACCAGTGCGGTGAGGGCCAGGGCACCGGCCAGGGAGAGGAAGAGGACCGTTCGATTCATGGCAGGACTCCAGGGCGTGTGGAACGCGGGCCCTGCCTTTACGAACGGGGCGCGCGAAAAGGTCTAACCCTTTCGCGCGAGACGACTGTTCAGCGGGCGGACGCCCTCAGTTGCCCTGGGCCTGCGGGGACGCACCGGCACAGAAGTAGGGGGAATTGTTCTCCCCGAACGTGTCGCGGTACTTCTGCTCGTCCGCCACGCGGATCGCGTCCAGCGTCGCCTGATCCAGGAGCAGGGGGCGGCACGCCATCCGGGGCGCGAGACCCTCGGGCGCGTCATCGCGCGTCACCTCGCAGCCCGTGGTGGTGCCCTGCACGCATTCCTTGCTGCAGTAGCCCAGGGCCTCGGCCGTCGGGTCGTCGCTGCGCTCGGAGTCCACGTCACGCACGCAGATGAGGTCCTCGCAGTCCAGCGAACCAAAGGAGATGAAGTCCTGATCCGGCGCCACGTCCCGCTCCCGGATGGGCATGAACTTGGTGGAGTAGGTCTCCTGCTCCTCGGCGGACGCCTTGCGCACCAGACGGCACGGCTTGCCCAACTCGGTGGTGACCTCGCAGCCTCCCAGCAGGAGGACGGCGGAGAGGAAGAGCGCGGATCGCACGAACATCGTTGAGACCTCTAGAAAGGATGGGACCGGGGGCGTGGGGGAAGGCGACACCCAGAAGCCGGAAACGGTAGCACACCCCTCCTTCACGCCAACCACCGACCTGTGATGCGCGGGAAGGGTGGAATTGTGAAGGAGCACCGCAGGATATCAGAGGAAGCAGGCACGTCGTGGCGGTTGATGGTTGGGAATACGGCCGATAGGATGGCGTGGCTGATGTCATGCTGCCTTCCGGTGGCAGTACGCCCCCTCCCCCCCACGGAG
>NZ_RAWI01000494.1 GCF_003612125.1 Corallococcus praedator
CTACAGCGCGGTGGCCTTGCCGGGCTCCAGCACGACCACCTTGGCGGTGCCCCGGCCCTTCTTCAGAGCGGCGGTGAGCGCGTCCGGGGTGCCGGCCAGGGCGGGGAAGGTGCCGAAGTGCATGGGCACCACGGTCTTCACCTTGAGCAGCTTCGCGGCAACAGCCGCCTGGGCGGGGTCCATGGTGAAGTGGCCGCCGACGGGGAGCAGGGCCACGGTGGGCTTGAACTGCTCGGCGATGAGGGCCATGGACTGGAAGGCCCCGGTGTCACCCGAGTGGTACAGCGTGGGGCCGTTGGCGATCTCGATGACGAAGCCCATGGGGGCGCCCGCGTACTGCGCCGGGGCCTTGGGGTCCGCCTGGTAGCTGCTGGAGTGCACCGCCTCCACGAAGTGGATGGTGGCGTCCTTCACCTGGAAGGTGCCGCCGACGTTGCCGCCCATGGACTGCGCCTCCGGCAGGGCCAGCAGCGACACCAGCTCGAAGGAGCCGAACACCTTCGCGTTCGTCTTCTGGGCCAGGGCCTTGGACTCGCCCACATGGTCGAAGTGACCGTGGGAGACGAGGATGGCGTCCACCGCCTCCGGCCACGTCGCACCCTGGGGCGCCTTGGGGTTGGTGAGCCACGGGTCGATGGCGATGACCGCGCCGCCCGGCGTCTTCACCACGAACGCGGCGTGGCCCCACCACGTCACCTCCGTCTTGCCCGCGGTCGCCGCAGCAGCGGCCTTGCCAGCCGGGGCCGCCTTGGGCGCCGCCGGGGTCGTCGGGGTGCCCTGCGCGAACGCCGCGCCCGAGACACCCAGCACCGCGCCCACCACCACTGCCATCAGCTTGGTCCGCATCGTTGTCTGCTCCAGGAGGGAGGAAAGGGACGACATGTCGCCGTGCCGCCATCAAGGCGCCGCTCGGCCGGGGCGCCACATAGCACCCTCCGGGGAAGCAGGAGGGGGCTGGTGTGTCCGGCCGCCATGAGCCGGACAGAATTCCCTCACGGGGGATTGAAGCCCCCGGGGCGGGGCTCGCGCGCTACGCTCGAATCCAGCGTGGACCATCGATTCCAAGTCAGCCTCCGCGGGGTCATCGACCTCCTGTCCCACCACCTGTACAGCTCGCCCGGGGTGTACGTGCGGGAGCTGCTCCAGAACGCCACGGACGCGCTGCGCGCCCGGCAGCAGTTGGAGCCCGGGGCCTCCGGTTCCGTGGGGCTGGAGCTGCGGGAGAAACAAGACGGCGGGCCGCCCACCCTGCTCTTCACCGATGAAGGCGTGGGGCTGACGGAGGAGGAGATCCACCGCTTCCTCGCGACCATCGGCGAGTCCTCCAAGCGCGAGGTGCTGGAGGCGCGCCGCAACGACTTCATCGGCCAGTTCGGCATCGGCCTGCTGTCGTGT
Organism: Corallococcus praedator; assembly: GCF_003612125.1. Classification (GTDB taxonomy): domain Bacteria; phylum Myxococcota; class Myxococcia; order Myxococcales; family Myxococcaceae; genus Corallococcus; species Corallococcus praedator. Next base: position 1,396 of record NZ_RAWI01000494.1, read on the forward strand.
TTCATGGTGTGTGACGAGCTGCTGGTGGTGACGCGCTCGGCGAAGGGGGACGGCCGCACGCTGGAGTGGCGGGGCCGGCATGACGGCACCTACGACGTGCGCGTCTCCGAACACCCGCTGGACGCTCCCGGCACGCACGTCTACCTGGTCGCCCGCGAGGACATGGCGGAGTGGTTCGCGCCGGAGCGGGTGCGGCAGCTCGCCCGCCACTACGGGGGCCTGTTGCCGTTTCCCGTGCGGCTCACCGTGGGCGGAGCGACGGAGCAGCTCAACCCGGACGGCCCGCCCTGGCGGCGCCTGTACGAGACGGCGGGAGAGAAGCGACAGGCGCTGCTCGCCTACGGGCGCGAGGTGTTCGGCACGGACTTCCTGGATGTGATTCCGCTGCGCTCGGCGGCGGGGGACGTGGATGGGGTGGCGTTCGTGCTGCCGGCGTCGCCGCACTTCAATGCCAAACAGAAGCACCGCGTCTACCTGAAGCACATGCTGCTGTCGGAGAGCGCGGAGAACCTGCTGCCGGAGTGGGCCTTCTTCGTGAAGTGCGTGGTGAACGCGAACGGGTTGCGGCCCACCGCGAGCCGCGAGTCCTTCTACGAGGACACGGTGCTGGCGCAGGCGCGCGAGGCGCTGGGACAGTCGCTGCGCCAGTACCTGATGGACCTGGCGCGCGAGGAGCCCCGGTCGTTGCAGCGGCTGATTGCCCTGCACGGGTTGTCGGTGAAGGGGCTGGCGCTGGATGACGACGACTTCTACCGGCTGGTCATCGACTGGCTGCCCTTCGAGACGTCGCTGGGGATGATGACGCTGGCGGACTACCGGCGTTCGTGGCCGGTGGTGCGCTACACGCCGACGATGGACGGGTTCCGGCAGGTGGCGCGGGTGGCGGCGGCGCAGGGGCTGTGCGTGCTGAACGCGGCGTACACGCATGACACGGCGCTGCTGGAGAAGCTGCCGCATGTGGTGTCGGACGCGCAGGTGGCGGCCTTCTCGTCGGCGGACCTGCCGCAGACGTTCGAGGAGCTGACGCTGGACGAGCGCGAGGCCATCTACCCGTTGCTGCGATTGGCCGAAGGGGTGCTGGCGCCGTTCCGCTGCGGGGTGGAGGTGAAGAAGTTCTTCCCGGCGGAGGTGCCCACGCTCTACAGCTCGGACGCGGAAGGGGCCTTCCGGCGGGACGCGGAGCGTGCGCGCGAGGAGTCGGATGACCTGTACGCGGGCGTGCTGGAAGGGGTGATGGCGGGCGCGGGCGGCGGGGAGCGGGCGCAGCTGTGCCTCAACCTGCACAACCCGGTGGTGCGGAGGCTGGCGGCAGTGGAGAGCCGGGAGCTGCTGAAGCTGTCGGTGGAGATGCTCTACGTGCAGGCGCTGCTCCTGGGGCAGCACCCGCTGAACGCGCAGGAGATGGCGTTGTTGAACCACGGCCTCCTGGGGCTCATCGCTGCGCGGCTGGACGACGGTGGCGGGAGTGGTTCGTCCGGTTCCGGCTCGCGGGGGATGCACTGATGGGGGATTGGCGCCAGCAGGTGGAGGCGTTGCGCGAGCGCGCGGAAGGGCTGCCCGAGGGCGACGCCAAGGTGCGCACGCTGGAGGAGGCGGTGCGGATGGTGGACACGCACGGGGATGTGCCGCTGGGGTACGCGTTGCGTGATGCGCTCATCGACGCGGCGACCTTCGGCGGGTTCCCGGACAAGGCGCTGGTGGCCTTCGCGTGGTGCCGGGGGCAGCAGAAGAAGGACCCGCAGCGGTTCGATCCGGAGGACATGCTCTGGAAGCAGAAGTGGGTGGTGGGGCGGTTGGACGAGTTCCCGCACATCAGCCGCAAGCAGATCGCGGACGCGCTGGATGACGTGGAGCAGAGCTTCGCGAAGCTGGACGCGGGGCAGCGGGCGGCGCTGAAGCTGCGCTACCAGATGGCGCGGGACATGGGCGACACGGCCGAGGCGGAGCGCCTGTGGGAGGCGTGGCTGGTGGCGCCCCGGGACCATCTGACGGACTGCCGTGTCTGTGAATTGGACGACGAGCTGGACCACCACGTGGACCGGGGCGAGTGGGAGCAGGCGGTCAAGAAGGCCAAACCCATCCTGGACGGGCGTCAGTCCTGCGCGGAGATCCCGCACCTGACGCTGGGCACGCTGCTGTATCCGTTCTTCAAGCTGGAGCGGATGGAGGAAGCGCGGGCCTGCCATGTGCGCGGCTACGCGATGGTGTCGAAGAACCGCGAGTTCCTGGCCACGGTGGGCGAACACCTGGAGTTCCTGGCGTTGACGGGCAACCTGTCGCGCGGGTTGACGATGCTGGAGAAGCACCTGGGCTGGGCGCTGGAGCACTCCAGCCACCGCGACCGGTTCACCTTCTACGCGGCTGCGTCGTTCCTGCTGGGCCAGGTGACCGCGGACGGACGTGACGAAGTGAGCCTGCGTCTGCCCAACGCGTTCCCGCTTCACGCGGTGGACGGTGGGTACGCGACGCGGGCACTGCGGGACTGGATGGAGACGCAGGCGCGCGACATCGCGGCACGGTTCGATGCGCGCAATGGGACCAAGCGGTTCACGGAATTGCTGGCGCGCAATGAAGTGCTGGTGAAGGAAGCGCGGCTGTTTCCGTTGGATTAACCAATCCGCGCGCAACACTTTTCACCGCCACCGCTGTAAAGACGATGCTTGTAAATGATTTGTCAGGCTCCTTGAGAAAGCCCGTCCGCCGAACTATCGGCAGGCAGTTAGGCTGCTCACTTGACAACGTTCCTGCGAATCGGATTACGACGGTGCTCACGAACGTGGATCGAGGCAGGCGCAGGGCGTAGCCCTCGGTGGGCCCATCCCATGCGTGACGAGCAAGGGCGAGCGCGCCAGAGCCCATAGATTGAGGTCATGGGCGCACCACTTTCGATGGACTTGCGGCAGCGGATACTCGACGCGCACCTGACACGAGAGGAGTCCTGGGGAGAGCTCGCCAAGCGGTTTCGAGTAGGGGTCGCGACGGTTGATCGCCTCATTGGCCGCTGGAAGCGAACCGGCTCCATCGCGCCAAAGCGCCCGGGCCCTCGGCCCTTCTTCCGCATCCCGGATTCGCAACTGGGCAAGGTGAAGCGGTTGCTGGATGCCGCGCCCGACAGTATGACCCAGGAAATCGCGGATGCTTACGCCAAGCAAACGGGTGTGAGGGTGAGCCGCGCCACCATGGGACGTGCCTTCCGCCGATTAGTCCTACAGCTGTAGTTCGGAAGAGGCAGCAGTCGCCCTCCTGTTGAAGGAACAGGAGGGGGAGGAGCGAGACTTCCCATGCAGCAGCCATCGGCCGCCGAAGCGCAGGCACCGGAAGTCCGGCTGGTTGGCCAACTCGCGATGGAGTTGGAGGAAGTGGGGGCTTGGTTACAGCCTCACTTCCGCAGGCGCGAGGCACACAGCGCCGCCGTCGAGTACGTGAAGGCGCTGCTGGGGCGGGCACAGCGCAAGAATGCATGGGGCCTTTCGGAGGACGCAGGCTACCGAGCGCCCTATACCTTCCAGCACCTGCTGCTGCGAGCGAAGTGGGACGCGGACGCGGTGCGCGACGACGTCCTGGAGTACGCGCGCCGGGCGCTGGGCGAAGGCGGAATCCTGGCGGTGGACGAGACGGGCTTCTTGAAGAAGGGAGAGAAGTCCGTCGGCGTGGCGCGCCAGTACACGGGCACCGCGGGCAAGGTGGAGAACGCACAGGTGGGTGTCTTCCTGGCGTACGTGACGCCTCGCGGGCATGCCCTCGTGGACCGGGAGCTGTACTTGCCGGAGCCGTGGACCGAGGACGCAGCCCGCCGAGAAGCGGGAGGCATTCCAGAGGAGGTGGGTTTCGAATCCAAGCCAGCCCTCGCGCAAGGCATGCTGCAACGGGCCCTGGGCGCGGGACTGAAGCCCGCCTGGGTGGTGGGCGATGAAGTCTACGGCCGCGACAGTACGCTGCGCCGCTTCCTCGAAGACTTGCACCAGCCCTACGTGCTGGCGGTGGCGTCCAACACCCACGTCTGGCGCGGCTTCTACCAAGTGAAGCCAGGGGACATGGTGAAGGAAGTCCCTCCGGAGGCTTGGGGGCGCTTGTCCGCGGGTGCCGGCACCAAGGGCCCGCGCCTCTACGATTGGGCGCGCATGAGTCTGAATCGGCACCTGGGCCTGTCGCGGTGGCTGCTGTTTCGTCGAAGCCTCGCGGATGGGAAGATCGCCTTCTACGTAGCCCATGCGCGGCGCAATGCCTCACTGGAGTCGCTGGCACGGGCGGCGGGCAGTCGGTGGGCGGTGGAGGAAGACTTCGAGTCCGCCAAGGGTGAGGTGGGCCTGGCCGACTACGAGGTGCGCACCTGGACGGCCTGGCACCGGCACATGACGCTGTGCCTGGTGGCCCACGTCTTCCTTGCCGCCGCGCGCGCCATGGCCAACCTTCCGCCCCAGGAGGGACTGCCCCCAAAAGCGCTCGGCCTGCCGAGGCGAAGAAACCCCATGCGCGCGTTTCTCGCCCGGCGCGGCCTTCACTGACAGCCCTCGTCCGCCCCCTGTGTCAGGGAAGTTGTCGCCTCGGCTGAGTGGCCGAGATGACCACGCCTTGGGGGGCGAGAGCAGGCAGGATGCAGTGCCGTACACGGATGGATTCAAGTCACAGATGGTGAAGCGGATGGTAGGCCCGGGCGCGGTGAGTGCCGCCGCGCTGGCCCGTCAGG
>NZ_RAWI01000495.1:2500-5000 GCF_003612125.1 Corallococcus praedator
TACCTGCGGTGGTAGTGCAGGGACGTTCTTTGACAAGTGCATACGAAGGGTAAGTTGCAATTTCTGCTGAGTGAAGTTCTCAACAGAAGTGCCGACTTCATGAAGTAGCCGCCAGGCGCCGCGAGGCAGCTTGGAGGTGAAAATGAAGTCTCCCACTTTAAGAAGAAGCAGTGAGAATCAAGCAATAAAGAGTCTTCCGGGTCTGCTGCGAAGAGCAGGGGCCTGGGCCTTGGCCTCGAGTTTCGACAATCCCGCCGGGAGGCGGGCGTGACGACAAGAGATCAGGGCAAGTAAGCTACTAAGGGCGTGCGGTGGATGCCTAGGTGCCAAGAGGCGATGAAGGACGTGGGTGGCTGCGAAAAGCTTCGGGGAGTTGCCAACCAAACGTTGATCCGGAGATGTCCGAATGGGGAAACCCAGCGCGGCGAATAGCTGCGTTACTCCAGTCTGAATCCATAGGGCTGCGAGAGCGAACCAGGGGAAGTGAAACATCTCAGTACCCTGAGGAAGAGAAAACAATGAGTGATTCCCAAAGTAGTGGCGAGCGAAATGGGAAGAGGCCAAACCAACGTCATGCAAATGGCGGTGGGGTAGCGGGTCCGCGGTAGGACTTTGACAGGCTAGTGGAAGCGTCCTGGAAAGACGCACCAAAGAGCGTGATAGTCGCGTACACGAAAGCCAGTTGGAGCTGAGCGGGTTACCCAAGTAAGACGGGACACGTGCAATCCTGTCTGAATCTGCCGGGACCATCCGGTAAGCCTAAATACTCCTTGGCGACCGATAGTGAACAAGTACCGCGAGGGAAAGGTGAAAAGAACCCCGGTGAGGGGAGTCAAAAGAACCTGAAACCGCATGTCTACAAGCAGTTCGAGCACTACGGCGCAAGCCAGTGCGAGAGCGTACCTTTTGCATCATGATTCGGCGACTTAATATACGTAGCGAGGCTAAGCCGATAGGTGGAGCCGGAGCGAAAGCGAGTCCGAACAGGGCGTCGAGTTGCGTGTATTATAACCCGAAGCGGGGTGATCTACACATGGCCAGGTTGAAGTGCGGGTAACACCGCATGGAGGACCGAACTCATGAAAGTTGAAAATTTCTGGGATGAGCTGTGTGTAGGGGTGAAAGGCCAATCAAACTCCGTGATAGCTGGTTCTCCCCGAAAGATATTTAGGTATCGGCTCGGGCAATTCAATGCCGGAGGTAGAGCACTGGAACGGCTAGGGGTCTCACCAGATTACCAAACCGTACCAAACTCCGAATGCCGGCAATTGTTATCCCGGGACGCAGTCAGTGGGTGATAACGTCCATTGGCAAGAGGGGAATAACCCAGACCGACAGCTAAGGCCCCCAAATCTAGTCTAAGTGAACACTAGAAAGGATGTGGCAGGTCATTGACAACCAGGAGGTTGGCTTAGAAGCAGCCATCCTTTAAAGAAAGCGTAATAGCTCACTGGTCAAGACAGGCCGCGCCGAAAATGTAACGGGGCTCAAGACTAGTGCCGAAGCTTCGGGTCATGCGCGTCAGGCGCGTATGGCGGTAGGGGAGCGTCCCAGTTGCAGCGAAGGTAGACCGAAAGGGCTGCTGGAGCGACTGGGAGTGCTGATGCCGAAATGAGTAGCGATAAAGGGGGTGAGAAACCCCCTCGCCGTAAACCCAAGGTTTCCTGGGTCAAGTTAATCTTCCCAGGGTTAGCCGGGTCCTAAGCCGAGGCCGAAAGGCGTAGGTGATGGCAAGCAGGTTAATATTCCTGCGCCATCTTGCAGACGTTGAACTGAGGGAGGACGGAGAAAGCTAGGCGAGCTGACCGGTGGTTGTGTCAGTCTAAAGACGTAGGGGTGTCGCGTACGAATAAAGGCGCGGCAGCTATCCCCGAGATCCCATGGCGCCCCGCAAGGGGTAAGTCGCTGATGCTCGGCTTCCAAGAAAAGTCCCGCAGGGAGTCTGCAGGGTGTCCGTACCGCAAACCGACACAGGTGGGTGAGGAGAAAATCCTAAGGCGCTTGAGAGAACTCTCCTCCAAGGAACTAGGCAAATTTCCACCGTAACTTCGGAAGAAGGTGGGCCTCTGGTAGGTGTAGGCGTACAGCCGAAGCCGAGAGAGGTTGCAGAGAAATGGCGGTAGCGACTGTTTACCAAAAACACAGGACTCTGCGAAGGCGACAAGCCGACGTATAGGGTCTGACTCCTGCCCGGTGCTGGAAGGTTAAGGGGATTCGTCAGCCGCAAGGCGAAGCGATGATCCGAAGCCCCAGTAAACGGCGGCCGTAACTATAACGGTCCTAAGGTAGCGAAATTCCTTGTCGGGTAAGTTCCGACCTGCACGAATGGAGTAACGACTTCCGCACTGTCTCGGAGAGGGACTCAGCGAAATTGAAATAGCTGTGCCGATGCAGTTTACCCGCAGCAAGACGGAAAGACCCCGTGAACCTTTACTACAACTTGACAGTGACACTAGGGATTGACTGTGTAGGATAGGTGGGAGCCTTTGAAGCCGGGCCG
>NZ_RAWI01000496.1 GCF_003612125.1 Corallococcus praedator
GGGGGGGTCAGGCGGCCTGGTTCGGGCGGCCGCGGAGGATTTCGATGAGCACGTCTTCCAGGCGCGAGCGCCGCGTCTCCACCTCGGAGACGGGCAGCCCGTCCGCGTAGAGCGAGCGGAGCAGCTCCCCGGAGGGCGCGCAGTTCTCCCGCTCCACGTACGTGAGCGTGCGGCGGTCCGGGGACAGGCTCGCGGCGAAGCGCTGGCCGGCGGCGGGCATGGCGGGCAGGGCTTCGGAGAAGGTGACGACCAGGCGCTTCTCCCCGAAGCGGCGCAGGAGCGACGCCTTGTCCTCCACCATCAGGAGGCGGCCCTCGTTGATGATGCCCACGCGGTCGGCCAGCTCCTCCGCCTCTTCCAGGTAGTGGGTGGTGAGGACGATGGTGGTGCCCTCGCTGGCGATCTTCTTCACGTACGTCCACAGGTCGCGGCGCAGCTCCACGTCCACGCCCGCGGTGGGCTCGTCCAGGAACACGAGCCGGGGGCGGTGCACCAGCGCCTTGGCGATGAGCAGCCGGCGCTTCATGCCGCCGGACAGGGCGCGCGTGAGCGAGTCCTTCTTGGCCTGGAGGTTGAGGGCGGTGAGGACCTCGTCCACGCGCGCGTCGTCGCGCTTCTGGCCGTAGTAGCCCTGCTGGATGCGCAGCGACTCCGCGACGGAGAAGAACGGGTCGAAGTTGATCTCCTGCGGGACGAGCCCCACCTGGTAGCGGGGCCCCACGGGGTCCTGGTCCAGGTCCTTGCCGAAGACGCGCATGGTGCCGGCGGACTTCTTGACGAGCCCGCACACGCTGCCGATGAGGGTCGTCTTGCCGGCGCCGTTGGGGCCCAGGAGGGCGAAGATTTCTCCCGGCCGGATGGTGAGGTCCACGGCGTGGAGGGCGGTGAATTTTCCGTAGCTTTTGGAGAGGCCCTGCAGCTCCAGGGCGGGCGTCGTCGGCACGGGCTCGGACATGGCGGGCTTCCTCTAACACCTTCGCGCTGCGTTCGCTGGCCAAGCGGCCGGCCGTTCCGGGCCCCGTCCGCGTGACGCAGCCCGTCCAGCGGGACACGGGGAGTGCGTTCGCGCCTTGAGCCGGATGGGGCTCCCTGCTATCCGCACAGACCCGCTGACGCTTCGGCAGACACCCAGGAGGCCGCCATGGCCCAGAATTTCATCTTCACGATGCAGGACCTGCGCAAGGTCAAGAACAGCAAGGACATCCTCAAGGGGATCTACCTGTCGTTCTTCCCCGGCGCCAAGATTGGCGTGATTGGCCCCAACGGCTCCGGCAAGTCCACGCTGCTGCGCATCATGGCGGGCGTGGACACGGAGTTCTTCGGCGTCGCGAAGCCGGACCCCACGGTGAAGGTGGGCTACCTGGAGCAGGAGCCGCAGCTGAACACGTCCCTGGATGTGAAGGGGAACGTGGAGCTGGGCCTGAAGGAGATCCGTCAGGCGCTGGACCGCTTCAATGAAGTGAGCGCGAAGTTCGCGGAGCCCATGAGCGACGCGGAGATGGAGAAGCTGCTCGCGGAGCAGGCGAGGCTCCAGGACGCCATCGACGCGTCGAACGGCTGGGAGTTGGATCGCACGCTGGAGATGGCGATGGACGCCCTGCGGCTGCCCCCGGGCGACGCGGACGTGACGAAGCTGTCCGGCGGTGAGAAGCGCCGCGTGGCGCTCTGCCGCATCCTCTTGGAGAAGCCGGACCTGCTGCTGCTCGACGAGCCCACCAACCACCTGGACGCGGAGAGCGTCGCGTGGCTGGAGCAGGCGCTGAAGGCGTACACGGGGACCATCGTGTGCATCACGCACGACCGGTACTTCCTGGACAACGTGGCGGAGTGGATTTTGGAGCTGGACCGGGGCGAGGGCGTGCCCTGGAAGGGCAACTACTCCAGCTGGCTGGACCAGAAGCAGAAGCGGTTGGAGCTGGAGGAGAAGTCGGAGAGCCACCGTCAGAAGACGCTCAAGCGCGAGCTGGAGTGGGTGCGGGCGTCTCCGAAGGCGCGTCAGGCGAAGAGCAAGGCGCGCATCGCCGCGTACGAGGAGCTGTTCAACCAGTCGCAGCAGAAGCGGGACGTGACGGGCGAGGTGATGATTCCGCCGGGTCCGCCGCTGGGTGGGTTGGTGGTGGAGGCGAAGGGGCTGCGCAAGGCGTACGGCGACCGGCTGCTCATCGACGAGCTGAACTTCAAGCTGCCGCCGGGCGGCATCGTGGGCGTGATTGGTCCGAACGGCGCGGGCAAGACGACGCTGTTCCGGATGATGACGGGCACGGAGAAGCCGGACGCGGGCGAGCTGCGGATTGGCGAGACGGTGGTGATGGCCTACGTGGACCAGAGCCGCGACTCGCTGAACGGCGAGCAGTCGGTGTTCCAGGAGGTGAGCGGCGGGTTGGACCTCATCGACCTGGGCAAGGCGGGCACGGTGCCCAGCCGCGCGTACCTGTCGGGCTTCGCGTTCAAGGGAACGGATCAGCAGAAGCGGGTGAAGGACCTGTCGGGCGGTGAGCGCAACCGGCTGCACCTGGCGAAGATGCTCAAGAGCGGCGGCAACCTGCTGCTGCTCGACGAGCCGACGAACGACCTGGACGTGGAGACGCTGCGGAGCCTGGAGGACGCGCTGCTCAGCTTCGCGGGCTGCGCGGTGGTCATCAGCCACGACCGCTGGTTCCTGGACCGCATCGCCACGCACATCCTCGCGTTCGAGGGTGACAGCAAGGCGTTCTTCTTCGAGGGCAACTTCGAGGACTACGAAGCGGACAAGAAGAAGCGCCTGGGCCCGGACGCGCTGGAGCCGCACCGCATCCGCTACCGGCCGCTGCAGAAGAACTGAGACGTAGGTGTTGGCTCCGCCCCGGGATGACTGGGGCGGAGTTGTTCAAGGCCTGGAATCCTCCGCCATGGCCCCCATGTTCCCCCAGGGCGCCCTGCTGGCGGACCCTGCTGGTGGACAGTGTTTCCCACCGGGCTTCAAGGGCGGGGGCGGTGCCGCTATGGTCGTCCCCAGCGGGGGACCCGCCCGCCAGGAGCCATGAACTTCGTCTTCATCTCCCCCCACTTCCCGAGCCACTACTTCCACTTCGCCGTCGCGCTGCGCGAGCGCGGCGTGACCGTGCTGGGCATCGGTGACACGCCCTACGAATCCCTGCGTCCAGAGCTGCGCGAGTCCCTCCGCGAATACTTCTTCGTCCCCAGCCTGACGGACTACGACGCGCTCGTCCGCGCCACCGGCTACCTCACCTGGCGCCACGGCCGTGTGGACCGCATCGAGTCCCTCAACGAATCCTGGCTCGAAGTCGAAGCCCGCCTGCGCGAGGACTTCCACGCCCCCGGCCTCCAGCCCGCGGACATCCTCAAGCTGCGCTCCAAGTCCGGCATGGCCGAGGTGTTCCACGCCTCCGGTGTCCCCCACCCGGACCTCCTGCGCGTGCGCGACGCCGACCAGGTGAAGACCTTCGCCGCCCGCGTGGGCTACCCGCTCGTGCTCAAGCCCGACGTGGGCGTGGGCGCCGCGCACACGTTCAAGGTCACCACCGACGCGGAGGTGGACGCCGCGCTCGCGCACCCGCTGCCCACCTCCTACGTGGCCCAGCCCTTCGTGCGCGGCACCATCGTCACCTACGACGGCATCGTGGACCGCCACGGCGCCATCGTCTTCACGCTCAGCCACGAGTACAGCGACGGCGGCATGGAGACCGTCACCGAACGGCGCGACATCTCCTTCTGGAGCCTCCAGAACATCCCCCCCGCGCTCGACGTGCTGGGCCGTCAGGTCGTCGCCGCCTTCGGTCTGCGCGAGCGCTGGTTCCACCTGGAGTTCTTCCGGCTGCCCGACGGCCGCTTCGTCGTGCTGGAGGCCAACCTGCGCCCGCCCGGCGGCTTCATGACGGACATGATGAACTACACGTGCGACATCGACGTGTATCGGCTCTGGGCCCGCGTCGTGACGGGCGACCCGGTGGCGGACTTCCAGTACACGCCGCGCCACCACGTCTGCCACAGCGCGCGCCGTCACGGCCGCCGCTACAAACACACGCACGCGCAGATCGTGGAGCGGATGGGAAACGCACTCCTCGTCCACCGCGAGCTGCCGCCCATCTACCACAGCCTCCTGGGCGAGGAGATGTACCTCACCCGCCACGCGGACAAGGAAGCGATGCAGGAAGCCGTGCGCTTCATCCAGGCGACGGTGTGACGTGCGCCCTCAGCGCTCCGTCCAGGTGAGCGAATACACCGTGCCGTCCGCCTCCTCGCGAAGCTTCATCACGCGAGGCGCCTGCGCGCCGCCCACCTGGAGCACCGCCTCGAAGAGCGCCTCCGCGTAGCCGGGCGCATCGACGACGGAGTTGATCCGCAGCTCGTAGTGCGCGGGCCCGCGCTCGCTCAGCACGGCCTCCGTGTAGTTGTCCGTCCCGCGCAGCACCTCCGGAAGCCGCTGCGCCACGCGCTTCGGTCCCAACAGGCGCATCACGCTCATCACCGCGCGCCCGAGCAACGTGGCGCCGTAGCCCTCCACGTGCGCGCGCGCGAGCCGCCGGAACGCCTCCTCCCGGGTGAGGCCGGGGTAGGTCTCCTCGACGATGATGTTCAGGCACCGCGTCCAGAGGGGCACCGGGTAGAGCGGCAACAGCGGTCGGTCCAGGTCCACGCCGGCCTGCCGCAGCCGCTCGCGCAGGCGGGGAGATACCTGCCCGCGCAGGCCGTGCTGGAGCAGTCCTTCCACCACCTGCACGTAGACATGCCGCTGCTCGGGCGGCACCGACCGGGGTGTGCGCGTCACGGACGCGGGCTCAACCGAGCAGCCACTGCATGGCGCCCGGCAGCCGGCGCTGCCAGTCCTTCTCGTGGTGCTCGCCGCCGGGCTCCAGCACCAGGGACACCTCGTGGTCGCCGTAGCCCAGGCCCTTGAGGTGGTGGAAGAAGTCGCGCGTGCGCTGGCCGTAGTCCAGCGGCAGGCCGCCCACGTGGATGGACTCGGTGGCGCCCGCGTCCAGGTAGATGCGCGTCCACCGCTGGCTGTGCGCGCGCCACGCGTCGAACAGCCGGTTCTGGCTCCACATCACCGTGGGCGACAGCGCGCCGATGCGGCCGAACACCTGCGGGAACTTCCACCCCAGGTACAGCGAGATGAGCCCGCCCAGCGACGAGCCCATGGTGCCCGTCCACTCGCTGCCCGTGCGCGTGCGGTACGTCCGGTCGATGTACGGCTTGAGCTCCTCCACGAGGAAGCGCCCGTAGGCCTCGCCGCGCGCGACGACGCCGTTGCGAGGCTCGTCCCACGGCGAGTACTCCTGGAAGCGGCCCGGCCCGGAGTCCACCGCGACGATGATCCACGGCTCCATCCGGCCCGCGCTCACGCCCTCTTCGAGGACGCGGTTGGCGCACCACGTGTCGAAGACGGCGGACTCCGGATGCGCGAACACGTTCTGCCCGTCGTGCATGTAGAGCACCGGGAAGCGGTGGTCCTTCCAGGCGTCGTAGGTGTCCGGCGTGTAGATGCGGACGGTGCGGTTGAATCCCTCCTGGGGAGAGGGGAAGTGGCGAAGGATGTGGACGTGGCCCATGAGCTGTTCTGGGGCCGCGGTGTCGGCCCTCGCGAAGATGTGGCCCGCAGCATAGCCGCTACCGCCCCACGTCTTCGTCGAAGCGAAGGCCATCCCCCGTCCCTTGCCTGGACGCCAGGCCCGGAGAAGGGACGGGCGCACCTGGGAGGTCACCTTGTAGGGAAGGGTGGTCCCGCTCCTGCAGAGGGCCCGCCGCGTGCGTTTCCTCCTGCTCTGCGTGTGGCTGTTCCCGTGGCTCGTGCCCGTCAGGGCGCAGGCGGCGGCCTATGAGGTCGACCCCGAGGACACCGCGGAGCCGGCGTTGTTCGCGCTGCGGGAGGACGGCGCCATCACGGCGGAGACGTTCGCGGCGCTGACGGTGCTGCGGCGCACGGGGGTGGACCTGGCGAATGCCTCGCGAGCCAACCTCTACGGTCTGCCCGGTCTGACGTACGCGCGGGTGGATGGGGTGTTGGGGGCGGCGGCCTCCGGTGGAC
>NZ_RAWI01000497.1 GCF_003612125.1 Corallococcus praedator
CTGGTGACGATGGAGGACCCCATCCCGGAGGACTCCATCTCCGGCATGGTGGAGAACTACACGGAGGCGCTGCCCAAGACGGTGCGCGTTCGCACCGCGCTGCTGGAGAGCCGGCGCTGGGGGGGCGGCGGACGGACGTCATGGTCACCTTCTACCCTGGATTTCGGAGTAACGGATTATCGCCCGGGCGAGCAGGGGAGTTGCCTCGCCCCGGTGCCTGGCCTCCCTGACGCGTGCGTTCCGCATCCGGGCCGCTATGGTGCGCGCCATGGCCCCGCGCTTTCCCACCCAGTTCGCTGACCTGCTCACCCCCAAGGGTCGTCGCATTCTCGAAGGTCGAGACTCCGAGACCTGCGGCGCGCTGTTGGACCCCACGCGTCCCTTCATCGCGCTGCAAGGCGTCATCGACGTGAAGAAGGCGTCGCAGGTCCGCGATGCGCTGGACGCGGCGATGCGCGACACGCTGGTGACGATGGAGGACCCCATCCCGGAGGACTCCATCTCCGGCATGGTGGAGAACTACACGGAGGCGCTGCCCAAGACGGTGCGCGTTCGCACCGCGCTGCTGGAGAGCCGGCGCTCGCGCTCGTGGCGCGCTGCGGAAGCGCTGGGGCTGGTGGCGCTCCTGCGCTCGGACACGTTCGCGGGCTTCGCGGCGGCGGTGAGCGGCCGGGCACTCAAGCGGGGGTGGGGCATCCAGACGCTCTGCTACAGCCCCGGCGACTACACGGGCCCTCACACCGACCACCACCCGGAAGAGGACGACGCGCGCCACGGCTACGTGGACATGCACGTCAGCCTCACGATGCCCGCCGTGGACCACCAGTTCCTCGTGTACGCGAAGGACGGGCACTTCTCCGAGCTGACGAAGGTCAGCACCGTGGGCGGCATCACCGTGTACCGGCTGCCCTTCTGGCACTACACGACGCCGCTCGTCGCGAAGAAGGCCCGCGAGGAGGCCGCCCGCCGCTGGGTGCTCCTGGGGACCTTCCTGGATGCCGGGCCGAAGACGCGCGCCTCCTCCACCATCCTGCCGGCGGGCGCCCGGCTGCCTGTCCAGGGAACGACAGTGGGACGTGGCATGGAGGCCGGACGGGGTTAGCGTGCCGGGCCCATGAGCCCCACCGACACCGACAAGCAGGCCGGAGACCTCCTCCAGTACATCGACGCGTCGCCCACGCCGTACCACGCCGTGCGGGAGACGGCGCGCCGCCTCACCGACGCGGGCTACCGCGCGCTCGACGAACGCGAGTCCTGGTCCCTCAAGCCCGGCGAGAAGGTCTTCGTCGTGCGCGGCGACACGAGCATCGCCGCCTTCCAGCTGGGCACGAAGCCGGTGGATGCCACCGGCTTCCGGCTGGTGGGCTCGCACACGGACTCCCCCAACCTGCGCCTCAAGCCGAACGCGCCCGTCAACCGCCACGGCTACCAGCAGCTCGGCGTGGAAATCTATGGCGGGGTGCTGCTGCACACGTGGACGGACCGCGACCTGTCGCTCGCGGGCCGCGTGGTGGTGCTGAAGAACGGCCGCCCCGAACACCACCTGGTGGACTTCCGCCGGCCGCTGTTGCGCGTGCCCAACCTGGCCATCCACCTGAACCGCGCCGTCAACAGCGAGGGCCTGAAGCTCAACCCGCAGGAGCACATGGTGCCGGTGCTGGGCCTGGAGAGCGCGGGCCCCGCGGAGCTGCGCGCGCTGCTGGTGGAGGAGCTGGCGAAGCAGGGCGTGACGGCGGCCGTGGACGACCTGCTGGGCTACGACCTGTGCCTCTACGACGTGCAGCCGTCCACGCGCTCCGGCCTGCACGGCGAGTTCCTCCACGCGCCCCGCCTGGACAACCTGGCGTCCTGCCACACCGGCCTCACCGCGCTCCTGTCGCCGGGCGGCCCGCGCGAGGCCACCTGCGGCGTGGTGCTCTACGACCATGAGGAGTGCGGCAGCCGCAGCGCGCAGGGCGCCGCGTCGCCGTTCCTGAAGGACCTGCTGGAGCGCATCGTCCAGGCGCACGCGGACGGAAAGGCGGACGCGTTCCACCGCGCCATCCGCCGCTCGTTCATGGTGAGCGCGGACATGGCGCACGCGGTGCACCCCAACTACCCGTCGATGCACGAGCCCAAGCACCAGCCGCAGCTGGGCGGCGGCCCGGTCATCAAGAGCAACGTGAACCAGTCCTACGCGACGGACGGCGAGTCGTGGGCGCACTTCGCCGCGCTGTGCAAGGAGGCCGGCGTCACGCCCCAGCACTTCGTCACCCGCACGGACCTGGGCTGCGGCAGCACCATTGGCCCCATCACCGCGGGGCAGCTGGGCATCCGCACGGTGGACGTGGGCAACCCCATGCTCTCCATGCACTCCATCCGGGAGATGGCCGCCGCGTCCGACGTGGCCCGCATGGTGGCGGTGCTCACGCGCTTCTTCGCCTGACGCAAAGGAAGAGGCGGGCCCGGTTTCGACACCGGACCCGCCTCGGAGTGCTTCAGGAAGCTTGGGTGACGACTAGTTCACGCCGACCGCGGTCCAGGCGTCCTTGACCTTCTGGACCTGGTTGGAGTCCGCGCCGTACAGGTCCGTGGCGGACTTGATGGTGGCCTCGCGGGCCTGGGCGAACGTCGTCTTCGGGGTCATGTACGTGGTGAGGGCGCGGCCGAAGATCTTCAGGCCGTCCTCCATCCCGACGCCGCCCTTCACTTCCAGGCCGGAGGTGCGGTTCTTGCCACCCTCCACCAGGAGGTAGAAGGCGTTGTTGGAGATGCCGCTGGAGCCGTGCACCTCCGTCTGCTTCGGGTAGTTCTTGTAGTTGTCGACCGAGTAGTTGTCCTTGGTCGGGTCGTTCATGTAGCGCAGGCCGTCGTTCGGGTCGCCGTTCGTCGGCGTCCACGCGGCTTCGCCCACGGTCCAGTTCCACTTGGCCTCGGGGTTGTTCTGCGCCGCGTACCACTCCACGCCCGTGCCCATGATGTCGCTGAAGGACTCGTTCAGGCCACCGGACTCGCCGCTGTAGATGAGGCCGGCGGTGCGCTCGGTGAGGCCGTGCGCGATCTCGTGGCCGGCGATGTCCAGCGTGGTGAGCGGGCCGGCGTTCTTGCCGTCGCCGTCGCCGTAGCTCATCTTCTCGCCGTCCCAGAACGCGTTCACGTAGTTGTTCTTCACGTGCACGTAGCTGACGAGCTTCTCGCCCGCGCCGTCGATGGAGTCACGGCCCAGGACGTTCTTCATGAAGTCGTAGGTCATGGCCGCGCCGTAGTGCGCGTCGATGCCGGCCTTGGCGCGCGCCGGGTCGGTGGCCTCGCCCCACTTGTCGTTGTTGTCGGTGATCTTCGTCTGGCCGCTGGCCGTGGACGCGTTCTTCGCGTCGTAGGTCACCACGCCCTTGCCGCGCGTCGAGTCCTCCAGCGAGTACGTGCCGTCCGCGTTCTTCGTCGTCTTCAGGTCGACGTGGCCGCTGTACATGGACTGGTCGTCCGCCGTGCTCACGGGGTCCGTCGGGGGAGGCGTGTTGCCCTTGCCCGTGACGGTCAGGCCCCAGGACTGCAGGGTGCCCGTGTCGCGCTTGGCCTTGTCCTCGACCGTGATCGTCCACTCGCCCTTGGCCGACTCACCCTTGAAGGCGGACAGGTCGAAGGAGCCCTTCACGTCGTCCGCGCTGCCGCCCTTGCGGCTCTGCACGACGGCCGTCTTGCCGGACGGGCTGGTCAGGCTGATGGTGAGGTCGCCGCTGAACGTGTGCTTGATGTCCAGGTCCAGCTTCAGCGAGTCAACCGTGATGTCGTTCGTGACGGTGACCTTCGACTCCGCCTTGCCCAGGTCCGGGATGGGCGCGTTCGGGGTCGCCAGCACCGTGGTCTGCTGGGTGTCCGCGGCCGCCGGACGCGAGTAGCCGCCGATCTTGTTGAAGCTCTCCAGCACCTTCCCCGTGTTGGCGTCGATGATGTAGTTCTGCTTCTTGGGCTTCTCCTGCCCGGCGATCTGCGTCACTTCCACCTGGTAGGCCGAGTGGTACTTGCCGGCCTGGTCCTGGTAGATGACGCGCTCGGAAGAGGGCTGCTTGTCGGCCTTGCCGCCCAGCTCCTTCTTCGCGATGTCGATGGCCTGCTGCGGCGCCAGCTTCGGCTTCTGCGAACCCAGGCCCGCGGGGATGGGGTTCTGCTCGCCCGTGACGCTGGACACCTTGCCGTCCGTGCCCAGGTGGCTGATGAGCTGCTCACCGAACACCTTCACGCCCTCGTGCACGCGATCCAGGCGCACGTGCGTCATTCCCAGCTCATCGCGCTCGACGCTCTTGGGCGCCAGCGTGGGGCCGGACTTGTTGGCCGCCAGCAGCGACGACGCCGTCAGGGGCGGGGTGAGGTGCTTCAGCGACGTCTGGATGGCCGACTGCGCCTCCTTGCTGTCCAGCGCGAGGCGGCCCGGGGCCGCGCCCTGCGTCGACGTCGTCGTGGGAGGCACGACGGCCGCGGCGGTGTTGGCACCGGCCACGCCCTTGACGGACTCGAAGCCGTCCTTCACGCGCAGGACGTTCTGCGCCTTCGCCGGGGCCTTCGCGGTCTCAGTGGTGGGACGGAGCGTTACGGGAGTCTGACCTTCGGTGCGGCGAATGCTCATGGGTCACTCACACTGCAAGGGGGATGAAGGATTCTCGCATGAGCCAACTTCAGAGTTTCCGATGGGTTGCGAAAGTTAACGCGTCTTCCCAGAAAACAATGAATACAGATGGTTGAGTTCCGGTGATTTCGTCGGTTGACACGCCGATTTTACTTGCAGTTGGGGTCCTGCCCGACCCGAACTCCTGGAATCCCCGACGCAGGCCGTCACAATTCGAGTGTTTAATGGCGTGAAAAAAGGCCGGAAATTCTTGGAAAAATCCGCCGTGGTGGAAAGGGGCCCTGGCGGGCGTGGACGGGGTGACTGATACACTGATGCATGGTTTCCCGGCCGGGATGGGCGGGGGCTGGACCCTGGGGGGGTTGGCGCATGGAGCCTTGGATTCAGGAAACGACGGGGGAGCCACGGCTCCCGCTGATGGCGGTGCAGGTGCCGCGTCGCAACTTCGAGGGATTGTTTCAGCACGCGCTGCGGCCGTCGGGTCCGTTCGCCCAGGCGCTGCGGGACGTGGGGTACGACCCGGAGGCGGAGGAGGCGGAGGAGTACTTCTCCCTGGAGGTGTGGCGCGCGTCGCTGGCGGTGGCGCGGCGGCACGCGTGTCCGGGCCTGGGCAGCGAGGAGGCCAACCGGGTGCTGGGCAACCACTACGTGGAGGGCTTCGCGCAGACGCTGGTGGGGCGCATCTTCGCCGCGGCGGCGCCGCTGCTGGGCGCGGAGCGGTGCCTGTCGCGGCTGCCCACGTACCTGCGCGCGGGACGCGAGGACATGAGGCTGCTGCTGGAGGCGCGGCGCGCGCGTGAGTGGCGGGCCATGGTGGTGGACGCGGATCCGCTGCCGGACTTCGTGGCGGGCGTGGTGGAGCAGGTGCTGCGCCGCACGCGGGTGCTGCCGCGCGTGGACGTGCTGGAGCGCGCGTCCCAGGGCTATTCGCTGCGGATCCGCTGGGACGAACCCTGAGGCTGTCCCCGCGCCCCGCCCCCTCTAGTTGAGGTACGTCTTGGGCGGGGTGCGCCGGGTGAGCGACGGCGGCTGGGACGGCCGGGCCTGGCGCCAGCGTCCGATGACGTCCATCAGCCCGTCGAAGGTGTCGCGCAGGGCCCAGGCGCGGTCCTCCGCGTCCTGCAGGCTCTCGCACCGCAGCAGGCCGTCGCGCAGCGCGCGCTGGACGCCGGGGCAGTCGCCGCGCTCGTCGATGAGCTGTTCGGCGGTGTGGGCGTAGAGCCGGTAGCAGCCCTCCACGTCCCCCCGGTTGTAGGCGGGGGCGCCCACGTTGATGGCGTGGCCCAGGAGGGCGGCCACGGACTCCACCGCGGGCGTGGCGCAGCCCTCCAGCAGGTTCACGGCATGCTGGGGCACGTGGCGCACGCGGGTGGCGCGCTGCCGGGGCGCATCCAGCGCGGACA
>NZ_RAWI01000498.1 GCF_003612125.1 Corallococcus praedator
AGCGCTCAGAACTCAACTGCATGGATCATCTGTGGCGCCCCCTGAAGCAACGCGTTTCCGCCAACCGTCAGTACCCCACGGTCGAGCAGCACGTCGGCGCCGCCATCCGCTGGGTGCTGGGCCTTTCGGCCCAGGACGCCCTCCGCAAGGCGGGCTGCCTCGCCGAGGGCTTCTGGCTACGCGATTTGTTAGAGAACTTCTGGCGACCTACTTAGCCCGGGGCCAGCAGCAGCAGGTGCCGGGGGTGGTAGACTTCCCACATCACCGTCCCCTTCTGGTACGGGTTGTAGGGCTGGCACGCCAGGAGGACCTTCTGGCGCCATTCCTCGGGCAGCGCGCCCTCGCCGTGGAAGGCGCCCAGCAGCGCTCCGGTGACGGCGGCGTGGACCTCCGTGTCGCCGCCCCGGTGGATGACGTCCAGGAGCGCCGCCTGCGCGGTGGGCACGTGGATGAGCTCCCAGAAGGCCAGCCGGAAGGCGGCCCGGACCGCGTTGTTGCCGGGGCGGTGCAGGTGCAGCTCCGGGCCGTAGAGCTGCGGGTCCTTCTGGGCCGCCAGGGCCAGGTCCTCGCGCAGGAGCATGGAGGCGCGGGCCACCTCCTGGACGAAGTCCGGCTCCTGCCGCGCCAGGGCGGCGCCGGCCAGGGAGATGCCGGTCTCCGCGGCGGGCAGCAGGTCCTCGGGCTTGAGGTTGGGGCCGCCCGTCATCGCCTTGGCGATGGCGGCGCACAGCCCCGCGCTGGCGAGCTGGCTGCGCGGGTCGAAGTGGGTGAGGGCGGTGTCCTCCATGGCCGCCTGCGCCAGGGCGAAGGGGTCCTTTGACAGCAGGACGCCCAGGGGCACCACGCGGGCCAGGGCGCCGGCGTTGGCCACGCGGCGGAAGTTCTTCTGCCAGACGCGCTTGCCGGCGCCCCGGACGGCGTTCGCCAGGCCCGTGTCGCACTCCTCCAGGACCTCCTTCATGGGGTCGCTGACCGCGAAGGCGTGTGCCTGCCAGGCCCGGTAGCGGCGCAGCGCGTCCGCCGCGTCATAGCGCTTCATGTCGCGCAGGCTGAGCGCCAGCGCCACGGCGAGCTGGGTGGGTTCGCTCACCTGGCCCTTCTTCAGCTCATGGGGGCCGCCGCCGTGCAGGTCCTGGTAGGGGCCCACGGCGAGCTCCGGGAAGGCCGGCGCGTAGAACGGCCGACCCGCCGTGGGGATGGCCAGGGCGTTGCCCACGGCCAGGCCCATGAGGGCGCCCCGGGCACGCTGGCCGGGAAGGGGGTCCGGGCCCGTGGCGCGGCGCTTGGGAGGAGGAGGCATTCGGCGGTTGGACACTGTAGCAGTCCGGAGTGCGAGCGCGCTTGCCCGTTCCCGCCGTGCCTCGTAGAACCGGCGCCCTATGACCGAGATCGCTCAAATCCTGGCGCGTGAAGTGCTCGATTCCCGTGGCAACCCGACCGTGGAGGCCGAAGTCCTCCTGGTGGGCGGCTCTCGTGGCCGTGCGACGGTGCCCTCCGGCGCCTCCACCGGCGAGCACGAAGCGCACGAGCTGCGGGACGGGGACAAGCAGCGCTACCTGGGCAAGGGCGTGCTGAAGGCCGTGGACCACGTGCGCGACACGATTGGCCCCGCGCTCGTGGGCATGGACGCCGTGGACCAGGTGTCCCTGGACGCGCGGATGATTGAGCTGGACGGCACGCCCACCAAGGCGAAGCTGGGTGCCAACGCCATCCTCGCCGTCTCCATGGCCGCCGCGCGCGCCGCGGCGGACGCGCACGGCCTGCCCCTGTACCGCTACGTGGGCGGCCTCCAGGCGCGCACGCTGCCCGTGCCGCTGATGAACATCCTCAACGGCGGCGCGCACGCGGACACCCGCGTGGACGTGCAGGAGTTCATGGTGGTGCCCGCCGGCGCGAAGTCCTTCGCGGAGGGCCTGCGCTGGGGCGCGGAGGTGTTCCACGCGCTCAAGAAGATCCTCAAGGGCCGCAAGCTCGCCACGGGCGTGGGCGACGAGGGCGGCTACGCCCCGGACCTGCCGGCCAACGAGGAGGCGCTCAAGCTCATCATGGAGGCCATCGACGCGGCGGGCTTCAAGGCGGGCGAGCAGCTGTTCCTGGCGCTGGACGTGGCCGCCAGCGAGTTCTTCGACAAGGGCTCCAAGAAGTACAAGCTCAAGGGCGAGGGCAAGGAGTACGACTCGCAGGGCCTGCTGGAGTACTACCGGGGCCTCGCGCAGAAGTACCCCATCATCTCCATCGAGGACGGGATGGCGGAGGATGACTGGGAGGGCTGGAAGAAGCTCACCGACGCGCTGGGCAACCAGGTGCAGCTGGTGGGCGACGACCTCTTCGTGACCAACGTGGAGCGCCTGGGTCGCGGCATCCAGACGGGCACGGCGAACTCCATCCTGGTGAAGGTGAACCAGATTGGCACGCTGACGGAGACGTTCGACGCCGTGCGCATGGCGCACAAGGCGGGCATGACGTCCATCATGAGCCACCGCTCCGGCGAGTCCGAGGACACCACCATCGCGGACCTCGCGGTGGGCCTGGACTGCGGGCAGATCAAGACGGGCTCCGCGTCGCGCTCCGACCGCGTGGCCAAGTACAACCAGCTGCTGCGCATCGAGGAAGAGCTGGGGGCCGGCGCGCGTTACGCGGGCATGTCCGCCTTCCGCTCCTTCGCGAAGAAGAAGTGACCGTGAGCTCCTCCCGCCCCCGCATCCTCGTCTCCAACGACGACGGCTACTTCTCCGAAGGCATCCAGACGCTCGTGGAGGCGGTGAGCCCCCTGGGCGAGGTGTGGGTGGTGGCGCCCGACCGGGAGCAGAGCGCTGCCTCCCACTCCATCAGCCTGCACCGGCCGCTGCGCATCAAGGAGGTGCGCGAGCGGTGGTTCTCCGTGGACGGCACCCCCACGGATTGCTCGTATCTGGCGATGAACCACTTGCTGAAGGACAATCGTCCCCAGCTCATGGTCTCCGGCATCAATCACGGCGCGAACCTCGCGGACGACGTCATGTACTCCGGTACGGTGGCGGCGGCCATGGAGGCGGCGTTCCTGGGCGTGCCCGCCATCGCGTTCAGCCTGGTGACGCGCGGTCCGTTCGACTTCAAGCCGGCGGGCCGCTTCGCGCGCTCGCTGGTGGAGGAGGCGCTGTCGCGGCCCCTGCCGCCCCGGATGCTCCTCAACGTGAACATCCCCGGGGGCGTGGAGCCGGACGGCTACGTCATCACCACGCAGGGCCGGCACTCCTACGGCAACAACGTCGTGGAGAAGGAAGACCCGCGCGGCCGCAAGTACTACTGGATTGGTGGCACCGAGTACGCCCACCAGGACATTCCGGGCAGTGACTGCAACGCCGTGCTGGACGAGAAGCGCGTGTCGGTGACGCCGCTGCACTTCGAGATGACCGACCACGGTCGCATCCCCGAGCTGTCGGGTTGGAGCCTCAAGGGCTTCACCCGGCACGAGTCGGGCGGTGCCTGAGGTTGGAGACACGCGGCTCCAGCCGAGCGGGAAGGGCGCTCTGGGTGTTGCTCGCGGCCGTGCTGTTGGGCGGCTGCGTGGGCACCCGGGCGGCGTCCTCCCCGGGCCTGGAGACCGCGGGGGCCCTGCCCGAGTCTCCCGGTAGCGGCAAGCCGCTGGCGTTCGCGCTGCGGCCTTCTCACGAAGAGCCGGAGCTGGTGTCGGTGCGCCACCGCGTGGCCGCGGGCGAGACGATGTACCGCATCGCCAAGACGTACGGCATCACGGTGGAAGAGCTGTCGCTGGCCAACGGCATCAAGGACCCGAAGGAATTGTCGGTGGGTCGGGAGCTGCTGATTCCGGGCAGCGAGCGGCCACAGTACGGGGACCCCGGGCCGCTGTCCGACGAGGAGCCGGAGCTGGTGCTGACGAAGCCGGGGCAGGCGCCGGTGTCCACGCCGCGCCGCTCGGGACCGGTGGTGACGCGCAAGGAGGATCCGCCCCGCGCGCGCGTGGTGTCGGGGCGGCCGGGCGCGCCGTCGCGTCCGAAGCTGGCCACGCAGGGGCTGCTCGACTGGCCGTTGCGCGGCGTGCTGTATGGCCGCTTCGGCAAGAAGGGCCGCGAACCGCATGACGGCATCGACCTGGCGGCGCCCGCGGGGACGCCCATCAAGACGGCGCAGGCGGGCACGGTCCTCTACGCGGGCGAGCAGAAGGGCTACGGCCTCATCGTCATCGTGGAGCACTCGTCCACGTTGATCACCCTGTACGCGCACAACCGGGACCTGCGCGTGCGCACGGGACAGAAGGTGCGCCGCGAGCAGGTCATCGCCACGGTGGGCGAGTCCGGCCGCACGTCCGGCCCGCACGTGCACTTCGAGGTGCGCGTGGACGGCAAGCCGGTGGATCCGCTCGAGTACCTGGGCGTGATGCCGCCCGCTTAAGTCGCTTCCGGCGTCGCGCGGGCCGGGTAGCCGCCGGACTGGCGCGCCCGCTCGCGCACCAGGGCCAGGGTGCTTTCGCACAGGGGCATGGGCCTGCCGACGAGCTGGCCCAGCTCCACGACGGCGCCCAGCAGGGCGTCGATCTCCATCGGGCGGCCGCGCTCCAGGTCCTGGAGCATGGAGGTCTTGTGCGCGCCGACCTGGGAGGCGCCCTGGATGCGCTGATCCACGTCGATGAGGAAGCGGGTGCCCAGGGCCTCGGCCACGGCCTGGGCCTCCACCATCATCGCGCGGGCCACGGCGCGCAGGTCCGGCTGCCGGGCGAGGACGTCGAGCGTGGCGCCGGTGAGCACGGACAGCGGGTTGAAGGCGAGGTTGCCCCAGAGCTTCACCCAGATTTCATCGCGGATGCGCGGGCGCACCGGGGACTTCAGGCCCGCCTTCATCATGAGCTGCGAGAGGGCCTGGATGCGCGGGCTCTTGCTGCCGTCCGGTTCGCCCAACGTGACGCGATCGTTGTACGTGTGGACGATGACGCCGGGCGAGACGACCTCCGCGGCCGGGTACACCACCGTGGCGATGACGCGCTCCGGGGGCAGGGTGCGCAAGAGCACGCCGCCTGGATCCACGCTCTCCACGTGGCGGCCCGCGTAGGGACCCTCGAGCCCGTGGAAGTACCAGTAGGGCACGCCGTTGATGCCGGTGACGAGCGCCGTCTCCGGGCCCAGCAGCCGGGCGATTTGCGGTGCGGCGGCGGGCAGCGCGTGGGCCTTCAACGTGAGGAACACGTAGTCCTGCGGTCCCGCGTCGTCGGGGGAGTCGGTGCAGTGCGGTCGCACGGTGACCGTCTCGCCGCCGCTCGTGAGGGTGACGCCGTTCGTGCGCATCGCGTCCAGATGGGCCCCCCGCGCGATGAAGGTGACGTCCGCGCCGGCCTGGAGCAGCTTGACGCCAAGGAAGCCGCCGATGGCGCCCGCGCCGAAGATGGCGATCCTCATGACGTGAGCCCCAGCCGCTCCGCCAGCCCGATGCGCTGCACCTTGCCGGTGGGACCCTTGGGCAGCTCCGTGAGGAGCACGATGCGGCGGGGCACCTTGAAGTCGGCCACGCGCGCGGAGACGAAGTCGCGCAGCTCGCGCTCGGTGGCGTGCTGGCCCTCGCGCAGCACGACGGCGGCGGCCACGTCCTCACCGAGCTTCGGATGGGGCAGGGCGAACGTGACGGCCTGCTGCACGGCGGGATGATCCAACAGCACGGTGTCCACCTCCAGCGGGCTCACCTTCTCCCCGCCGCGATTGATCAATTCCTTGAGCCGGCCGGTGAGCCGCAGGTAGCCCTCCGCGTCGAGCGTGCCCTGGTCCCCCGTGCGAAACCATCCGTGCGTGAAGGCGCGCGCATTGGCTTCGGGGTTGTTCACGTAGCCCGCCATGACGTTGGGGCCCCGGATGACGACTTCACCAAGGCCCCCAGGAGGCAACAGCGCGCCTGTGTCGTCCATGATGGCGACCTCGGGGCCTGCGGCCCGTCCCG
>NZ_RAWI01000499.1 GCF_003612125.1 Corallococcus praedator
AACACCCTAGGGTTCGTCGGCAGCGTCAGATGTATATAAGAGACAGCCCAACAAGCGCGCCGCCGCCACACGCGCTCCCCCGAAGGAAACCCGGGACACCAAGGCGTCCACCGAACTGGAGCGGGAGTGGGCCCAGACGCGGAACCTCTTCCTCCAGCTCAAGCGGGACCACGGCTGCGACATCATGCAGATGGCGTGCAGCCGCTTCGATGACTTGTCCTACGACGTGAGCGAGAACGCGGGTGCCAGCGACCCGGCCCTGCTCAAGCGGGTGAAGGACATGTACGAAATGCTGCGGCTGGCGAAGCGGGGCCAGGAGTAGGCCCCGCCCGCGGTGCCCCGCCTAGCGCCGGAGGCCCGCGTCCAGGCGGTCCGTGCCCCCCGCGTCGGGTGCCCCGTGGTTCATGCCGGAGTGCGGGGCCTTCGTGTGGGTGCCCGCGTCCAGGCCCGCGCCGCCGGTGCCCTCCGGTCCCCGGTAGCTGTCCGCCAGGCCCGTGCCCAACTGCTGCGTGGCGCCCCCGAGCTGACGCCCGGAGCCGCCCGTGCCCGCGGCGTCGCTGTCGTAGGGCCTGCCGCCCTGGCCCGGGTCCGCGGCGTTGCGGATGCGGTTGTTCACCGTCGTGGAGGCCCGGTCCTCGGTCCCCCGGTGCTGCGACTGCACCGGGTCCTGGAACCCGCTCTGCTCCCGTGGGGGCTGCTCGCTGTTGCAGCCCCAGAGTCCCAGTGCCCCGCCCACGAGCAACACCACCGCACCACGCCCGAAGCCCTTCATCGTCATGTCCCCCTCTGGCGCGGGGAGTCCCGCGCCCTTCCCGTCCCGGAAGTTAGGACCGGAGCCTGGGACGGGCACCCGCGCCGACGGATGCCTGCCCGGTCGGCCGCCGGGCTTTGAGGGGGCGGGCGTTGACAGGGATGCGCTCCAGGCGGGAAACACTGTGCGCGCGGGTCGCTGCCGCTGCGCCTCTCCCCCCGCCCCGAGGCCGCATGGTTCGTTACGCCCTCGCCATCTTCACCAGCGCGTTCCTCCTCTTCGGCATCCAGCCGCTGGCGGGCCGCTACGCCCTGCCGTGGTACGGCGGCACGCCGTCGGTGTGGACCGCGTGCATGCTGTTCTTCCAGGCCGCGCTGCTCGCGGGGTACGCCTATGCGCACGCGGTGGCCTCGCGGCTGCGCCCGCGCACGCAGGCCCTGCTGCACCTGGGCCTGCTGACGGTGGCGCTGGTGGCGCTCGCGGCGCGGGCCGTCTGGACGGGCTCGCCGCTGACGCCCGGGGAAGGGTGGCGCCCCGTCAACGACCACTTCCCCGTGCTCCGGTTGATGGGGATGCTGGCCGTCACCCTGGGCCTGCCCTTCTTCGTGCTGAGCACCACCGGCCCCCTGCTCCAGTCGTGGTTCGCCCGCGCGCGGCCGGGGCGCTCGCCGTACGTGCTGTATGCGCTCTCCAACGTGGGCTCGCTGCTGTCGCTGCTGGGCTACCCCTTCCTGGTGGAGCCCTTCGTGGGCCGCAGCGCGCAGGCATGGGGGTGGGCCGCGGGCTTCGGCCTCTTCGTCGTCTTCGCCGTCGCCTGCGCCGGGGACCTGATTCGCCGCACGGCGACGGGGGAGGCCGGGCCGCTCGTGCAGCCTGCCTCCGAGCCCGTGGGGGACGCGACGCCCGATGCGCCGCGCCCGGGCGTGAAGCGCACGCTGCTGTGGCTGGGGCTGAGCATGTGCGCGTCGGTGCTGCTGCTGGCCACGACGAACAAGCTGTCCCAGGACGTGGCGGCGGGGCCCTTCCTGTGGGTGATGCCGCTGGCCGTGTACCTGCTCACCTTCATCCTGGCCTTCTCGCGCGAGTCCTTCTACGCGCGCGGCCCGTACTCGGTGGCCCTCATCGCCACGCTGGCCCTGGTGTCCTACGCGCAGAAGGAGGGCCCCTCCCTGCACCTGGGCTGGCAGGTGCTCTTCCACGCCTCCGCGCTCTTCACCGGCGCCATGGTGTGCCACGGCGAGCTGTTCCGCGCCCGCCCGGCCCCGCGCTACCTGAGCGCCTTCTACCTGTGGGTGTCCGTTGGCGGGGTGCTGGGCGGCGTGTTCGTCAGCCTGGTGGCGCCCGCCATCTTCAACGTCTACTGGGAGCACCCGCTGGCGCTGGGCGCCTGCTGCGTCGTGGCGCTGGCGGGCATGATGCAGCGGCCCCCCGGGGAGAAGCTGACGGCCCGCGTGCAGCGCATCCTGCGCGGGGCGATGCTGGTGATGGTGGCGGTGAACCTGATGCTCCTCGTCTCCGGCGCCCAGGGCCGCGTGCGCTTCTCCGAGCGCAACTTCTTCGGCGTGGTGCAGGTGCTGGAGCAGATTCCCGACGACCCGCACGAGCACCAGTTCACCCTGCGCCACGGCGCCATCACCCACGGCTGGCAGTACGTCGACCCGGTGCGCCGCCGCGCCACGACGTCCTACTACTCGCGCGACAGCGGCCTGGGTCTGGCGCTCGCGGAGCAGCGCCGGTGGCGCGGGGCGCTGGGGCTGCCCACCTCGCTTCGCGTGGGCATGCTGGGGCTGGGCGTGGGTGGCAGCGCCGCGCTGCTGGAGGCCGGGGACTCGGCGCGCTTCTATGAAATCAACCCCGTCATCATCGCGCTCGCGCGGGGGCAGGGCGGCTACTTCAGCTACCTGGGGGACTCGCCCGCGAAGATGGAGGTGGTGGAGGGCGACGCGCGCATCTCCCTGGAGCAGGAGCTGGAGCACGGGCCGACGACGCCGTTCGACGTGCTGGCGCTGGACGTCTTCAGCTCGGACGCCATCCCCATGCACCTGGTGACGCGCGAAGCGCTGGAACTCTACCGCAAGCACCTGGCGCCGCATGGCGTGCTGGCGCTGCACATCAGCAACCAGTACCTGGATCTGGTCCCCATCAGCCTGACGCACGCGAAGGCGCTGGGCCTGTTCGCCACGCTCGTCGTCACCGAGACGAAGGGCGACACGCTGTCCAGCAGCTGGGTCCTGCTGAGCCCGGACAAGGAGTTCTCCTGGGGCCCCACCTTCAAGACGACCGCCGCGCGCGTGCGCCGGCTGTCCCTGCGCGGGGAGCCGGACTACGTCTGGACGGACGAGCGCAGCAGCGTGCTCCAGGCCGTGCGCCGCGCCCGGACCCTGGACGACCTGGGCATCGACAAGAACGACGACGCCCCTCCGGCGCAGCCGGTGGCCCGCCCCGAATCCCCATAGGCGCGAGCCTTCAGCGGCCCGGCGAGGTGGAGGACGCCGCGCCGGGCAGCGCGGACAGGCGCACGTCCAGCGCGGCCAGCACGCCCAGCACCGCGCACGGCAACGCCAGCGTCACGGCCCCGTGGCGCAGGAAGAGGAACGGGCCCAGCGTGGAGCCCGCGAGGAACGCCAGCGCCAGGCCCACGTGCAGCCGCGTGCGTTCGAACTGCACGGCGGAGGGCAGGTCGCGCAGGCGGTGCCACAGGCCCGGCGCGCCCTCGCCCCGGAGGCCGTCGCGCACCCACGCCATCATCTGCACCAGCTGGATGCCGATGTCCGTGAGCAGCCCCGTCACGTGCGTGGTGCGCACCACCGCGCCGGACAGCCGGGTGACGAGCGCGTTCTGCAACCCCATGGCGAAGGCCAGCGCCCAGAGGAACACCGGCGCGCGCACGCCCACGCTGCCCGCCATCCCCACGCCGATGCCGCCCAGCACCACCGCTTCCAAGAGCAGCGCGGACACGTGCCGGCCCCGCTTGCGGTGCCGCGAGGCATCCAGCAGCACCGCCGCGCACGTGGCCCCGGCGACGAACGACGCCATCAGCTGCGCGGACAGCCAGCCCGAGTCCCGGTGTCCCAGGGCCAGCGACTCGCCCAGCGTCGCCATGTGCCCGGACATGTGGGAGCTGTGCGCGCCCAGCGCCACGAACCCCACGGCGTTGACCGCCCCGGCCACGGCGGCCAGCAGCAGGGCGAGGCGTGAATAGGCGCGGCGTGTCTCGGGCGAGGACTGGGCACTGAACATGGCGGGCGGGCACTCCCTGGGAAGAAGGGGGCCACGCGCCCGTGGACGCTAGACCCGCCGCCCGGCCCTGTCACGGACCCCTGGGGACGGCGGGTTTTCCTTACGGTGGTCCGCTAGCCCGGCGGCCAGTGGAGGGGGCGGCCCGCGAGCAGGTGCAGGTGGATGTGGAACACCGTCTGCCCCGCGTCGCGCTGGGTGTTCATGACCAGCCGGTAGCCCTGGTCCGCGTGGCCGCGCTCGCGCGCCAGCTTCGCCGCGCCGATGTAGAGGCTGCCCACCAGCTCGCGGTCCTCGGGGGTGAGGTCGTTCACCGTGGCGATGTGCTTGCGCGGGATGAACAGGACGTGCGTGGGGGCCTGGGGGTTGATGTCCTCGAAGGCCAGGCAGTGCTCGTCCTGGTAGACGACCTTCGCCGGGATGGCGCCTTCGCGAATCTTGCAGAAGAGGCAGGTGGCTTCGGACATGGCCGTGGCTTAGCAACGCGCCGGGTGGGGCGGAAAGGGCCTTGCCGCCCAATCGTTCCGCTCAGGGCAACCGCCACGAATAGCCGGGGTCCGGCACGCAGGCCGCCACGGGCAGCTTCACCAGCGCCAGCGGACCGTCCCGGGCCACCGTCACGCCCGCGCCCTCGTGGCCCGGCAGGGTGATGACGTGGCTGAACAGGCCCGAACCCCGGTGCGGGCCGTTGTGGGGGTACAGCGGCGCGTTCCGGTGGAAGTAGCTGTAGCCCCCCGTCCACGCCTGGTGGACCGTCTCCACCTTCAGGCCGCACACGTCGTCCTGCCGGCCCGCGGCCTCCAGCAGCCGGTTGACCGCGCCCTGGTCGTCCCACGCGCTGTCCTTGGGGCGCACGCGCTCGTACTGGCCCAGGTCACCAAAGGTGAGTCCCCCCGCGCCCGCGCCGGACAACAGCGCCGCCGCCACCACCGCCACCGTGGCCGTGGCCCGCGCGGGGAAGCCCCGAAGCACGCGCAGCACCGAGTCCAGCCCCACGCCCGCCAGCGCCGCCAGCAGGGGCAGCGCCGGCACCAGGAAGCGCAGCTCCTTGTGCGGCTGGTACGCGTGCAGGAGCACGAACGCCGCCGTCAGCGCGGACAGCCCCAGCGCCCGGGGCAGCGCCACCAGCGCCAGCGCTCCCACCAGCACGGACAGCCCCGGCATGGCCCGGCGCAGGATGCGCGGGTAGTAGTCGAAGGCCTCCGTGCCGAACGAGGCGGCCTTGCCCTGCACCAGGTTGAAGTCCAGGTAGACGATGGCGGAGTGGAACCACCGCCCCCAGGTGAGCTTGTCCAGGAGGCCGAAGGCCAGCGCCCACCCGGACAGCACCGCCAACGCCACGCCCGCCTCGCGCCACCTGCGCCGCGCCAGGAGCACGCCCAGCAGGCCCACGCAGAAGACGCCATTCTGCAGCCGCAGCAGCACCGCCAGCCCCAGCAGGGACGCCCCCGTCACCAGGGCTTGCCGTGACGCCCCCGGGGCCAGCGCCAGGGCCAGTCCCAGCACCACGGGCAGCACGGAGGCGTTCTCGCTCATCGCCCGGGGGGCGAAGTACAGGGGCACCGACGCCAGGGCGAACAGGGCCGCCCCGCCGGAGGCCGCCAGGGTGGAGGCGCCGGACGCGCGCGACAGGCGCCACGTGGCCCACGCCGTCGCGGTGCCCACCAGCGCGAAGAAGCCCTTCACCAGGACCAGGTAGCCGGAGGGGTCGGTGAGACCGACCAGCCGGCCAAGCCCCAGCAGCCCCGCCACCAGGGCGGGCAGGGCCCAGTTCCGGGCGCCCTCGATGAACTCCCAGGCGACCAGCCCGTAGCCGTAGACGAGCCGGTGGGCGGGCTCCAGGCTCTGGTAGACCTCGTCCGGCCAGTAGATGCCGTCGTCGTGGAGCGCCCAGTACAGCCGGAAGGCCGCGCCCGCCGCCAGGGCCAGCGCCAGGAGCACCCCGCCCAGGCGGCGCTCGGCCGGGGCTTCGACCGTGGC
>NZ_RAWI01000049.1 GCF_003612125.1 Corallococcus praedator
CCATACGAACGCGCCCGCCCCCAATTGCTTGAGGACGGGCTCGGATTATCCGGATCGGTCTGACATTTCCCGGCCCTGGAGGGCGGGTTTCAGGCTCAAGGCAGCTGTGCGACCTGGCGGTACAGGGCGTCGTGCTGACGCACCATCTTCTCCAGGGACAGCTCCCGGGCGACGAAGCCCCGGGCGGCCTTGCCCATCTTCCGGGCCTCCTCGGGGTTGGCCAGGAGCCTGCGGAAGGCCTGGGCGAGCTGGGCGGGCCGCTCCGGGTCCACCAGGAGCCCTCGCTCGCCGTCCACGATGAGGTCGGGATTGCCGCCCACCCGCGTGACGACCATGGGCAGGCCCGCGGCCATGCCCTCCATCACGGCGTTGGACATGCCCTCCGCCGTGGAGCACAGGACGCCGAAGGTGGCCCGGCCGTAGAGCGCCGGCACGTCCGTGCGGTGCTTGAGGAAGTGCACCCCGTCCGCCACCCCCAGCTCCTGCGCCATCTTCTCCAGCGCGGGCCGGCGCGGGCCGTCTCCCACGAACCAGGCGTTCAGCCGGGTGCCCTCATGACGCAACATGGCAAGCGCGAGGAGCAGATCCTCCTGCCGCTTCACCGGGTGGCTCATGTTGGCCACGTGCACCACCGTGGGGATGCCGTGCGTTTCGGGCAGCGGGTCCTTGAGCCCTTCCGCGGTGCGCGCGTCGAAGCGGACCAGGTCCAGGCCGTTGTGGATGACGGAGACGCGGCTTCGGGGCAGCCCCTCCTCCTCCACGAGGAGCGTGCGGATGGCCTCCGCGTTGGCGATGACGTGGTCCGCCATGCGCGTCACCTGCGCGTGCAGCAGGCGGCGGGCCTTGCCCTGCCAGTGGGACAAGTCCAGGCGGCCGACGATGACCTTCGCGCCCGCCAGCTTCGCCGCCGGCACCGCGAGGATGCTGGAGTAGAAGTCGTGCACGTGCACCAGGTGCACGCGGTGCTGCTTCAGCCAGCGCGACAGCCGGTAGATTTGAACGAGCGTGTTGGGCTGCGCGAGCGTCCCCTTGAGGGAGAACACCTCGGGCGCGTGGCCCAGCTTCCACACCGAACCGATGAGCGGCCCGGCGTCCTCCAACACCGACACCTGCAACCGGTAGCTGGACGGCAAGCCGCGCAGCAACTCCAGCACCTGCACTTCGGTGCCGCCAATGTGGAACGACCGGGTGAACTGCACCAGTCGGAGGGGCTCCCGCCCCATCCGTGCTTCCTCACGCCGCATGCCCAGACCCCTCCCACGTGGCCGCCGGCGCCTGGTTCAGGGCCGGCTGCCTCCCCACCGCCAGGGCTCTGTCCCGCGCCTGCGCGATGCGGTGCGCGCTCGCGGCCAGGCCGAAGAGCACGTAGCAATGCGCGGACAGGATGTAGCCCGAGAACAAGTCACAGATGAGGTAGCCCGCCACCGACGCGAACAGCGCTCGCGCGATCCACCCCATCTCCGAATCCGAGGACGCCGCCACCGCGCCGCCCACCGAGCCTCCCGCGAACACCAGGAAGAAGAGCAGGCCAATCCAGCCCAGCTCCCCGATGACGTCGAGGAAGATGTTGTGCGCCACGTAGGCCCGGTGCGCCTCTGGCGGCGCGTACTCGAACCACGCGTAGCGGAAGCCGCCCGCGCCCACGCCCAGCAGCGGCTTGTCCAGGCTGATGCGGCTGGCCACCTGCCACGCGTACACGCGGCCCATGGCGGACGCGTCCTCGTGGAAGCTCGCCACCGTCTCATTGCGCTGCCAGAAGCTCTTGGGCGCGAACACCACCAGGCCCAGCACGAACACGCTGCCCAGCACGATGGCCTGCATGCGGCGCTTCTCGCGGATGGCCCACAGCGCCATCGCCACCGACAGGCCGATGAAGCCACCGCGCGAGTGCGACAGCACGATGGCCACCACCGACAGCACCGCGGACAGGCCGCACAGCACGCGGAAGAACCACGGGGTGCTCTTGCGCGCCAGGAAGGCCACCGCGAGCGGCACCACGACGACCATGTTCATCGCCATGTGGTTGGGGTCCGCGTACACGCCGACCCAGCGCGAACGGAAGCCCTCCACCATGTTCTCACCGACGATGTACCAGTTGATGACGCCAATGGACGTCACGATGGCGCCCACCACCATGGCCGCGCACATCGCCGCCAGCCGCTTGGGCGTGGTGATGACGTTCACGAGCGTCAGATAGATGGCCGTGAGCTTCAAGAGCTCCACGCCCTGGTAGCGCGTCACTTCCGGATTGACGGACCACGCCACCGAGCAGAACGCCAGCGACGAGAACGCGAGGAGCGCGATGCCCCGCGCGCCGTCGAAATAGACGGGCTCCGCCTTGCCCAGCCGCCGCATCACCATCAGCCCGGCCGCGAGGCCCGACGTCAGCAGCGCCAGTCGCAGCGGCGCCAGCGCGGGGATCCACTCACCCGGCACCGCGTACATCACCGCCGCGAACCCCACGAGCAGGAAGAAAGCCAGCACGTCGCGACGCTGCTCCTGTGCGCCCGGTCCCATGAACTCCACCCCTTCGCTGTCGGTCGCTCGTCCCGTCACACGCGTGCCCCTGGCCCTCTTGGAAAGCCGATGGCCGGCCTCTCACGCCGCGGGCGGCTCGCGAAGCTGCGAGCGGACCGACGACACAAGGCCAGCGGGCGGGGGCAAAGCAGCGGGCGTGCCAGGGCTTGGGGGCGACAGAAGCCCGTATCTACGGGCGGTTGCGAGATCGCCCCGGACAGACAGGCCGGGCAAGGCTGAAAAAGCTACGGGACCGGCGCGCTCTCCATGGGAAGGACCGCGGAGGCGATGAGGTCCAGGCGCCCCTCGCGAAGCCACGGCGTGCCCAGCTCCGACAGCAGGCGCGTCAGCGTGACGTTCACCACCCGACGCAGTTCGTCCCGGGCGCCCTCCGGCACGACCGGGCCCAGCGCGGCCAGCGCGCGCTCCGCCGCGCTCGCGCGCAGGCGTGGAGCCTCCGGGGAGCCCTCGAACAGCCGCTGCCCCAGCTCCGCCGTGCGCCCCAGCGGCACCGGCCTCACGTCCACGCCCTCCTCCAGGACGGCCATGGCGACCACCGCCGCCCAGAGCCGCTCCACGCCCAGCACGTCCAGCGACACGCCGAAGCGCGCCAGCACGGTGTGCGCGGGGCCTTCCGCGCCGCCCAGGAGCGCGCCCAGCGCGGCCACCTGTCCTTCCGCGCGCGCCAGCAGCACCTCCGAACCGGCCACCTCCCGCAGCGACCGGAACGGCACGGCTTCCGCGCCCGGCACGCGCAGCGCGCGGCGGGGACGCTTGCGGCGCAGGGCCTCCAGCGCCGCGGCTTCTTCCGGCAGCACCAGCGGCACGTCGTCCAGCTTCATGAACGCCAGCTTGAAGAGCCGGTCCGCGCGGTACTTGAGCTGGAGCGTCAGCGTGAAGCCCACCTGGAAGACGCGGCGCAGGGGCGTGTCGCGCAGCGCGTCCGGCGACCGGGCCGGGTCCCCGCCCGTCAGGTGCTCCAGGCCCAGCGACAGGTAGTCGCGCACCCATTCACCCACGCGGCGCACGGCATCCAGGTCGCCCGGGTCGCCCAGCTCCGCGACGAGCACCGCGTTGGCCACTTCGCGCAGCTCGTCCTCCGCGTTCATCCGCTCCACGTAGGACAGGTCGCGGAAGGCCGCCTCCACGTAGTCCACGTGCCCGCCCGGGGCGGTGAGCGCGGGGGCGGTGGGGCCCGTGGGGCGCGGCGGCACATCCACGCGGCTGAAGAGCGCCAGGGCGTCCTCCAGCGAGGGGAAGCCCAGGTCGGCCAGGCGCGCGCGACGGAACTGGAAGGCCGTCTCCTCCAGCTCGGAGGGAATCTCCCAGCGCACCGCTTCGAAGAGGCGCACCGATTCGAAGGGGTTCTCCGCGATGAGGTCGTTGACGATGGCGCGCATGGCGGACATCTCCACGCCCTCCAGCTTGATCTCCACGAGGTAGCGGCCCTCGGGCGTCTCCACCGTCATGCCCTGGGGGTTCGCGTCCGGGTCCTCCTCCAGGTCGTACACGGTGGTGAACTCCTTGAGGAGCGTCTCCACGACCTCCAGGTCCACCGCGTGCAGCTTGCGCAGGAAGTCCTCCGGTTCGTCCCCGCGCGCGGCGCGCAGCCACGTCAGCACCGCGTGGGGCTCCACCTTGTCCTTCACCCACCCGCCCAGGTCCACGAAGGTGCGGAACTGCGCGGGCGACGCCAGCTGCACCAGCTCCGTGGTGTCCGCGAGGCCGACTTCCTGGATGGTGACGTACAGGTCTTCCGCGGGCAGCGAGCGCACCAGCGCGGCCGTGTCCTCCGCGTCGAAGAGGGCCTCCACGCGCCTGCGGGGGGATAGCTGCATCAACCGCTGACGCACCTCGCGGGGGGCGAGGGGCGCAGCACCACCGTTCGTCTTGCCGTTCTGGGACACGCCGGGGGTGCTACCACAGCGTGCCCGGACCCGGGAGACTCAGACGCGGGTGGCCTTGCCGAAGGTGTCCAGCAGCGTGCCCCACACCTCTTCCACGCCCAGCTTTTCGGTGGAGGAGAACGGAATCAGCGCCTCGCGGGGCAACTCCAACTGCGTGCAGAGGGCGTTGAGCCGGGGCTTGCGCTGCGCCTTCGTCAGCCGGTCGATCTTCGTGGCCACCACGAGGATGCGGCGGTTGTGCTCCTGAAGGTAGTCGAGCGTGCGCAGGTCCTCCGGAGACGGCCCCACCTCCGCGTCGATGATGCTCACCACCACCTCCAGCCGGTGACGGTTCTTCAGGTAGGAGGTGATCATCTCCTGCCACTGGGCCTTGTCCGCCTTGCTCGCCTTGGCGAAGCCGTAGCCGGGCAGGTCCGCCAGCCGCACCGTGTGGCGCTGGCCGTCGCGGTCCAGGTCCACGTCGAAGAAGTTGAGCGTGCGGGTGCGCCCGGGCGTGTTGGACACGCGCACCAGCTTTCGCCGGTTCGTCAGGGCGTTGATCATGGACGACTTGCCCACGTTGGAGCGGCCGACGAAGGCGACCTCCGCGGCGTGGTCCGTGGGCAGGCCCTTCAATTCCACGGCGGTGGTGACGAAGCGGGAGTCGAGGATCTTGATCAAGAAGAAGTCACTTCTTCGCCGTAACGGGTGCCGGCGTGGAGGGGGCCGCGTCCGCGCGGGTCTGCTGCTTGCGGGCACGTTCGGCGGACCAGTGGTCGATGGCCTTCAGCGCTTCCTTGAAATCAAACGGGCGCAGGGAGGGAGACGAGGCGTCATGGCAGGTGCGGCACTGCTTCTCGGAGGGGTCCACCAGCCCCACCAGCCGCGCCAGCTCCGGGTCCTTCATCACGTAGGACGGGGAGTAGTACTGCCCTCCCCCGTGACACGTCTCGCAGGTGACGGCGGCCAGCGTCTGCGCCGCCTGGTCCGGGGCGTGGCAGGACAGGCACCGCGCGTCCTTCTTCTGCGCGTCCGCCAGCGTGTCGGTGGCCCGGGCGTGCTTGGACTTCATCCACGCGTCGTACGCCTCCGGATGACACCCCTTGCAGCTGTCGGGACCCGTGAAGTCCGCAGCCCCGGCAAGACCGCCCGAAGCGGCGAGCAGGAGGGCGGAAAAGACCCGGAAGGCACGAGAACGCATGGCCTGAGCACGTAGCAGAGCCCCCTGGAGGGGGCAAGGCGTCTCATTCGTGATTGAATAGCGGGTGGACACGCGCGTGCTTCAAAGGGAACGGACCTTGAGGCGCGCCTGCCTGATCCGCTAGGGAGGAGTCGAGATGCGGACCCCCGTCATTGTCGTCCTTGTCGCCGTCGCTGCCATCGCCGTCTCCCTGCCTGCTTCCGCCAAGCCGTGGCAGGGCATTGAACCCGGGTCCTCCAAGAAGGAGGACATCGTGAAGAAGTTCGGCGAACCGTCCCGGACCATGTCCCAGGACGGAAAGGAGATCCTGGCCTACTTCGCCAAGGAGGCCATCAAGGGCACCACCCAGGCCCAGTTCAAGGTGGACCCGGCCACGCAGTTGGTGGAGCGCATCGACGTGTTCCCCGCGCCCGTCATCGAGAAGGACACCATCGAGAACAGCTACGGCCCCGCGTGCCCCGGCGGCGCGGCGCCCGCCACGCCCTGCTACCTGCGCAAGCTGACGGACGACTTCCGCACCTATTTCCTCTACGTGAAGCTGGGCGTGGCCATCTTCTTCAATGAGGACGGCAAGACGGTGCAGTCCTTCGTCTTCACCACGCCCAAGGCCGCGAAGTAACCCGTGCACGTCTTCGGACTCACGGGCGGTATCGCCTCCGGCAAGAGCACGGTGAGCCGGATGCTGCGCGAATTGGGCGCGCGCGTGCTGGACGCGGACGTCATCGCCCGGGAGGTGGTGGAGCCCGGCACGCCGGGCCTCCAGCGCATCTCCGAGCGCTTCCCCGGCGTGGTGGGCCCCGACGGCCGCCTGGACCGGGTGAAGCTGGGGACCCACATCTTCGCGGACCCCGCTGAACGCGCCGCCCTCAACGCCATCGTGCACCCCCAGGTGCGCGCCGCGTTCCTGACGAAGCTCCAGGCGCTGGAGGCGGAGGGCATCACCCACGCCGTGTATGACGTCCCGCTGCTCATCGAGACGGGCCTGCACGCGGCCATGGAGGGCGTGGCCGTGGTGTGGGTGCCCCGGGACGTGCAGAAGGCGCGGCTGATGGCGCGCGACGGGCTGGACGCGCAGGCGGCGGAGGCGCGGCTGTCCGCGCAACTGTCCCTGGACGACAAGCGCGCGCACGCCACGTGGGTCATCGACAACAGTGGCGCCCCGGAGTCCACCCGTCCCCAGGTGGAAGCGGTGTGGCGGGCGATGCTCGCCCACGGCTGACACCGGGCGGGTATGCTGCGCCGCGAATGAGCGCCACGCCCAGGAAGAGTCCCGCAGGCACCTACTTCATCACCGGCTACCCGGGCTTCATCGG
Source organism: Corallococcus praedator (assembly GCF_003612125.1). Taxonomy (GTDB): domain Bacteria; phylum Myxococcota; class Myxococcia; order Myxococcales; family Myxococcaceae; genus Corallococcus; species Corallococcus praedator. Next base: position 6,918 of record NZ_RAWI01000049.1, read on the forward strand.
CAAGCGGCTGGTGGAGCACATCGCGCGCGAGGACCCGAAGGGTCACATCTACGCGCTGGTGCAGCCCAAGGCCTTCAAGGAAGCGCAGGCCCTGGCGGCGAAGGTGCAGGGCGCGAAGGTGGAGCTGCTCACCGGCGACGCGGTGGACATGCACCTGGGCCTGTCCGGCGAGGAGTACCAGCGCCTGTGCGAGCGGGTGACGGACATCTTCCACCTGGCCGCGGTGTCCCAGCTGGGCGTGCCCAAGGAGACCGCGTGGCGGGTGAACGTGGACGGCACCCGCAACCTGCTGGAGCTGGCGCGCGACTGCGAGAACCTGTCGCGCTTCAGCCACTTCTCCACCTGCTACGTGTCCGGCGACCGGGTGGGCGTCATCGCGGAAGACGAGCTGGACCGGGGCCAGTCCTTCCGCAACGCCTACGAGGAGACGAAGTTCCAGGCGGAGCGGCTGGTGCAGCGCGCCTCGGCCACCCTCCCCGTCACCATCTTCCGGCCGTCCAGCGTGGTGGGCGACTCGCGCACGGGCGAAATCGATCGCTTCGAGGGCCCCTACTACCTGGGCATCCTGCTCGTCACGTCGCCGCTGGTGGTGCCGCTGCCCCTGCCGGGCAACGGCGTCGCGCCCCTCAACGTCGTGCCGGTGGACTTCGTGGTGGAGGCGGTGTGGCGGCTGTCGCGGGATGAGCGCGCGAAGGGCCGCACCTTCCACCTGGTGGACCCCAACCCCATGAGCGCGCGGCGCGTGTACGAGCTCATCGCGGAGAAGTCCCACAAGAAGCTGCCGCGCTTCAACCTGTCCGCGCGCGCCGCGGACGTGATGCTGCGGCTGCCCCTCTTGGAGAAGCTGGCCCGGCCCCAGCGCGCGGCCATCAGCTACGTGAACCACCTGGCCATCTACAACTGCCACAACACGCTGGAGCTGCTCGACGGCACCGGCGTGCGGTGCCCGCCGCTGTCCACGTATCTGGATCAGCTCGTCGCCTACGTCAGGGATCAATACAAGCAGCGGCGCGAGGGCGCGGAGGTGGAGGATCCGCTCGACCACGCCCCCCTTCCCTCCGTCGAGGACAGCAGCCCCGCGCCTCGCACGCGCCGCTGAGCAGGGATGCACGCGGGAAGCAAGGGGCGGCGCGCCGTCGCATCCGTGTCTCCGCCTGCCCGCCCGCAGGGGGTGTTTCCCCCTCTGGCGCGGCTTATTCCAGACTGGCAATTGTTACTGGGTTGCTAACGCAAGGATGTGAGCCCCCCCTCTTTTCAACGATCCAGTGTCCTGGTTACCATGCGCTCCCACTTGAATCCGATCCGGTGAAGACAACCGCGTTCGGAACAGTGAGTTGGAGAGCAGCTTTTGCCAGGAATCGTTGACACGGAATTCGCATCAGCCACCCCGCCCGTGGGTGTGGCGTTCCGCCTGTCCGCCTCCGAGGAGCGCATCGCGCCCTCCGCGCACGCCCTCTCCGCCCTGACTTCTCGCATCGCGTCCGGCTGTCGCATCCATGCGACCTTGGACGTTGGGATGCGTTCCCTATTGGGCTGTCCACCCACGGTCCATCAGCCGTAGGGGGCCCGCCGCCCCGGCGCGCTCCGCTCCACCGTCGTCGTCTCCCGCAGTCCCCTCTCGTACGGCAGTTCATCACCCCCAAGAAGGAAGGCGCATGCGTCTCAGGGAAAAGCTTTTGACCAGCCTGCTGCTGGTGCCCATGGCGGGCTCCAGCGCGTGGGCCAAGGAGCGGTCGAACTTCGACGCGTTCCTGGAGCAGAAGGAGTCGCGCCAGCTGGCCGTGGCCCCCGCCACGGCCGTGTCGCGCGGGCTTCGCATCGAGCAGACCGAGCAGCGGCTCGGCGTGCCCACGTTCGCGTGGGCGGCTCAGGATGGCGTGCAGTCCAAGTCGGTCATCCGCAATGGCATGACGGCGGAGAGCGCGGCGCGCGCGCACCTGCAGACGGTGGCGGACAGCTACCGCCTGTCGCGGGATGACGTCTCCGGCGCCACGCTGCGCGCGGTGCACAACACGGGCACCGGGGCGATCATCGCCACGTTCCACCAGACGGTGGCCGGCATCCCCGTCTTCCGCAATGAGATCAAGGTCATCATGGGCCAGGACCTGCGCCTGGTGGCCGTCAGCGGCTACCTGGCCCCGTCCGACCTGACGCTCAACGCGCGCCTGAAGGCCCGCAGCGCGGCGTCGTTCCGCCTGGGCGCCGCGGACGCGCTGTCCGGCGCGTTCAAGGACCTGACGGGCTCCGGCACGCAGGCCTCCTCGTTCGTCAACACCGGCACGAAGGGCGAGTACACCTTCTTCGAGCTGGCCCCGGCCGCGAAGTCCTCGCTGTCGCAGGACCTGGCCATCCCGGCCCGCGCCCGTCAGGTGTTCTACACGCTGGCCGACACGCTCGAGCCCGCCTGGTACGTGGAGGTCAACGCCGGCCCGAAGTCGGCGCGCTCCAGTCAGTACTTCTCCTACGTGGTGTCGGCGACCACCGGCAAGGTGCTCTTCCGCAACGACCTGACGGTGGACGCGGCGGGCACGCCCTTCACCTACAAGGTCTGGGCGGACCAGGCCTCTCCGTTCATCCCGGAGGACGGTCCCCAGGGCAACGCCGCGACCCCGCACCCCACGGGCCTGCGCGACGGCTTCCAGATCCCCCTGAACCGCCCGCAGAACGACATCACCATCGCGAACTCGCCGTTCAGCCAGAACGACCCGTGGTTGCCGGCGAACGCGTCGCAGACCACCGGTAACAACGTGGACGCGTACGCGGACCTCGCGGCGCCGGACGGCTTCACGCCCGGCAGCGCGGACCTGCGCGCGGAGACGACGGCGGAGAACACCTTCGGCCACGTCTTCGACCAGTCCCTGGCGCCCAACGCCAACGCCACGCAGATCAAGGCGGCGGTGGTGAACCTGTTCTACGTGAACAACTTCCTTCACGACTGGTTCTACGACGCCGGCTTCGACGAGGCCTCCGGCAACGCCCAGGCGTTCAACTACGGCCGTGGCGGCGTGGATGGCGACCCCATCCAGGCGCAGGGCCAGGACTACCTCAGCCGCAACAACGCGAACATGAGCACGCCGGCCGACGGTGCGTCGCCGCGCATGCAGATGTACGTGTTCAACGGCACGCCGGAGCTCAGCGTGACGGCGCCGGCGGCGCTCGCGGGCATCTACGACTCCGGTGCGGCGTCGTTCGGCAAGCAGGTGTTCGACGTGACGGGTGACGTCGTCGCGGCCACCACCAACGGCTGCGCGGCCTTCCCGGCGGACACCTTCGCGGGGAAGATCGCCCTCATCGACCGCGGCGGCTGCGACTTCGCCGCCAAGACGCTGAACGCCCAGAACGCGGGCGCCATCGCGACGGTCATCGGCAACAACGCTTCGGGCGAGGCTCCGGGCCTGGGCGGCACGAACGCCGCCGTGACCATCCCCGCGCAGTCCATCACGCAGGCCGCCGCCACCGAGTGGAAGGCGGCGCTGGCCACCGAGACCGTCACCGCCAAGATGCGCCGCGTGGCGGCCCTGGATCGCGACGGTACGCTCGACAACGGCATCATCGCCCACGAGTGGGGCCACTACATCAGCAACCGCCTCGTCGGTAACGCCGCGGGTCTCATCAACAACCAGGGCCGCTCGATGGGCGAGGGCTGGGGCGACTTCACCGCGCAGCTCATGCAGGTGCGTGAGAGCGACAAGCTCGTCAGTCACGGCGCCGACTACAAGAACGACAAGTTCCAGGGCGTCTACAGCGCCGCCGGCTACACCTCCAGCGGTGGCAAGAACAACGGCTACTACTTCGGCATCCGTCGCATCCCCTATTCGACGGACATCACGAAGAACGGCCTGACGTTCAAGCACATCCAGAACTACACCCCGCTGCCGGCCGACCAGGTCGCGGGTGCGGCGACGGGCGCGTCCAACAGCGAGGTCCACAACAGCGGTGAGGTGTGGGCATCCATGCTGTGGGAGTGCTACGCCGCCCTCCTGAACGAGCACCAGTTCCAGGAGGCCCAGGACCGCATGAAGCGGTACCTGGTCGCCGCCTACAAGGCGACGCCCAACGCTCCCACCTTCATCGAGGCGCGTGACGCACTGTGGGCCGTGGCCGCGGCGTCGGACCCGGAGGACTACAAGCTCTTCGTGGAGGCGTTCGCCAAGCGCGGCGCCGGCTACGGCGCCAAGGCGCCGGACCGCAACTCCTCCGACCACATCGGCGTGGTGGAGAGCTTCGCCAAGGGCGGCAACATCGAGATCACCAGCATCAAGCTGGATGACACCGTGGCGGGCTGCGACCAGGACGGCATCCTCGACGTTGGCGAGCAGGGTGCGCTCAAGATCACCGTGCGCAACGTGGGCGGTGGCGAACTGAGCGCCTTCAGCGGCACGGTCAGCACCTCCAGCACCACGGCCAGCCTGGCCTTCCCGGCCGGCAACCAGATTTCCGTGCCCGCGCTGTCGCGCGGCGCGGAGGCCACGGTCTCCCTGCCGGTGAACCTCACCGCGGTGTCCGACGAAAGCGCCCGCGCGGGCCTGAAGATCGACTTCGACGCCCCGTCAATCCCCGACGAGTCGAAGACGGTGAACTTCGATGCGCGCGTCAACTACGATGACGTGCCGTCCGTCAGCGCCGCGGAGGCCTTCGAGTCCGGCCTGTCGGCCTGGACGCTGTCGGACAACCTGTCGGCCTCCGGTGACTTCAACATCGCCGGCCCGGATACCAACCGCTACGTGCACGGCATCAACCCGGCGGTGGCGACGGAGATCACCCTCACCAGCCCCTGGATGACGGTGGCCGAAGCGGAAGCCTTCACCATCAGCTACAACTACCGCCACTCCTTCGAGCAGGACTACTCCTCCTCCCCGGCCCAGGCCTACGACGGCGCGGTGCTGGAGTTCACGGTCGACGGCATCGACTGGATCGACCCCTGGGATCTGTACCCGGTGGTGGACGCGGATCCGGGCTACACGCACCTCATCCCCACGGGTGGCCTGAACCCCATCGAAGGTCGCCCTGCCATGGGTCTGACCAGCGAGGGCTTCCCGGAGTTCACTTCCGCGAGCATCGACTTCGGCACGTTCTTCCCGGACCTGGGCCTCAAGAACGTCCGCTTCCGCTTCCGCATTGGCGCGGACCTCGGGGTGGGCGCGTACGGCCTGGACGTGGATGACGTGACGTTCACGGGCGCCACGCCCGTGTTCCCGACGCAGAGGGCGCAGTCGGCCGAAGCGGGCGCCTGCAACCTCCGTCCTATCGCCAACGCGGGACCGTCCCGCGTGGGCCTGGCGGCGGTCGCCGAGGCCACCCGCGTCGGTGGCGTCTACACGCGCACGAACATCGTCCTGAACGGCACGGGCAGCATTGATCCGGACGCCGCCGCGGGTGACGCCCTCACCTACGCCTGGACGCAGACAGGCGGCGCCACGCCGGTGACGCTGACGGGCGCGGACACCGCGGCCCCCAGCTTCCTCGCGGACGTGGACTACAGCGACACCCTCGCCTTCCAGCTCGTCGTCACCGACGCGGCCGGCAAGACGAGCGTCCCGAAGACGGTGGAGATCGAGATCATCAACGTGAACCAGCCGCCGGTCGCCGCGGCCACCGCGCCCGCGACGGTGGACGAGGGCACCCCCGGGGTGGCGCTGGATGCCTCCGGCTCCACCGACGCGGACCGCGTGGACCGCAACCTGACGTTCGCCTGGACGCAGACGGGCAGCACGCCCAAGGTGACGCTGAGCGGTGCCGCCACCTCCAAGGCCACGTTCACGGCCCCCGAGGTGACGACGGACACGCAGCTCACCTTCACGGTCACCGTGAAGGACGGCAGCGCGGCGGTGTCGACGAAGGCCGTCGCCGTGACGGTGAAGAACGTGGACCGTGCCCCGGTGGCCAACGCCGGCGCGGACTTCGAGGCGGACGCCCGCTCCAGCGTGACGCTGGCGGGCTCCGGCTCGGACGCGGATGGCACGGCGGTGACGTACCTCTGGGAACAGACCGTGGGCCCGTCCGTCACGCTGACGGGGGCCGACACGGCCTCGGCGAGCTTCACGGCGCCGGACGTCAACACCGCCACCGAGCTGACCTTCCAGTTCACGGTGACCTCCGGGGGCCAGTCCACCACGGACCTGGTCAATGTCACGGTGCGCAAGCTGAACCGTCACCCGGTGGGTGAGGCTCCGGCCGCGGTGAGCGCGGACGAGGGCAGCAACGTGGAGCTGGACGCCTCCAGCATCACGGATCCGGACGGTGACGCGCTCACCTACGCCTGGACCCAGGTCGGTGGCCCCTCGGTGACCGCCACGGGGACCAACGCGGCCGTGCTGAAGTTCACCGCGCCGCAGGTCCAGGCCGACACGGCCGTGGCCTTCAGCCTGGTGGTGACGGACGCGGACGGCGCGACGGCCGGTCCGTTCGTCTACACCGTGACGGTGAAGCAGGTGAACCAGGCGCCGGTCGCCAAGGCCCGGGTCATCTCCGGCGTCCGTGGCGGTGAGCTGGTGAAGGTGGACGCCTCGACGTCCACCGACCCGGACCACGAGACGCTGACGTACGCGTGGGCGCAGACCGGCGGCTCCTCCGTGAGCCTGACGGGTGCCAACGCGGCTGAAGCCAGCTTCACGCCGGCGAAGAAGAAGACCGCGGAGACCTACTCCTTCACCGTGACGGTGACGGACGCGGCCGGTGCCACCAGCACCGCCGAGGTGAAGGTCAACGTGCCGAAGTTCGAGGAAGAGGGCGGCGGCTGCTCGTCCGCCGGCGGCTCCGTGGGCGGGATGGCTCCGCTGATGGCGCTGTTCGCGGCCATGGGCATGCTGCGCCGTCGCAAGTCGGCGTAAGGCACCCAGGCTTCGGTCGCACTGAAGCCCTGAAGTAAACGAGGGGCGGTTCCCGACACGGGAGCCGCCCCTCTCTTCTTTCCACCGGACACCCGTGCACGGGGGGCGGTAGGCTTGCCCGCCTCATGGCACGCACGTTCCAGGTGGGAGACACCTTCACGCACGTCCGCCAGTGCGACCGGCTGCGGCCGGTGTATTACGCGGGCGCTTCCGGGGACTACAACCCCATCCACATCGACCCGGAGGTGGGCAGGCTCGCCGGCTTCGACGGCGTCATCCTCCAGGGCCTCTGCACGCTGGGCTGGGCCGTGGAGGCCGTTGCCGTCTTCGTGGGGGACCCGGGCCTCGTGCGCCGCGTCCGGGTGCGCTTCTCCCGGCCGGTGCTGCCGGAGGACACCGTCACCTTCCAGGGCCGCGTCACCGCCATCGCGGAGGGCCGGCTGAGCACGGAAGTCACCGCCACCAACCAACGCGGCGAGCCCGTCCTCCGGGGCGCCGTCGTCGAAACCTCGCTCGGATAGCCATGCCCCTGGACCCGAAGTTCGTCGGCCGCGCGTACGGCCCCTTCACCTACGAAATCGGCCGGGAGAAGCTGCGCGAGTTCTCCCTCATCCTGGGCGGCTCCGTCCCCTCCGCGGGCACCTTCGGAGAGCCGCCCGCGCACGTCAGTCCCCTGCTCTACGCGGACGACGTGGCGAAGGCGGGGCCCTACGGCGACGTCATCGCCTTCCCCAGCTTCGCGGTGGTGTTCGCCATCCGCCCCTTCAGCGCCGCCATCGCGGATCCGGAGCTGGGCGTGGACCGCGTGCGCCTGGTGCACGGGGAGCAGGAGCTGGAGCTGCTGGGCGTGATGCGCCCCGGGGACGTGCTCACCACCACGGGCCACATCCGGGAGCTCTACCGCAAGGCCGGGATGGACTTCCTCGTCGTCAGCACGGAGACGCTCAACGCTCGCGGCGAGCCGGTGGTGCGCGGCGTGTGGACGGCCGTCATCCGCCCCGCGTAGAGACGGGCGATCCGCCGGGGGCGATGATGCCCTCGTCCAGCAGCTGCGCCAGGATGCGCGCGGTGTCCAGCCGCGACATCCCCGACAGCGCGAAGAGGTCGTCGAAGCTCACCGCGCCGTCAATCTGCGCGAGCACGAAGCCGGCGCGGTGATCCAGGTTGAGCCAGATGATGTCATCCGGCTGCAACCGCACGCGGGGCATCCGGTCCAGGTCCCCCAGGCGGGCCTCCAGCATGGCCACCAGGATGCGCTCGCTGCGGTCGCGCAGGGCCTCCACGCGCGGATCCTCCGGCGCCAGCGACTGGGCCCGGCGCAGCAGGTCCACCGCGCCGGAGTGGTCGTCCAGCGTCAGGAGGTCCTCCGCCCCCTTCAGCAGGCACTCCACCTCCGAGCCCTGGGGAAGCGGCCCCATCCCGGCGTAGCTCTCCGGGAGGCCGAACTCCTGCGTGCGGTGCGCCTCCGCGATGAGGTCCAACGCGTCCCCCGGCGTCCCCGTCCCCTCCGGCAGGTTCACGGACTCGGGCAGCGGCTCCGCGGGGCCGGGGCTGGACGCATCCGCCCAGGCGCCCCAGTCCCCCTCCATGTCGGGCGCGGCGATGTTCACCGGCGCGGTGGAGCCGCCCCCCGGGGTCAGCAGCTGGCGCGCGCGCGCGTTTGCGGGATCCAGCTCCAGCGCCCGGACGAAGAGCTTCTCCGCGCCCGGAATGTCGCCACTCAGTCGCAACAGCAACCCGGCTTCGACCAGTTGCCTGGCCCGGAGCGTGTTCATGGGGGACTCCCTCGCGGAGCGTGAAGGCCGGGCATGCGCGGCTACCGTCCCGGCGTCCCGCGCGGACTGGCCGCGCGCAACTGCGGCAGGCTCTGGGAGAGCGCCTCGCAGGCCCGCGTGAGCGCGCCCACGTCCTCGCCTCCGCGCACCTGCCGCGCGTGGTCCAGGGCCTGCTCCGCGCGTGCCACGACGTCGGGCGACAGCCCTCCGGCACCGGGCAGCAGCCGCACGCGGGAGAGCGCGTCCACCAGGTCGCGGGCCAGGATGTCCAGCTCCACGCGCCGGGTCTTCAGCTCCTCCGACGCGCGCGCGGTGACGAGCCAGTCGCGCTGTTCCTCCATGATGCGGCGCAGCTCGTCCTCCGTGAGGCCGCTGGACGCGGTGACGGTGATGGACTGGCGCAGGCCCGTGTCGCGGTCCCTCGCGGAGACGGACACGATGCCCTCCGCGTTGATGTCGAACGTCACCTCGATCTCCACCTGGCCGCGCGGCGCCTCGCGCAGGCCGGTGAGGAGGAACTCGCCCAAGAGCTCGTTGTGGTGCGCCAGCTCGTGCTCGCCCTGGAGCACCATGATCTTCACCGTGCGCTGGAAGTCCTTGGACGTGGCGAACACCTCCGTCGCGGACGTGGGCACGGTGGTGTTGCGCGGAATCAGCCGGCGCACGTAGCCGCCCGCGATGGCCACGCCCATGCTCTGCGGCGTGACGTCCAGCAGCAGCAGTTCGCTCTCCTGCGCCACCAGCGCGTGCGCCTGGATGGCGGCGCCCAGGGCCACCACCTCCTCGGCGTGCACGCCCTTGCAGGGCTCGCGGCGGAAGTACTGGCGCACCTGCTCCACGATGCGGGGCATGCGCGACATGCCCCCCACCAGGATGACCTCCTTGAGCTCCGAGGGGCGCACCTTCGCCTCCCCCAGCACCTCGGAGGTGATGCCCACCAGGCGCTCGCCCAGGTCCGCCGTCAGGTCCTCCAGCTTCTCGCGGGTGAGCGTGGCCTGCAGGTGCAGCGCGGCGCCTCCGCCCGGCGGCGTGCAGATGAAGGGCAGGTGCACCTGCGTCTCCTTCACAGACGACAGCTCCACCTTGGCCTTCTCCGCGGCGTCCTTCAGCCGCTGCAGCGCCATGCGGTCCTTGCGCAGGTCGATGCCGTGTTCCTTGGCGAAGCCGAACACCATCCACTCGATGATGCGGTGGTCCCAGTCCTCGCCGCCCAGGAAGGTGTCGCCGCCTGTCGCCACCACGTCGAAGATGCCGTTGTTGATCTCCAGCACCGACACGTCGAAGGTGCCGCCGCCCAGGTCCAACACGGCGATCTTCCCGTTCACCGTGCGCCCGAAGCCGTACGCCAGGGCGGCCGCGGTGGGCTCGTTGATGATGCGCAGCACCTCCAGCCCAGCGATGCGGCCCGCGTCCTTGGTGGCCTGCCGCTGGCCGTCGTTGAAGTAGGCCGGCACGGTGATGACCGCCTGGGTGACGGGCCGGCCGAAGTGCGCCTCCGCGTCCGCCTTCAGCTCGGCCAATATCATCGCGCTGACCTCCGGCACGGCCAGGTCGCGGCCCGCCAGCCGGATGCGCACGTCGTCGTGGGCGCCGCACACCACCTGGTACGTCAGGGCGCGCATCGCGTCCTGGACGGGGTGCGAGGAGAACTTGCGGCCGATGAGGCGCTTGGCCGCGGACACCGTCTCCTGCGGGTTGGTGATGGCCTGCCGCTTGGCGATGCCGCCCACCAGCCGCTTGCCGTTCTTCGACACCGCCACCACGGACGGGGTGAGGGGCGCGCCGGTGCGGTTCTTGATGATGAGCGGCTGGCCGTCCTGCACGGTCGCGACGAGGCTGTTCGTCGTGCCCAGGTCGATGCCAATCAGCGGTCCGGACTCAGCCATGGGGACGCATGCACCTCACGTGAACGTCCAACGCAACTTCTTGAGGGCCGCACGGGCCTCCGCGTTGTCCGGATCCAGGCGCACGACCTCCTCGTAGTGATGCTTGGACTGCTTCTTCTGCCCCGCCGCCAGCAGCAGGTGGGCCAGCAGCAGGTGGTAATCCGCGCGGCCCGGTTTCAATTCCACCGCGCGCTGCGCGAGCGCCCGCACCTCGTTGACGTCATGCGCCAGCTCGCGGCCCACACGAGCAGCCTGGAAGGCCGCCTCAGGGTTGTCCCCGTTGAGCGACACGGCCAGCTTGTAGGCCGCGTGCGCCCCGGCGAAATCCCCGCCCATCTCCATCTGCTGGCCCCGCTCCACCTCCGCCTGCGCGCGGTGCAGGTCGTGCTTGCGGCGCGCGTCCACGAGCAGCGCGGCGACCTCGCGGTTCTTCGGATCCAGGCCCAGCACGTGGTTGAAGTCCTGGTAGGCCCGCTCGAAGTCCCCGCGCGCGGTGGCCGCCCTGCCCCGGGCGACGAGCTCCGTGAGCTTGTGCGTGCGCGCCATGTACGGGTGGCGCGCGAGCCGGGCCTGACGCTCGGCGCGGCGGGCCTCCGACTCCGCGTCCACGGGCCCGGGCGCGGAAGCTGCCCAGGTTCTTGCCGAAGTAGCGGTCCGGGTGGAAGCGCCGGGACGCGTTGTAATAGGCCTGCTTCACCTCCGCGGCGGTGGCGCCCCGGGGCACGCCCAGCACCGCGTGGTGGTCCATCCCGTCCAGCGCGCGCTCCAGGTCGATGATCTCGCGCTTCTGTTCGGGCTCCAGGTCCACCTCCTCCGCCATGGAGGCGTCCACGGCCGGGGCGGCGGGGGTGGCGCGTTGCACCACGCGCGCGGGGACGATGGCGCCCTTGGCGCGCAGGGACAGCAGCACGGCGATGGTGCGGGCCTCGCCCAGCGTGGAGCGGGACAGCACCGCGTCGATGCGCTCGACGCGGCCCACGAGCGACAGCACCGTGCCCTCCTCCGGGCTGAGCTGGAGGCGGGACGGGTCCAGGTGGGGCACCGTCGCGATGTGGTCGGTCCGGCCCCCCAGGCCGACGATGGGGTTGGGCGCGCTCAAGGTCACACGTTCCGCGGCAGGCGAATCCCAAAGTGTAGGTGTCCGGGACGCAAGGCGTCAAACGCCCCGGCTGTGACGGGCCCCCTCGCGGGAAGGCGACTAGAGGGAAGCCAGCACACGCTGGAGGATGCCCAGGGCTTCGTCCAGTTCCTGCCGGGTGATGATGAGCGGAGGGGCGAACCGCAGCGTCGTGTCCCCCGCCGAGTTCACCAGCAGTCCGGCGTCGCGCAGCTTCGCGATGACGGGCGCGGCCTCCCGGTCCAGCTCCACGCCCAGCAGCAGGCCCCGGCCCCGCACGGCCTTGATGCGCCCTTCCGGCAGCGCGGCCTGGAGCGCCCGCGCGCCCGCGAGGAAGTGCTCGCCCTTCGCCTGCACGTCCGGCAGCAGACCGGGCTGGCGCAGGAGGCGCAGGACGACGTTGGCCGCGGCGGCGGACACCAGGTTGCCGCCGAAGGTGGAGCCGTGGGTGCCGGGCGTGAGGCTCTTCGCCAGCTCCTCGCGGCACAGCATGGCCCCCATGGGCAGGCCGTTGCCCAGGGCCTTGGCGATGCTGATGGCGTCCGGCTGGATGCCGTCGTGCATGAAGCCGAACGGCAGGCCGGTGCGGCCCATGCCCGTCTGGACCTCATCCACGAGCAGCAGCAGGCCGTGCTCGTCGCACAGCGCGCGCAGGCCCTGGAGGAAGCCCGGGGGCGACATGCGCACCCCGCCCTCGCCCTGGATGGGCTCCACCAGGATGGCGGCGGTGGAGGGGCCCACGGCGCGGCGCACCGCCTCCAGGTCCCCGTACGGCACGTGCTTGAAGCCCGCGGGCAGCGGCTCGAAGCCCGCGTGGTACTTCGGCTGGCCGGTGGCGGTGACGGTGGCCAGCGTGCGGCCGTGGAAGCTCTTGTCGAAGGTGATGAGTTCGAAGCGCTCCGGCGTGCCCCGGTCCTTCATGACCTTGCGGGTCAGCTTGATGAGCGCCTCGTTGGCCTCCGCGCCGGAGTTGCAGAAGAACGCGCGCGGCAGGCCCGCCCACTCCGTCAGCTGCTCGGCCAGGTCGATCTGCGGCTGCGAGTAGAAGACGTTGGAGACGTGCCACAGCAGATCCAACTGCGCCTTCGCCGCCGCGACCACCTCCGGGTGGCAGTGGCCCAGGGCGCACACGGCGATGCCGCCGATGCAGTCCAGGTACGCCTTGCCGTCCGCGTCCCACACCCGCGTGCCCTGCCCTCGCACCAGGGCGATGGGTTGCTGCTTGTAGTTCTGCAGCAGGTGCTGCTTCGCCTTCTGCATGAGGGCGTCGTTGCCAGGGGAGGCGACGGGGGATGGCGACGGTTGCGACAAGGTGGTCTTCCTCACGATTCGTGCTGCGCGGGGGACAACGGCGGGGACGCTAGCGCGCTAGAGGATGTAGCGCGACAGATCCTCGTCCTGGACGATGGCGGACAGGCGCTCGCGCACATAGGCGCCGTCCACCTGGAAGTCGCGCGGGCCCAGTTCGCTGGCGGTGAAGGACACGTCGTCCAAGAGCCGCTCCAGCACGGTGTGCAGGCGCCGCGCGCCGATGTTCTGCGTGCGATCGTTGGCCTGCTGGGCGATGCGCGCCAGCTCCGACACCGCGTCGTCCGTGAAGGACAGGCGCACGCCCTCGGTGGCGAGCAGCGCGGTGTACTGGCGTAACAGCGAGTTCTTCGGCTCGCGCAGGATGCGCACCAGGTCCTCGCCGGACAGCGCCTCCAGCTCCACGCGGATGGGGAAGCGGCCCTGCAACTCCGGGATGAGGTCCGACGGCTTGGAGACGTGGAACGCGCCCGCCGCGATGAAGAGCATGTGGTCCGTCTTCACCTGCCCGTACTTCGTGTTGACGGAGGAGCCCTCCACGATGGGCAGGATGTCGCGCTGCACGCCTTCGCGCGACACGTCCGGGCCCCCGCCGCCCTTGCCGCCCTCGCGGCTGGCGATCTTGTCGATTTCATCGATGAAGACGATGCCGCTGGACTCGGCGCGCACCACCGCTTCGCGCTGGACGCGGTCCGGATCCACCAGCTTCTGCGCCTCTTCCGCGCGCAGCATCTGGAGCGCCTCGGGCACGCGCACGCGGCGCTTCCGGGTGTTCTTCATGCCCGGCATGTTCTTGAACAGGTCCTGGAGGTTGACGCCGATCTCCTCCATGCCCTGGCCGCTGAAGTTGCGCATGAACGTGGGCGAGCTCTCGCTGGTCTCCACCTCCACGTGCTGATCATCCAGCGTGCCGGCGCGCAGCTGGGCGCGCAGCTTCTCCCGCTCGCTGTCGCCCAGCGGCTACGGCGCGGTGGGCGGCGGGGGCGAGAAGCCGAAGGGCGGGGACGCGGACGGGCGGGACGCGCCGCCATTCTTGAGCAGCTCCATCAGCCGGTCCTCGGCCAGCTCCTCCGCGCGCGGCTTGACCTTCTCCGTCTCCTCCTCGCGCACGAGCGCGATGGCCGCCTCCACGAGGTCGCGGATCATCGACTCCACGTCGCGGCCCACGTAGCCCACCTCCGTGAACTTGGAGGCCTCCACCTTCACGAAGGGCGCCTGGGAGAGCTTCGCCAGCCGGCGGGCGATCTCCGTCTTCCCCACGCCGGTGGGGCCGATCATGATGATGTTCTTCGGGTGGATTTCATCCCGCAGGTCGTCGGAGACCTGCTGGCGGCGCCACCGGTTGCGCAGCGCGATGGCCACGGCGCGCTTGGCGTCGTTCTGGCCGACGATGTAGCGATCCAGCTCGCTGACGACCTCGCGAGGCGTGAAGGCGGACAACTTGCGCGATTCGGCCACGGGGCGGTCCTCTCAGAGCTCTTCGTAGGTGACGTTGGAGTTCGTGTAGACGCAGATGTCCGCGGCGATGGCCATGGACTGCGTGCAGATGTCGCGGGCCGACATCTGCGTGTTCGCCTGCAGCGCGCGCGCGGCGGACAGCGCGTAGGAACCACCGCTGCCCACGGCGGCGATGCCGTGGTCGGGTTCGATGACGTCGCCCGCGCCGGAGAGGATGAACGTCTTCTCCCGGTCCGCGACGATGAGCAGCGCCTCCAGGCGGCGCAGGAAGCGGTCGGTGCGCCAGTCCTTGCCCAGCTCCACGCAGGCGCGGGTCAGGTTCTTCTGGTGCTCCTTGAACTTGGCCTCGAAGCGCTCGAAGAGCGTGAAGGCGTCCGCGGTGCTGCCCGCGAAGCCGGCGAGCACCTGCCCGTCGCCAATGCGGCGCACCTTGCGCGCCGTGTTCTTCATGATGGTCTTGTCGAGGCTGACCTGGCCGTCGCCCGCGATGACGACCTTCTGGTCGCGGCGGACACAGAGGATGGTGGTGCCGTGGAACATGGCGGGAGGTTTAACAAGCCCGCCCCGCCCCCACCAGCAAACACGGCCCGGCTGTCCGCTCCCTCACCCTCCCCAGAACTTCCACGCCGCCCTTCAGGCCACGGTGGCCTGGATCCACCGGCCCACCAGCTTCACCAGGGCCGCCTTCTTCGCCTTCACGTCCTTCGCGTCCTGGAGCGTGACGATGCCCCGGTCCACCGCGGCCCACTTCACCAGGCCCGAGTCGTCCTCGAAGGCGAAGCCCGCCGTGTCCTTCACCTTCGCGCCCCGGTGGAGGATGACCTGGAAGATGCCCTTGGGGGCCAGCCGAAACGTCACCCGGTCATCGCCGCCGTGACAGAAGCTGGGGGCCTTCCACTTGATGCGCTCGGTGAGCGTCTTGTCGGAGGCCAGGATGGCGCTGCGCACGGCTTCGATCTCCGCCTTCAGCGGATGTTCGAGCTCCGCCATGAACGCTTCAACTTCATCACTCCGGTTCGACATGCCCCTGCCCTTCCAACCGCGTCACGCGCGAGGGTGCGCGGCGTCGTAGACTTCCTGCAACTGTTCGAAGGTCACGTGGGTGTACTTCTGCGTGGTGGACAGGCTCGCGTGGCCCAGCAGCTCCTGGATGCTGCGGATGTCCGCACCGCCGCCCAAGAGGTGCGTGGCGAACGAGTGGCGCATCGCGTGCGGGCTCACCTTTCGCGCCAGCGCGAGCTGGAGCACGTACGCATCCAGGTGCCTCGCGATGCTCCGGGGCGTCAGCCGGCCGCCGCGGAAGTTGAGGAACAGCGCGTCCGGATCCTGCCCCGCGTGCACCGTGGCCAGCAGCTCGCCGCGCCTCGCGAGGTATGCCTCCAGCGCGCGGATGGACTTCGCGTTGAGCGGGATGAGGCGCTCCTTGCTGCCCTTGCCCATCACCCGGACGATGCGGCTGCTGCGGTCCACGCCCAGCAGCGACAGGCCGCACAGCTCGCTGATGCGCAGGCCGCCGCCGTAGAGCATCTCCAGGATGGCCTTGTCGCGAAGCCCCAGCACCGTGTTCACGTCCGGCAGGTCGAGGATGGCGAACACCTCCTCCACCGGCAGCACCTTGGGCAACGTCTTCGGCAGCTTGGGGCTCTTCACCAGCTTCGCGGGACTGGCGGACAGGAGCTTCTGCCGCACCAGGTACTTGTAGAAGGACTTGATGCTCGCCAGCCGCCGCGCGCGACTGGACGGAGCGTGGTCCACGCTCAGCGTGCCCAGGTAGCCCCGGATGGCCGCGTGCGTGCCGGCCAGCAGCGACGACTTCATCCGCTCCACGAGGTAGCGCTCATAGTCCACCAGGTCGATGAGGTAGTTGCGCACCGTGTGCGGTGACGCGTCCTTCTCGTCTTCCAGGTGGGCGCGGAACTTCTCGAGGAGCGGAGACAGGGTCGACATGGTCGGGGAAGCCTAGGGGCCTCCCCGAGCCTCGCAAGATTCACGACGGCGCGCGAGCGCGGCCTACTTCGCGGGCACCGGGGCCGGAGCGGCGGGGGCCACCACCGGCGCCCCCGGCAGTTCAGAAGGCACCAGCTTGGGCAGGAACACCCGGCAACTGTCCTCGGACAGCCAGCGGTGCGTGCACATCCACTCCGTGATGGACACGCGCACCTGCCACAGCAGGATGAACAGCACGAGCAGCGTCAGGCCGAGGCGGGCTCCCACGGACATGCCGTCGCTCTCGTCGTCGTCCTGGGTGTGGCGCAGCGCCCCGCGCACCAGGTCCGAGCGATCCACGCGCGCGTTCTTCGGCAGCTTCGGACGGCGGGTGATGAGCGTCGCCACGCCCCGGGTGAGCATCAGCCGATCATTGAGCGCCCAGCCAGAGCCCTCCAGGAGCAGCGCCAGGTTGCGCCGCCTCAGCTTCAGCCACCCGAGCAGGCCCGCGGGCGCCATCACCACGATGGCCAGGATGGTCGCCGCGGTGATGACGTCCACCAGCGTCAGCGACTTGACCTGCGTGAGGATGAACGCCAGCGACGAACCCAGCGCCGCGAACGCGATGCCACCCGCCGCGAGCACTCCAGCGAGTCCTCCCGCCGCGGGCGCCGCCGGGGCCGCCGCCGCGGGAGCCGCACCGGCCGGGGGCGCCGTCACCGTCTGCGTGTAGCCGTGCTCCAGCGTCGAATCGAATTCCTTCTCGCCCGACGCCGCCAGCTTCTCCACCTTGCCGGAGATGAACGCGCCGATGCGCATGAACGGCATCGTCATGGACTCCCAGAGCGACACCGGCTGGCGGACCACCTGCGTGACGATGGCGTCACTCTCCACGCCGTCCACGTCGTAGAACACGCCGCGCTTGCCCACGACGAGCTCCGTGCTGCGGCCGGCCGTGACGGGCACCGCGACCTCGTAGCCCTCCGCGCCGTCCTTGGGCAGCACCTTCACGTAGAGGATGCAGGTGGTGCCCTGCCCCGTCAGCGCCGAGTGCGCCGCCCGGTCCTTCACCAGCACCGACAGCGTGTACTTGCGACCAGCCAGGATGAGCGTGCCCCGCTCCATCAGCGCCCGGCGCTTGGGCAGGTACAGGCTGGGCATGCTGATGAAGTTGTTGGCGAACACCAGGAGCCAGCGCTGGTACAGCACCAGCCGCTCCAGCTCCGCGATGACGTCCAGCGTGCCCTTGAGCGACAGGTCCTCGCGGCTCGCGGCCTCCAGCGCGTCCAGCTCCTCGTCCGACACGGTGGAGAGCGTGTCCGCCACCGCGTGCAGCGCGTGCGTGTCCCGCTTCGCCTGCCACGCGAGGATGGCCTCCGCCTTCGTGGACAGCTCCTTCCACGCCGTGTCCGTCAGCTTCACGCCGTCGCCCAGCAGCGGCGTCGCCACCTCCTGATGGAAGGCCTCCAGCCGCTCGTAGCCGGGGCCCCGGTACAGCCGCGCCCACACGAGCACGCCCGACGGGTCCGGCGGCGCGATGGGCAGCTCACCCACGGCCTTGCCCATGGCGCCCACGTCGCCCAGCGCCCCTTCCACCCGCTCCGCGCGCAGGCGCAGGCTGGCCGCGGCCTCCGGCTGCGCGGCGACGAGCCGGCACTGCACGAAGTAGCCATCCAGGAGCGGCGCCACGTCATGCACGCGCTTCGCCTGCTCCAGGCTCGCCGTGCCCCAGGTGAACACCGAGTCCCGTCCGGACAGGTGCGCGAGCAGCGCCGTCCGCTCCTCGCGGAAGCGCTTCACCAGCTCCGCGTTCACGCCCACCAGCCCCGCGCGGTTCGTCACCGCCGGGAAGGCCGCGATGATGGCCTGCGCCAGGGGCCGCAGCCGCTCCGGCAGCGACGTGGGCGCGATGATGCCGTCGCCGTTCGTGCCCGCGTCGCGCAGCGCCTTGTCACTGGTGCGCAGCTGCTCCAGGGACAGGCGCGTGACGTCCGGCGCGTGCAGCGTGCGCAGCACCAGCTCCGCCGCGCCGCGCAGGTTGTTCGCCGTGTCGGAGAGCGCCGCCAGCTCCAGCACGTCGCTGCCCGCGTCCGCGCCCTTGGCGTCCTTCAGCCGCGCCGCCGTCCAGTCCACCGCGGCGCGCAGCTCCTCCACCCGGATGCGGCCGTTGCCGTCCGCGTCCATCAGCGTGAGGAAGCGCGGGTCGCACGCGATGCCCTCCAGCGGACACGCGAGCGCCATCCACTGCGTCGCGGGAATCCGCACCGCCTCGGTGAGCGTGTGGAAGTCGGGGATGTCGACCTGGAGGGAGCCGCCGTAGCGCCGATAGACGAGTTGTGCCATTCGGCGGGCAAGACACCACACCCGCCCCGACTGTGCACGCATCAACAGCGCCGGCCGGCCCCTAAGGGGCGGAAGGCGAAGCCGCCCTCCACCCCCCGGGTCAACGGCCACTGCTGATTACTGCGGTGACGCGATGGCGCTGTACACGCCGGGGTTCTGCCCCTGGCCGATGATGTAGACGGCGCGGGCGTCGTCCTTGCCCGCGAAGTACGTGGGCACCTGCACGCCCTGGTCGAGCGTCTTGCGGGCCCCCGTCTTCACGTCATAGACGGCGACGTCGTAGGTGTCCGAGTCCATGCGCGCGTACGTCGCGAGGATGCGGGCCCCGTCGTTGGAGATTTTATAGCTGAAGATGCCCTGCATCCACGTCTTCGCCTCGGTCTGCTTCTCGCCCAGGTCCAGCGCCTTGAAGTCGCACGCGCGGCCGTTGCGGATGCAGTTGGTGCGGAACACCACCGCGCCGTTGTTCGGCATGAAGCCGTAGCCGAACACGCCCGGCTGCACCTTCTCCGCCTTCTCCTGGCCCAGCGCGTACAGCATCAGGTCCACGGAGAACACCGGCTTCACGAAGCGCGACAGGAACGCCACGTAGCGGCTGTCCGAACCCCACACGAAGTTGGGCACCCGGTCCCCCACCCGCTTCGGCGCGCCGTCCGGCAGCGTCGCCACGCTCATCGCGCCCGCGCGCGACGGCTGGTCGTACTTCTCCAGGAAGCCCACCGCCTTGGAGTCCGGCGCGAACGCCATCTCCTCCACCGCCTCGCCCACCTTGCGCCCCGGCCCACCGGACGCCGGGCCCACGTACAGGTCGCCCAGCTGCTCCGGCTTGCCGTTCTCCGTGCGCGCCAGCCACTGGCCATCCGGAGAGAAGCCGAACACCTTCGAGCCCACCGCGAGCCGCTGGCCCTTCAGCGCCGGCACGTCCGCCAGGTACAGGTCATACATGCCGCGCACGGCCTCGCTGCGCACCTGGTACGCCACGCGCTTGCCGTCCGACGACACCTCGTAGTCGCCCACCTGATCCGCCAGCTTGCGCGGCGGTTCGTTGGAGCCCACCGTCACCGCCGCCAGCCCGCTCGCGGCCGACAGCCGGCGCTTGAAGAGCAGCGTCTTGCCGTCCGGCGTGAACTGCGCGGTGCTCACCTCCGCCGCCACGTCCTGGAACGGCCCCGCGGGCAGCGGGCCCAGCTTCAGCACGCCGCCGTCCACGAAGGCCACGCTGACGCCGTCGGGCGAGGGCAGGAGGTAGCTCACCGCCGTGCCCAGCGTCGCCGGCTCCGCCGCCGCGTCCGTCAAGGCCAGCGCGTGCAGCTCACCCGACTGCGAGGCCGGGTTGTAGCCCGTCACGTACAGCAGGTGCCGGGAGTCCGCGGAGAACAGCAGGCTGCCCGGCACGTTCGTCACGCCGTCGCCCAGCGCACGCGGCTTGCCGCCCGCGACCGGCACCACGTACAGCGCGCCCACCAGCATCTGCGGCGGGATGCCGTCCAGCCGGGGCTTCTGTCCGTTGAGCAGGTACGTGGCGAACTGCCCGTCCGGCGACAGGCGCAGGTCCGCGGCGCGGCCCGCCGCCAGCAACTGTCCCTGCCCGCCCACCAGCGCCGCGCCCTTCGCCGCGCTGCGGACCGTGTCGTCCTTGGCGGCGCTGCGCTGCGAGGGGGCGGCGCCGTCGTCGCCCTTCTTGTTGCACCCCACCACCGCCAGCAGGGCCACGAGGCCCCACATCCCAGGTCGCTTCATGCGCTCCTCTGTTCTTCCGTCGGGTCCGTTGCTTGGGGCGCGCCCGCTGCCGCGACGCCCGCGTGTGGCAGCCAGGCCGCCAGGTCCTGCTTCGCCCGCGCCGAGTAGGCCGCGCGCTTGTCCGCCTTCTTCATCCGCCCGGACAAGGGCGGGAACAGGCCGTAGATGACGTTGGTGGGCTGGTGCGGATGGTCCGGCGGGTGCGCTTCCCCCGTGACATGCCGGTACAGCGACCCCAGCGCCGTCGTCGCGGGCGGCGGCACGAACGCCGTGCCGGTGAGGCGCGCGTGCACCGCCAGCGCAACCAGGTAGCCGCACGCCGCGCTCTCCACGTAGCCCTCCACCCCCGTCACCTGCCCCGCGAAGAACACCCGCCGCTGCGTCTTCAGCGACAGGTCCTCCGCCAGGAGGCGCGGCGAGTCGATGAACGTGTTGCGGTGGATCTGCCCCATCCGCAGGAACTCCGCGTTCTGCAGGCCCGGGATGCAGGACATGAAGATGCGCTTCTGCTCGCCCCACGTCAGGCGCGTCTGGAAGCCCACCATGTTCCACGCCGTGCCGGCCTTGTCCTCCATGCGCAGCTGCACCACCGCGTAGGGGTCCTTCCCCGTGCGCGGATCCTTCAGCCCCACCGGCTTGAGCGGCCCGAAGGCCAGCGTGTCGTCTCCGCGCTCCGCCATCACCTCGATGGGCAGACACCCTTCGAAGTATTTCGGTTCCTCGAAGCTGTGCGGCACCAGCTTCTGGCCCGCCTTCACCTCGTTGACGAAGCGGTAGTACTCGTCGCGGTTCATCGGCAGGTTGAGGTAGTCATCCCCGCCGCCCTTGCCGTAGCGGCTCTGGCGGAACGCCACCTCCATGTCGATGGAGTCCCCGGACAGGATGGGCGCGATGGAGTCGTAGAAGTAGAGCTTCGTGCCCACGTGGCGCTCCAGCTCCGCCGTGAGCGCGTCCGACGTCAGCGGCCCCGTGGCCACCACCACCACGCCCTCGTCCGGAAGGTGCTCCACCTCGCCGCCGACAATCTCCACGCCCACGCCCTCCTGGAGCCGGGTGGTGATTTCGCGGGAGAAGCCCTCGCGCTCCACCGCCAGCGCGTCACCGGCGGGCACGCGGTGCATGTCCGCGCTGCCCAGCACCAGCGAGCCCAGCGCGCGCAGCTCCGCGTGCAAGAGGCCAATGGCGCTCTCCGGGTTGTCCGAGCGCAGGGAGTTGCTGCACACCAGCTCCGCGAGCGTGTCCGACTTGTGCGCGGGGGAGCGCTTGTGCGGCTTCATCTCGCGCAGCACCACCGGCACGCCGCGCCGCGCGAGCTGGTACGCGCACTCGGTGCCCGCCAAGCCCCCGCCAATCACCGTCACCCGCTGCTTCACATCCGACATGCAACCTCCCCACGCACCGGGTGCGTCTTGAGACTCCAGGGCGCCCGGGGCGTCCCTGTTAGCAGGAAGGTCGCGCCCTTTCCCAGCCGTGAAAGCACCAGCGCAACCCCGCGTTCTCTTTCCACTTCCCGGCCTGCCCACGGCTGGCTGCCTGCCCTGCGTCCCACCATGCGTGCAGACGGGGAGGTGAGGTTTCCCCACCTGGGATCCAACCCTAGGTTTCTCGCGGTCTTCGCGCCGGGATGCCACACCACCGGCCGCGAGCGCCCTTCAACCGCGAACCGGGATGGGAGTGACGCAGCCATGAGCCGAGCCAAGGACTTGTTGATGATCCGTGAGCTTCTGCAGAAACGCCGCAAGACGACCGAGGACGCCCAGGCAGGCGCTCGCCGGGAGCTGATGGCGCTGAAGGACCAGGAGCGCGATCCCGAGTACGAGGAACAGGCCCAGGCGGAGCTGGCGGACTACACCCTGTCCACGCTCATCGAGGCCCAGCGCCGGGAGATCATGCTGATTGACGCCGCGCTGCGCCGCATGGACACGGACGTGTTCGGCGAGTGCGTGGACTGCGGCAACGAAATCTCCCTGGACCGGCTGGAGGCCATGCCCTTCGCCATCCGCTGCGAGGAGGACGCCGCCCTCCACGAGCAGGAGACGCGGGACGCCGCCCGCCACACGGGCAGCCTGTCCCTCTAGCGAAGGCATCAGGCGCTCCCCCGTGTGTCCATCCCGCGCGGGGGAGTCGTGTGTCCAGCAGGCCGGGTGCGGCTACTCCGAGTCGCGCTGGAGCACGATGAAGCGGTAGTTCTCCAGCTCGTTCTGCCCCGCCGTGTAGAGCACGGTGACGAGCAGGTCGTACGGCACCATCTTGTCCGCGATGACGGACAGCTCGTGGCTGAACGGCGCCGCCGGGTTGCGCTCGGCGATGAACTTGAGCTTCTTCACTTCCTTCTTCAGCTGCTCATCCAGCCCCAGCACCAGCCGCTTGTTGTCCTCGGGGAACTGCGTCTCCGGGATGCGCCCGTCCTTCAGCCGCACCACTTCGCGGTCCCCCACCAGGATGTTCTTGGGGGTGATGGTGATGGCCACCGTGTCCTTGGGCGTCGCGCGCGTGGAGGACACCGGCGGACGGACGTCCTCGGACGCGGTGATGGCCGCGGAGGACGACGCGAAGGACTTCAGGAGGAACACCAGGATGATGGTCATCATGTCCATCATCGCGGTGATGTTGAGCTCCTTCACCTCCGAGGCGGCCTCGCGCTCCTTGCGCTTCTTGCGCGCGAGGGCCCGGCGGTAGCGCATGCGCGCGAGCTGTTCGGCTTCGGCGGCGGTCGGGGGCGCGGTGTCGGACATGGCTACAGGGTGCTCAGGGTGACGTCGGGGAAGAGCAGCTTGCGCTCGGTGGGGCCCGCCGTTTCGCGCAGGGCGTCCATCGTCTGGATGAGGGCGTCGTAGGGGATGTTCGGATCCGCCGCCACGATGACCTTCGTCTCCTGGGGGAACTCCGCCTTGATCTTCACCAGGCGCGCGTTGAGCGCCGCGTAGTCATAGGTGCCGTCCGCGCGCCGCGGCAGCGTGGGCGCATCCCCCTCCGGCGCCGCGGCCTCCTTGCCGTTGCCCCGGACATAGAGGCCCTTCTCGGAGATGAGCACCTGGAGCATCAGCTTGGGCGCGTCCGCCTCCGCCAGGCCCGCGCTGGCGGAAGCTCCGCCGCCATACGTGGGCGCGGACACGTTGAGCGCGCCAAAGGCCGTGAGGCCCGTGATGGAAAGCAGCATGAAGATGATGAGGTTCATGAGGATGTCGAGGTACGGGACGATGTTCAGCTCGCCCCCCTCTTCCTCTTCCCTCGGCTTCAGCTTGCGGCGGGAGTAGTAGAACGCCATGCGTGGCTCCGGAAGCCAGCGGGGACTACGACGCCGCCCGGACGTCGTCGTCCGCGGGGACGACTTCCAGCGAGCCGCGCCGCGACAGCAGGTTCTCCAGCTTCAGCGCGTTGAGCTCCACCGACTCCACCATGTTCTTCGAGTACGTGTGGAAGAACAGGTGCGACACGATGCAGAGCACCGCGATGGAGAGCCCGAAGCCCGTGTTGTACATGGCCTCCGAGATGCCGTTGGAGAGCAGCGCCTGCTTCTGCTCCGCCGGCACGTTGCCCAGCGCGCGGAAGGTGCCGATGAGGCCCACGATGGTGCCGACGAGGCCCACCAGCGTCGCGATGTTCGCGAGCGACCACAGCCACTGCACCCGGCGCGAGACGTGCGGCGTGTACTCCGCCAGCGCCTCCTCCACGGCCTTGGCCACTTCCAGCTCGCCGCGGTTCGCGTTGATGAGCCCCGCGCGGATGACGCGGGCCAGCGGCGAGCGCGGCGCCATGCCGCAGAACTTCACCGCGCGGTCCAGGTTGCCGCTGCGCACCATCTTGTGGACCTGTTCGATGAACGCGCTCGCGTTGAGCCGGTAGCGGAACAGCAGCGTCACCGCGCGCTCCCCGATGACGGCCATGGACGCGGCCAGCCAGAACAGGTTCACGAACATGAACGGACCGCCGGCCTTGAAGGCGCCGACGATGAAATCCCCCAGGCCTCCGGAGGAAGCATGGCCGGCCGCGGGAGCCGCCTCGGCCAAGACCATGCTCAACAACGCGTTCACGGAGGGATTCATCGCGGAGTGCGTCCTTTCGCTGCCCCCCGCGCGCACCCCTGCCGCGTACGGGCAGGAGGCTTGCGATCACGGGCTGGGAGCAATCAGGACTTCTAGGACTTCGCCCGCGAGGGTGTCAAGCCAGGGGGGTCCAGCCAGCCCCCTGGAATGACTCAGCTTTCCGCTCAGGCCGCCGAAGAAGGCGGGGGAGCGACCGGTGCCTCGCCAGCAGCCCCCACGGCTGCCTCCGTCGGAGCGCCCAGGCCGCCCTGCTCCACCACCTCGCGGCGGTAGTCGCATTCCTTGTTCGGGCAGGAGATGTAGGCGCCGTCCCGCTTGGAGTACTTCTGCAGGAGGTACGGCGACGCGCACTGAGGGCACGCCTCCGCGAGCGGCCGGTCCCACGCGGCGAACTTGCACTCCGGATACCGGTTGCAGCCGAAGAAGATCTTCCCCCGGCCACTGCGGCGTTCGGTGAGGTAGCCCACCTTGCACTCCGGGCAGTTCACCCCGATGGAGATGGGCTTGGACGTCTTGCAGTCCGGGTAGCCCGAGCACGCCATGAAGCGTCCGAACCGGCCGCGCTTGATGACCATGGGCTTGCCGCACTTCTCGCACTTCTCGTCCGTGGTCTCCTCCTCCACGATGACGATCTTCCCCTCGGCGTCCCGCTTGAAGTCCTTGGTGTTCTTGCAGTCGGGGTAGTTCGAGCAGGCGAGGAAGTGGCCCATCTTCCCGAACTTGATGACGAACGGGTTGCCGCACTTCTCGCAGGCGATGTCGGTCTTGATCTCCTCGCGCTTGACGTCGCGCATCTCCGCTTCGGCCTTCTCCAGGGTCTCCTTGAAGGGCCCGTAGAAGTCGTGGAGGACGGTCTTCCAGCTGGCGCCGCCGTCGGAGATCTGATCGAGCTTCTCCTCCATGCTGGCCGTGAACGACACGTCCAGCTCGTGGGGAAAGTGCTTCACCAGCAGCTCGTTGGTCATCTGCCCCAGGTCCGTGGGCCGGAAGCGGCTCTCCAGCTTCTCCACGTACTTCTTGTCCTGGATGTTGGAGAGGATGGCCGCGTACGTGGACGGGCGCCCGATGCCGCGCTCTTCCAGCTCCTTCACCAGCGTGGCCTCGCTGAAGCGCGGGGGCGGCTGGGTGAAGTGCTGCTCGTTGAGCAGCTTGTGCAGGGCCAGGACTTCGCCCTCGTTGAGGGGCGGCAGTTCGCCCACCACGTCCTCGGCGCCGTCTTCACCGGCGGCCTTGGCCTTGTCGCGCTCGGACTCCTCTTCCGGCGTGAGGCCGGCGCCGTACACGCCCAGGTAGCCCGGGAACTTCAGGGTGCTGCCGGACGCGCGGAACGTGGCGCGGCCCGCGGTGATGTCCGCGGCCGTCTGGTCGTACACGGCGGGCTTCATCTGGCACGCGACGAAGCGGTTCCAGATGAGCTCGTAGAGGCGGAACATGTCCGACTCGTCCATCGCGTCGAAGAAGGGACGCACGCGCTCGGGCGGGTACTCCAGGGACGTGGGCCGGATGGCCTCGTGCGCGTCCTGGGCGCTCTTGCGGCTCTTGTAGACCATGGGCTCCGGCGGCAGGTAGTCCGCGCCGTACTTCTGGCCGATGAACTCCCGCACCTGCGTGACGGCGTCGTCCGACAGACGCGTGGAGTCCGTACGCATGTACGTGATGAGCGCCGTCTGGCCCTCTTCACCCAGCGGCACGCCTTCGTACAGCTTCTGCGCCAACGTCATCGTCTTCTTGGCGGTGAAGTGCAGACGGTTGGCGGCCTCCTGCTGGAGCTTGGAGGTGATGAACGGAGCGGGCGCGTTGCGGCGGCGCTCCTTGCGGTCCACCTTGGTGACGGTGAAGGGCGCGTCCTTCAGCTCCGCGACCAGCCCGTCCGTGGTGGCGCGGTCCTTCAGCTCCACCTTCTTGCCGTCCACGCGGGACAGCTTGGCCTTGAAGGGCGGAGGACCCTGGGGGCCCTGCACCAGCGCGTCCAGCGTCCAGTACTCCTCCGGCGTGAAGGCCTTGATCTCCGTCTCGCGCTCCACGATGAGGCGCACGGCGACGGACTGCACGCGGCCGGCGGACAGGCCCCGGCGGATCTTCTTCCAGAGCAGCGGCGAGATTTGATAGCCGACGAGCCGGTCCAGGATGCGCCGGGTCTGCTGCGAGTCGTAGTTGTCCTGGTTGAGCTCGCGCGGATTGGCGATGGCTTCCTGCACCGCCTTCTTGGTGATCTCGTTGAAGGTCACCCGGAGGGAGTCGGGGTGGGCCAGTTCCTCCTTGATGTGCCAGGCGATGGCCTCGCCCTCGCGGTCGGGGTCCGTCGCGAGGAACACGCGGTCCACCGTCCTGGCCGTCTTCTTCAGCTCGTTGAGGACCTTCTCCTTGCCCTTGATGACCGTGTACTCGGGCTTGAAGTCGTCCTCCACGTCGACGCCAATCTTGCTCTTGGGCAGATCCTTCACGTGCCCCACGGACGCCTTCACCGTGTAGCCGCTGCCCAGGTACTTCTTGATGGTCTTGGCCTTGGCGGGAGACTCCACCACCACCAGGTAGTGCGGGCCCTTGCCACGGCGCTCGGGGACTTCCTCCTCCGCGTCGGCATCCGCGTCCACGGTGGGCAGTTCCTCGCCGTCCGCGCCACGGCGACGGGCCGCCGTCTTCTTCTTGGCCGAGGCCTTCTTCGCCGCCGTCTTCTTCTTGGCGGGCGCCTTCTTGGCAGCCGGCTTCTTGGAGGCCGCCTTCTTGGGCGTCTCCTCCGCCGCTTCCGTCTGCGCCGCCTGTGTCTTCTTCCGCGTGGCCATGGCTCTCCTACCTCGGACTGCCTTCAAACCTTCTCGTACCGTTTACCCGGGTGCTGGACCACCAGCCCCGACAATTCCAACTCCACCAGGGCGCTCGTGAGCGCGGCGGGGGACAGCGGACTCTGGGCGAGCACCTCGTCAAAAGACCGGGGAACCCTGTCCAACAGTCCATAAGCCCCGCGCGCTTCCACGGACAGCGCCTCCCACCAACCTCCTTCACGCCCCGCGGGCACCGCCCGGCCGGGATGAACGCCCACCACCGCGCAGATCGCTTCAGCGGACGTACAGGCCCGGGCCCGCCCGTCCGCCAGCAGGGCGTTGCAACCCGCCGCCGCCGGCTGCCAGACATCTCCAGGCAGGGCGAACACCGGCCGCCCCTGCGCCCGGGCCGCGTCCGCCGTGTACAGGCTCCCGGACTCCAGCCCGGCCCGCATCACCAGCACCGCGTCCGACGCCCCAGCGATGAGTCGGTTGCGCCGGGGGAAGGTCGTCGTGCTCGCCCGGACTCCCGGCGGCAGCTCGCTGAAGAACACCCCTCCCTGTCCCAGGAAGTGGGGCAGCAGCCGGGCCTGGGCCGGGTCCAGCGCGTCCAGCGCCGACCCCAGGAAGGCCCACGTCTCCCCCGCCGCGTCCAGGGCGCCCCAGTGGCACGCCCTGTCCACGCCCTCCGCCGCGCCCGACACCACCCCCACACCCGCCTCCGAAACCTTCCGGGCGAACGTGCGGGCGAACGGCAGGAAGCCCTGGTCGGGGTGACGGCTGCCCACCATCGCCAGGCGCCGCCGGGGCGGTCCAGGCTCACCCCGGTAGAACAAGAGCGGCGGCGCGTCCTCCAGCCCCACCAGCCGGGCGGGATGGGCCGGCGAGCCCGCGAAGGCCACCCGGATGCCCGCCACGTCGCAGGCGGACTCCACGCGCGAGGCCACGTCGTCCAGCGAAGCGACGGCCGCCAGGCGCTGACGGACGGGTGCGGGCACCGGAACGTCGGACACCCAGTCCCGAACCGGGGCGGACGCGAGGCGGGCCAGCTCCCCTCCAGCGAACGCACGCACGGCGGCCAACGTCCGGGGCCCCAGGCCAGGGATGGCCCAGAGCGCCAGGCAGGCGCGGCGTTCTGCGGTGGGTGTGCCCGTGTCGGTCTCTGTCATGCCCGTCCCCCGCCTGTTTCCCACCTATATAGAGGTGGACCGGGAGGGGCGTGACACATAACACCGGAACATCGGTGGTCAAGCGGCCCGCCCCTCCAGGGCGGGCCGGAATGCAGCTTTCCTGCCGTTCGGAGGCCCGTGCCTAGCGGCTGGCGGTGGGGGCCCCGTCCTTGCGCATGGTGGCGCGGTCGCCCGCGGAGATCTCCACCAGGGACCGGGTGAGGAGGCAGTTGGAGGTGCGCTCACGCACTTCCGTGACCATGCACTGGGCCACGCCCTCCCACGGGTAGACGCGCTGGCCCTTCTTGACCTCGCCCGGCTTCGTATCGCTGCGGCCGAGCACGTCGAGGCTGGGGTCGCCCTTGCGCTCGATGGTGAAGATGTTGCCCACCTGCACGCCGTCCGCGGTGCCGCGGTCCACGACGATGAAGTGGTGCTCGCCCATCAGCGTCTGGCCCGGCGTCATCGGCGTCAGCACGTAGCCGGGGATCTCCTTGGAGTTCGGCTTGGGAGCGACGCGCTCCGACAGCCGCTCGCTGGAGGGGCCCACGTAGTTGCCACGCTCGATGGGGTCCCAGGTCTCCATGATGCGCGCGGTCACCACGTCATCGTTGATGGCGGTGACCTGCACCGTGCCCAAGAGCTCCGTGAGGAAGCCCGCCTTGGCGCCCGTCACCGGGTGCTTCACCGGCTCCACGGTGTGGAAGATGACGTAGCGGTCACCCACCTTGGCGGCGCCCTTCTTCTTGAAGCGCAGGTACACGCGCTCCGGGGCCGACAGCATCAGCGCCTCGGAGGGGGAGCCCTCGATGCGGCCCGCCTCGTCCAGTTCGCGCGCCGTCACGAAGCCCTTGGTCGTCACCGGCCGGGACGTGGACGGGTCGTAGCCGATCTTCCCCACCACCGACACCAGGCTGCCGCCGCTCACGTCCTGGGGCGCCTGCACGTCGTCGGAAGGAAGGTCGCCGGCCTCCACGCGCGACGGGACTTCCTCGCCGCCGGGGAAGAACTTCACGTTGTTGCCCGGGTAGATCCAGTGCGGGTTGGCGATCTGCGGGTTGTAGGACCAGACCTTGGGCCAGTACCAGGGGCTGCCCAGGTAGCGCTGGGACAGGTCCCACAGCGTGTCGCCACCCTCCACCGTGTGCACCTGACCGGGGGCGCTTTCGCGGCCCTGGGGGGCACCGG